>CAVFZO010000012.1:0-35919 GCA_963626925.1 Clostridium sp. AM49-4BH
TGAGGGAAGGATTATGTTTTCAATGCTGCCGTCGATGACTGTCCACCGTTTCTCATTCTCGCCGTTCAGCTGATAGCGGTAATACCCCACATTCTTTCCGGGATTCTTCCATGACCATGCAATCTGTGATGAATAGAGGGAGACTACGGCCGACAAAAAAAGGAGGCAGAGCACAAGAGCTCTCTTTGCTCTTATGGCCGGTCTCTTTCTGATTGATGTGGTTAGAGGTGTGTCAGAAGACGGAGAGTAATACCCCCCCCCTATAGTTAACTTGTTATATATATTGGAGTTATCTGAACCAATCCCCATTTCCACATCCCTTACAGTATCTAGATTAACCCCGAATTTGTTGTTTTTCAACTTTTTTTACATGTGGAACTGGCAAAAACGTAAGGGGACGTCTGTTTTCTCCTGCTATTTGACTTTCCAGTAGCCGTCCTTCCTCGAGCCGACTCTATCGAGTTTTCCTATTTCTTTCAGCTTCCTGGTAATCTGTCCCACCCTCGTTGTTCCAAGTCCGCAGAAAACGGCGAGGTCCTTCATTGTAAATGTCGGATTGTCTTTCAATGCCGTCAGGACCCTTGTCTCGGCGGGAGACAATCCTGTGACATCGACCTGCTTCATGGAAGGCGTGAATGCAAAAGGTATTGTGACCGTGATGTAATTCTCCCTTATACTGAATGCTCCCTTGCCGTATCTGTCGACAATCACAAGATTGCCGTGTCCAGTCTGCTCTATCATATTAAGCTGGCCCATAATCTTGAATAGTCCGGAATTCACCGGACGGGAGACTCCGCTGTAGAAATCATCTTCCGTATAACCGTAAGGAAGACCTCCTGTGGATATGATCTCGATTCTGTCATCGAAGATATAAACGGCAGGAGGAACATTTCTGACCCACTTGTTGTGAATGCAGGCATTGGACCATGCCTCCTCGAAGACATGTGTGTCAAAGAGCTTTGTCTCCTTTCTTTCAAGCCCCGATTCGATATCTACCCGGGTTTCATTGAGAGAAACGACATAGTCTCCCGCCTCCTTCATAGCACTTATAAGGCATTTATACCCGTATTCATTACGTGAAAGCATTTTTGTCTTATCAAGACCTGAGAAACGGACAACCTTGATCGACGTTCCGTTCTCGTCGGCAAGAAGCTCGGCGAGCATGTTGAAACGGCCGTTGACGACGAGGCCCGCATTTCTGTAGAAATTGTCTTCATTTATGGTGAGGCCGTTCTTCATGAAATAGTATTTAAGTGTATTGAAGGTCAGATTCTGGTTTATGCACTCTATCGACTCGAGAGAAGAGGACTCGGAATCAAAGAAGAGCTCGCCGAGAAGTTCAGGATCTATCTTCTTGTTTGAACTGCCTACCCTGATCCGATAATCACCGGAGCATGAATAAGGTTTACGGTTCCCTTTCGCACTGACATGGATGACCTTCAAAGTACCATAGTCCTCTACGACGATGACCGGTACAACAGCAGGTTTGAGAATCTCCGCTATTCTTGTTTCGACTTTCTTGATTGTCTCGGCACCGATCTGATCCTTGAGGCCGATTACCTCTCCGTTGTTTGCAACACCGTAGTACACGTCTGCCCTTGAGTGTTTGTTCAACATGGCGGCAATTGCTTCTATGCCTTTATCCAGTTCGGAAAGGGAGGTCTTAAACTCATAAAACTCAGACTCAACCGGGAAATCTATATTAACCTTCATGCAGACATGATACTGTTTATTACACACTTATTCAACATTTTACACGTTTCTTTTATACACTTATACTACACTTTATAGCACACTTTATTATACACTCTCTGTTTTTGAAGTCCCAGGAGGTGTATAAAAGGCTTAAAAAAAGCGGATAAGCCAATATGTATTACACACTTCTACAACATTTTCTGCTTTTTTATTACACACTTATTACACACTTTATTCAACACTTTATTACACACTCCCCCTTTCCGGAGCCCGGGGAATGGTGTTCCTGCTCAATTGATGCAAAGAAAAACCGCAGATCTCTCTGCGGCTCGTAATCGGAATGATCAGACTCAGTTTGATGTTCTTCCGTATCTCCTGTTGAATCTCTCGACTCTTCCTGTTGTGTCGACAAGCTTCTGTGTGCCTGTGAAGAACGGGTGGCATGCCGAACAGATTTCAACGTTCAGATTCTTTGCCGTCGTCTTTGTCTTGATGACGTTGCCGCAAGAGCAGCGGATTTCCCTTAACTCGTAATTGGGGTGGATTCCCTTTTTCATGATATTGTCTCCTTATATGCTTTGTCTGCTTTCACAGACAAGGAATTTCTTCTTATTTCCTAATTCCTCTGAGATGTATTCATCGAATTCAGGAACTCCCTATTGTTGTTCGTTTTGCCCATTTTGTCAATGATGTCGACCGACATGTCGATATCATCAAGGTTGCCGAAGGAGGAGCGGAGGAGGAATACCCTTGCCAGTGTCGCCTCGTCGAGGAGAAGGTCGTCCCTTCTCGTGCCGCTCTTCTTTATGTTGATAGCCGGGAACTTCCTGTTGTCTGCCATCTTCCTGTCGAGAACGATTTCGTTGTTTCCCGTTCCCTTGAACTCCTCGAAGATGACTTCGTCCATTCTCGAGCCCGTTTCGATGAGCGCTGTCGATATTATCGTAAGGCTTCCGCCGTTCTCGATGTTTCTCGCGGCGCCGAAGAATCTCTTTGGCTTATGAAGGGCATTGGAGTCGACACCTCCGGAGAGGATCTTGCCCGATGCAGGAACCGTCTGGTTGTAGGCGCGCGCCAGTCTGGTGATGGAATCGAGGAGGATGACGACATCCTTCTTGTACTCGACAAGTCTCTTCGCCTTCTCGATGACCATCTCTGCAACCTGAACATGGTGCGTCGCCTGCTCGTCGAAGGTCGATGCGACGACCTCGGCATTGACGTTCCGTCTCATGTCCGTAACTTCCTCCGGCCTTTCGTCCACAAGGAGGACCATGAGGATGACCTCGGGATGGTTGTGGCTGATGGCGTTGGCTATCTTCTGCATGAGGACTGTCTTACCTGTACGCGGCGGTGCCACGATAAGGGACCTCTGTCCCTTTCCGATGGGACAGAAAAGATCGACGACACGTGTAGAGAGATCCGACTTCTTCCCTTCCTGCACTATCTCGAGGTTAAGAGCCTCGTCGGGGAAGAGCGGCGTCAGAGAATCGAAGGGGGCGCGGATCTTCGCCATCCTGGGCTCTTCGCCGTTGACCTTCATCACTCTCACAACAGATGAATACTTCTCGTTCTCGCGGGGAGCGCGGATCTGTGCCAGCACAGTGTCTCCTGTCTTTAGTCCCGTGCTCTTTATTGTCTGTGAAGATACGTAGACGTCGTCGGAACCCGCAAGGTAGTTGTTTACGGCGTATCTTATGTAGCCGTAGCCGTCATTCATGGTTTCGAGAACTCCCTCGACCATGATCGCCCCGCCGTTCTGGGAATGGTTCCTCAATATCCTTATGATAAGCTCCTGCTTGCGGCAGTCGAGAATGGCCTCCTCTGTCATGCCCGCTTCCTTGGCCTTCTCTCTTATAGCTTCGAGGGACTGTGCGGTAAGTACGGAGACAAAGAGTTGCGGCGCATCGGGATGTTCGTCGAGATTAATCTCGGGGGGAATCTCCTCCTGGGGTCTTCTCTCCTTCTTGTTCTTGAACTTGTCCTTCTTGGAAAACTTGTCTCTTCTCTGGAACTGGATCTTGTCGCCGTTCTCGGATGCGTCGGCCTTTTCTTCTGCATCCTTCTCCCCGCCGTTCTCCGCTGTCTCTTCAGCCTTCACTTCTGCCTTCACTTCTGCCGGTTCTGCCGCCTTTTCTTCTGTCTTCACTTCCTCGGTCTGGACCGGCTCAGCCTTCACGCTCTCTCCGGCAGGAGATGGAGTCTCGTCAACTGCGGCAAAGAGAGGAAGTTCCTCTTCAGGAGTCTTTTTCTTCCGGCCTCTTGTGGAGCCCTCCTTCTTAGGCTTGTTATGTACTGCTTTCTTTGCGTGTGCCGGCTCTGAGGCTGGAACTTCTGCCTCTGACGTCGGTACTTCAAGAGGCGCTGGCGTGACTTCTGCCTCCACAGCCGGTTCCCCGGCAGCTTTCTTCTTTACGGAAATTCTTCTCTTTACTGGGACTTTGACAGTGACCTTCTTTTTCTCTTCAACCTGGGAAGCCTCAACTTTAGCTTCACCTTCATTGATGATGTCTGATGACATTCATACCTCTGTATTTATATTAAGTCTGCTATTACTATGAAAATAATTCTGAATAACTGATTCTTTGACCGAACAGCACCGTGCCGTTCACTTTATTATCAAGCGAATTGTAAACAGTGATTTCAGTCTTTGTCAACATGGAGGAAATAACTTCTGAAGAGAGCGTCAATTAAACTTCTTCAATACGGAGGAGTACCGATAGTCCGGGAAGGATTTTCACGCCTCAGGTGTACCCAATCCGTCAACACACTGAAGACGGCAAAGCTTTTTCAAGGACAGGCAAAGGCAATAAACCAACCGCTTCTCAGGCGTGCTGCCTTCCCCTTATGGAACAATCGAGATTTTCCTGTCACTTCCGAGTTCGTACTCCGCCCATCTTATACCGAGGGGAGAGGCAAAGTCTTCGGCTTCCTTCCAGCCGTCGACCCGGCCGCTTTGGTGCGCGTCGCTTGCCGTGACAATCTTTATGCCTTCGTCCCGGGCTCTCTCCCAGAACTCCCTTACTGGATAGAGAAAGCGTTCGCTGCCGTCAGGAAGCACCATCTTCTTCTTCCAGAAGCCGTTGCCGTTGATTTCAAGGGCCATGCCGTTATCTTTCGCGGCGGCTATTATGTCCTCTGATGCAGCCTTTGTCTCCGCATTCCAGTCGGGGAATACAGAAAAGAAGAGATCGGGATGACAGCCGTAGAGAAAGAGTCCGGAGGAAAGCATCTCCGTATAGAGAGAAACGTAGGACGAGAGGGAGAAGAGCCCCTTGTTTGCGGGCTTTCCCACGTACTTCATAGAGCCGTCACTATCCGCCAGATAGTGCACGGAACCTATGATGTAATCGCATCCCCACTCTCCGAGGACCTTGTCCCTGTAGTAGGATGCAAACTGAGAATCCCAGTCGCACTCCATGCCGAGAAGAACTCTGATTCTGTCGCTCTCGAGTTCCCTGACACTCTTTATATAGAGGGGAAGATCATCGAATGAAAGACGTTCCTTCGGATAGCGCAGATCCGGAAGCGGCACGTGCTCGCTGAAACCCAGCACCTTTATATTGCCCCCGTCTTCTGCACTTTTGAGGTAGTCCGCAGGCATTCCCTTTCCGTGATGGCAGAGCCTTGTGTGAGTATGGAGGTTGACCTCTCTCTGTGTGTATCTCATATCAGAAGACCCTCCATGACGAGACAATATCAAGTGTGTCTTCACCGAGAATGAAGGAACGCATGAGGATGAATGCCGCAACTGTGCTTCTTCGTCTTATGCCTTCCCTCCCCCAGGAGGGGAAGCGGATGGTGACGCTTTCTGTGTCCCTTCCCTTTCCGCTGAAGGCGAAGCATACCGTCCCGACCTCCTTTCCCTCGCTTCTCTCGGGCCCAGCAACTCCTGTAATCGAGAAGGCATAGTCGGAGGAGAGACGACTTCTCACACCGTCGGCCATCTCCCGCGCACACTCTTCAGATACTACGCCGTATTTCCCGACAGTCTCATTCTTCACTCCGAGAACGGCCTTCTTCACTTCCGGCGAATAAGATACGACACCGCCTGCCATATAGCTTGAGGAACCTGGCACGGATGTAAGAAGCGAAGAGGCAAGGCCTCCTGTGCAGCTCTCCGCACACGATATTGAAGCCTCCTTTTCCTTAAGCGTCTCTATAAGCATCTGGAGTGCCGATGTATCTCCCTCCTCGATGCGGTGTTTTCCCGTCATTGCCCTGAGCTTCTCGACGGCTGCCTTCCTCTCCCCCTCCGTCTTTCCCGATACGTAGAGACTTATTTTATAGTCCTGGAACCTCGTTGCCCAGTCAAGCGAACTGTCGGCGCTCTCTGCCAGTTCCTCAAGTCTCGCCTCGGCCGTAATGAGGGATGTGTACTCATCCCTCTCGTCCTTTCCCAGTCCGTAGAGCGACTCGAGAAGAGGAAGCACCGAGTCGTAGAACATCGGCCTCATCTCCCTCGGGGGTCCGGGGAGGGAGATGACAAGAGTACCGTCAACGGTGCCGTAGAAACCGGGTGCCGTGCCGTTGGGGTTTCTTATTATCGTGAAGCCTTCGGGGATGTACGCCTGCTTTTCGTTTGCGCCCGAGGCCCTCTCCCCGAGGCTTTCAGAGAGGTGCGCCCACGCCCCCTCGTCCCTTATAAGCTTTCTTCCCGCAGCCTCGGCAATGGAAAGACGTGTTCTGTCGTCGCTTGTGGGTCCCAGTCCGCCCGTGATTATTATGATGTCGTTATGAGGAAGGAGGAACGAGAGCGCCTCCTTTATCGTGCCGTCGTCCGCAGTCTGGACGCTCTCTCTGAAGTGGAGTCCCAGGTGCGTGAGCTCGCGTGCTACGACCGCCGTATGCTTATCTTCGATTATTCCTCTTGTCAGTTCCGTTCCGATTACTACGAGACTTGCCATCTTCATTTTCTTGTATCCTGTTTACAAAGCCCCGGTCTCCGGGGCTCTGTCCTTTATCTGTTATCTGTTCCTTTTCCTCTTTACAAGAAGAACAGCTTCTTTTACTACGAATAGTCCGACCGCCGCTGCGCTTATCCAGATAAAGATGTAAGCGAAGAGATCGATGTGCTCGACATAAAATGTGTTTGCATAGTTCTCCTGACTGTAGATGGGAACTTCATAGAGGTGCCATCCCATCGTGAAGGGCTCCATGGGGTCCTGTATCTCGCCTGTCGGAACGATAAGGCATGTTATTCCGCTGTTGGTGCCTCTCACCATGCTCTTACGTGTCTCAACGCACCTGAATGCCGCTATCTCGGCATGCTGCCACTCGGCAGATGCCTTCTTCGACCAGTTGTCGTTCGTCATGTTTATTATGAGTTCGGCTCCGTTTTCGACAAAGCCCGCCACAAGGGAGCTGAATGAATCCTCGTAGCATATGGGCGTCGAGAATTCAACGCCGTCGAGGGAGAAGACTGTTGCCTCGTCTCCCGGGATCCACCAGTTGTAGTCCATTGCTACAAGAAGGTTGTAAAGCCATGGAAGCTGCTTCTGATACGGGAAGTGCTCGGTAAACGGAACAAGGTGCTGCTTTACATACTCGCCTTCTATCTCCCCGTCCTTGAAGAGGATTACGGTGTTGTACTCCTCGCTGTTCTTGTTGCCTTCGCTGTCGTACGGAGGCTGTGCTTCATCCTTAATGACGGACTTGGGATTACCGGTAAGAAGCGGAACTCCTATCTGTTTTGCGTACTCCACGAAGTCGATTGTGAGATCATGTATATCTTCCCATACAGTTCCCGCAGCATCGTACTTCGTGTGCCATGCAACGGAGGGGACGAACGCCGTCTCCGACCATACAATGAGATCCGGGTCTGACGTGAGGGACTCCGTGGTATATCTCTTGAGGTTGTTGTAGTTATGAAGATATGTCCTGTAGCCGCCCTTCCAGGAGTCGTGGTTGTGCTGGACGGTGACGACTCTCAGTGTACTGTCACTCTCCCTGTCTTCCCAGTACGACAACATAGCGATACCGTAAATGATGGTCGCTATGACAAGTACGACATATATAATTATCGGGATGATGTCACACTTGAGCTTCTTTTTTATCTCGAGGGGTTCACTGTGTACATAATCAAGAAGCCACACGGAGAGATAGGCCTGCGGAAATACCATCAGGTATATGACGCCCCAGATTCCTGTGATGTCCGCTATCTGATAGAGGACGCGGTACGGATAGAGGGCATATACGATATTGCCGTAGGGATAGCCTGCAAACCAGTTTTCAGCAAGGTATGCGTACGCCGCCCACACACATCCCTTGAGGATGTATCCTCTCTTCGGAAATGCGGTGTCTACTGCCTTGAGGGCAAGGAAGAGAAGCATCATCTCGCCGCCCTTGATGACGGGGGCGATCACGATTGCCAGTGCATGGAATCCCTTCAGCCAGTAGTTGAAGAAGAAGTAGTATATGAGGCCGAAGATGAAACCGTAGAACCAGACACAGCGCCATGTCGTGTTCCTGATTACGGCAAAGACGGGAATGAGGGCGATAAGGCTCAGCCACCCGATTCCGTCGGATGTCAGGAAGCCGGGGAATGCGGCTGCCAGCACAAATGCGGATGCAAGTAAAACAAGAACCTCAGAACACAGTGTTCCGAGGTTCCTTCTGTAGCAGTTATTCTTCAAAGAAAACTCCGTTCAGTAATTATTCTTCGTCTCCTGTAAGGTTCCAGACAAAGTCCTTGAGCTCCTTACCGGGTCTGAAGATAGCAACGCCATGCCTGTCAACTGCGACGACCTCGCCAGTCTTAGGATTTCTTGCCTTCTCTCTACCCTTTCTGATTCTGACTTCAAAAGTACCGAAACCTCTGAGTTCAATAACACGACCGTCCTTCAGGCCGTCCTTTACCTCTTCGAAAAGCTCATCAATGATGCTGTGGATTTCAGATCTGTTGAAGCCGAGCTTGTTGTGAAGATTCTCAATGATTGCCGCTTTAGTAAGTTTTTCTTCCATTTTCAATCTCCAAAAAGTAGTGCCTGTTAAGCCAACTTGTTATATGCCTGCGTCATTCTGCTCTTTTTTCTGCTTGCTGTGTTCTGGTGGATTACACCCTTGCCTGCTGCAGAATCGAGGAGCTTGACGGAAAGATCAAGAGCTTCCTTTGCTGCTGCCTTGTCGCCTGCTGCGAGTGCTGCATTGAATTTCTTTACAGCTGTGCGGCATGTGCTCTTAGCTGCGCGGTTTCTGAGACGGCGCTTGGCATTCTGGCGGTCTCTCTTCTCTACTGACTTGCTTGACATTATATTTCCTCCAAACGATAACAAAAAATCATATCAAACATCGCTGGTAGCCAACGACAATTAAGGAAATTACCATAAAGTATTGATTGGGTCAACAGAAATATCTTACTTTCTGAAAAGAAATTGCGGAATCCGATTTCTCTTTCCTCTAGTCCTCGCTGAAAAGTTCATCCTGATAGTCCTGGTAGACTTCCCAGAATCCCGTCTCGCCGTCGAAGTAGACTTCGTCGAAGGGTATGAATATCTGTCTGCCGTCGAGAGTAACGCATGTGAGCTTATGCGAAAGGATGTTCACTTCGCTGACACGCCATATGTCGTGGTCAATCTTGAGCTTCGTGCCCTCGGGAGGTGCTCCGGCCTTCTCTTCCATATAGTAATCATATTCATATGCAAGGCAGCAGAGGAGGCGGCCGCAGGGGCCGCTGATCTTCGCGGAGTTGAGCGAGAGATTCTGCTCCTTCGCCATCTTTATCGTGACGGGCTCCATCTCCCTGTTCATCGCATGGCAGCAGTAGTCACGCCCGCATACCGATAATCCTCCGATGAGCCTCGATTCATCCCTGACTCCCACCTGTCTGAGTTCTATGCGCATCCGGAATACGGATACAAGGTCCTTCACAAGCTCCCTGAAGTCCACCCTCTCCTCTGAAGTGAAGAAGAATATGACCTTGCTCTCCCCCAGGAGGAAGTGTGCCGATATGAGCTTCATATTGAGTTTGTGTTTGAGAATCTTCTCGCGGCATACCTCGAGTGCGGTATCTTCCCCGCGCTTGTTCTCTTCGTACTTCGCCATCTCGGAGGGTGTCGCCAGATGATCGATCCAGAGTACATCCCCGTCGACCTTCGTCTTCACAGGCTCACGGCCGCTCTGACAGCCGAAGCAGGAAAGACACTGATGCTCGTTCTCTCCTCCTTCGTACTCGCTGCCCTTACCACAGCCGAAAGAGAGGCAAGCACCTGCAACCTCGGCATTTCCCGGCTTGTAGCCCTTCGTGAATGTCGGGGCGGGCCCCACGACGAGGCCGAGGTCCAGGCCGAACTTCGTATCGTAGACGACGGGGGTTCCCGCATATATTACACTGTCCCACGCTCCCAGACATATGTCATTGTACGAGGGATTCTTTATAGCATATACATAAGCACTCTCATCTTCGTGCACTATCTGCTTTTTCTTCATGGTTAAAAAGTTACCACGGATAGGAGGGATTATCAATCGGGAGAGGGAAAATGAATGGGCCCGTCTGTTATCTTTTCCCCCTCTCTGATAAGCTATTCCCCATGGACAGAAACGACACCCTCATACTCGCCCCCCTTGCCGGCTACACGGACAAAGCCTTCCGTGAGATATGCTCACGCTTCGGCTCCGAGAGTGCCGTATCGGAAATGGTGAGCGCAGAGGGACTTGCCCGCGGCGGGGAGAAAACAATCCTTCTTATGGAGAGGTATGACGGAGAGAAGAAACTCACCGTCCAGCTCTTCGCTCCCTCTGCAGACCCTGTGGAGAGGGCCCTCCCCATATTGAAGGAGAGCGGGATTGAGAGCATTGACATAAACTGCGGCTGCCCCGTTCCCAAGGTCGTCAAGACGGGAGCGGGAAGCGCCCTTATGAGAGAGCCGGAGAAGATGGCTCAGATTGTCCGCCTTCTCAAGGACAACCTTCCTGTCAAAGTATCTGTCAAGTTCCGCCTCGGGTGGGACAACGATTCGATAAACTATCTCTCCTTTGCACACACCGCCGTCGAGAGCGGTGCCGATGCCCTCACACTTCATGCCCGCACACGAGCACAGGGCTACGAGGGAAAGGCAAGGAAGGAAGCTTTCGGAATTCTATCGAAGGAATTCAGGGGTTCGGATATCGCACTATATGCTTCGGGAGACATATTCACTCCGGAGGACGCTGCGGAGGCTGTAGAGAAATACGGGATGACGGGCGTCATGTTCGCACGCGGCGCCATCGGGAACCCCTTCATATTCCGTGAAACGAGAGAATTCCTCGAAAAGGGTTCTTATACTCTTCCCTCTACAGAGGAGAAGGTTGGAGTTGCCCTTGCCCACTACGATCTCATGGTCAGATACTACGGAGAAAGAACTGCCTCCCACGGCATGAGAAAGCACGCACTCTCCTACGTCAGGGGAATAAGAGGCGCCTCCGGATGCAAGGCCGCCCTCTCCACGGCAGTTACGAGAGAGGACTACGAAAAGGCCTTCGCCCTCATCATGTAAAAGGCCTCCGGGGATTCCGGAAGCCTTGTATCAATGAGTCAGTTGCCGAAGACAACGACATCGAGAAAGAGTATGAAGAGGAAGTAGACAAGGACGAATACAACCCCGATGAGGAATGCCGCCTTGAGAACTCCCCAGAGAAAGGACCTGTATCCCTCTCTGTCGAGATCCAGTTTCTGGCCCTCAGCAGCGTCAGTCTTCTGCTTCGGCCGGTACCACGGCATGCCCTCGACATTCATGTCCGCAAAGCTTCTGCCGTCGTCCTCAGCCTCTATCTCTGCCTTCTTGTCCTTCTTCTTACCTGAAAACATCATTTTTTCTTTTTCAATGTTTCGAGAGCCGCTCTTTCAGCCTCGGCTTTCTTTGCCTCTTCCATCAAAGCATTGACAGCCTTCGATTCTTCTTCTGTGTTGAAGAGGTGGCAGGCACAGTAGTGATCCTTTTCAAGTTCCTTGAACTCGGGTGCAACGTATTTGCAGATTTCCATGCACTTGCGGCAGCGTGTGTGGAACTTGCATCCCTTCGGCGGGTTCGCCGGGGAGGGAATCGAACCCTCGAGGATGATTCTCTCCATGTGGAAGTCGGGATCCGGAACAGGGATAGCCGAGAAGAGCGCCTCCGTATATGGATGGAGGGGCTTTGCGAAAAGCTTCTCCGTCGGAGCGAACTCGACCATGTTTCCGAGATACATGACACCGACTGTGTCTGAGATATGTTCGACAACCGAGAGGTCGTGTGATATGAAGAGATAAGTCAGGCCGAACTCTCTCTGGAGGTCCTTGAGGAGGTTGATGATCTGCGCCTGGATCGATACGTCGAGTGCAGAAACCGGCTCGTCGCAGAGGATGAAGTCGGGGTTGAGTGCGAGCGCACGTGCTATACATATACGCTGTCTCTGGCCGCCGGAGAATTCGTGGGGGTACCTTGCCTTCGCATACTCCGGAAGTCCGCATGCCGCCATGACACGTGTGATGTATTCATCATACTCGTCATCGGGAACGATGTGGTGTTCCCTTACTGCCTCTCCAATGATTTCACCGACGGGAAGACGAGGAGAGAGGGATGAATACGGGTCCTGGAAGATGATCTGGATATTCGGTCTCTCCTTCCTGAGCTCCTCCTTGGAGAGGGAGAAGAGCTCGCGGCCGTTGAAATAAACTTCGCCGTCAGTCTTGTCCTGAAGGCGCAGAATCGTCCTTCCGATCGTGCTCTTTCCGCACCCGGACTCGCCGACAAGACCCATCGTCGTACCCTTCCTTATCTTGAAGGAGACGCCGTCGACAGCCTTGACGTTGCCGATTGTCATCTTGAAGAAGCTGCTCTTTATCGGGAAGTATTTCTTCAGGTTCTTGACAACAAGAAGGTTCTCGGGATCTTTTTCCGCACCTTCAAGGATATTTGTCTTCTTGATTTCTTCTGCCATATTAGAGCTCCTCCGGGTTCACCGTCTTCGGATATTCAATAACCTTATCCTCTTCATAGTATCTGTAGCACGATACGACGTGTGTGTCGCTGATTCTGATTGAAGGAGGATAGATTCCCGCACACTTATCGCACTGCATCCCGCAGCGGTCGCGGAAGTAGCAGTAGTCGGGCATGTTGACGGGGTTCGGAACGTTGCCCGGGATGTTGTAGAGCTTATCGACCTTCTTTCCGACGACAGGCTTGCTCTTCATGAGGCCGATCGTGTACGGATGAGCCGGATGATGGAAGATATCGTCGGCGGTGCCCTTCTCGATAACACGTCCTGCATACATTACAACGACGTAGTCGGCCATGCCTGCAACGACTCCGAGGTCGTGGGTGATGAGCATGATCGAGGATCCGATCTTCTTCTTGAGGTTCTCCAAGAGGTCCAGTATCTGGGCCTGGATTGTTACGTCGAGTGCAGTCGTGGGTTCGTCCGCAATGATGAGCTCGGGTCTGCATGCAAGTGCGATTGCTATCATGACACGCTGTCTCATACCGCCCGAGAGTTCGTGCGGATACATGTTGTAGACGCCTTCCTTGTTCGCGATACCGACCATATCCAATAGTTCAAGCGTTCTCGCCTTGACCTCTTCCTGGCTCATGTCGGGATTATGGAGCGTTGTCGCTTCATCGACCTGCTCCCCGATACGGAATACCGGGTTGAGGGATGTCATCGGCTCCTGGAATATCATGGACATGCGGTTACCGCGGATGGTCTCCATCACGGAGTTGGGGGTGTTGACGATGTTGTATGCCGTGCCGTCTCCCCTGTTGAATCTGATTTCTCCTCCGACAACCTGACCCGCCGGACGCTGCAGGAGCTGCATTAGCGAGAGCGATGTGACTGACTTTCCGCATCCGGACTCTCCGACGACGCCGACTGTGCTGTTCTTCGGAACTTCGAAGCTTATGCCGTCGACAGCCTTGACGGTGCCGACTTCACTGAAGAAGAAGGTACATACGTTGTCGAACTCGACGACGTTGTTGCTGTCCTTCATCTTCGTTATGTAGAGAGACTCATCCTTGTTTGCATTGGCCCTTTCGGCCTCGAGCTTCCTGGTGACTCTTCTGTTGAACTTGGTAATCCTTCTGGATTCTTTTCCGGAAATATAGGATGTGTGATCTGACATATATTACCTCTTTCCCTTCGGATCGTAAGCGTCTCTGAGACCGTCACCGACGAAGTTGAAGGAGATGACGGTGAAGCTGATAAGGAGACCTACCGGGATCCAGATGTATGCATAGTGTGCCATAGCCGAAGCCGAGGAGACACTGTTGATCATGGTTCCCCAGGTTGCAAGCGGATGCTTGACACCCAGACCCAGGAACGAGAGTGTGGACTCGGTGATGATTGTTCCGCCGACGCCCATAGTCGCGATGACGATGAGCTGGGGCATTACGTTCGGGATAAGGTGCTTGAAGATTCTGTCCTTTACCTTGATACCGGTAGCTTCAGCAGCAATCATGAACTCCTGTTCTCTGAACGAGAGAATCTGCCCGCGCACAAGTCTCGCGACTCCCGCCCATCCCATGATGCCGAGTGCCGCCATCATGATGAAGAGACGTGTATATACGTCCATTCTCATAGCATCCATTATGGATCCGAGAATGATCATGATCGGTGTTGACGGCAGACAGTAGAAGATATCGACAAGTCTCATGACGACGTTATCGACCCAGCCACCGTAGTAGCCTGCAAGTCCTCCCATGATTATGCCGAGTATGAGCTCGATGAAGACGACTACGAAGCCGACCATGAGCGATACCCTTCCTCCGTACATGACTCGTGCAAATACATCGAAGCCGTCGCCGTCGGTGCCGAGGATGTGTGCCCATGACGGGGATGCAAAGCGGTCGATGACATATGTTATCTGATAAGCCCAGAGCTCGTAGTTCCTGTCGGTCCTGTTGACTCTGATTTCAGTCGAGACGTATGTGTAGTTGCCCTCTTCGTCCATCTCGCTCTTTCCGTCCTCGGTCTGCTTGGGAAGCATTGTCTCGAATGCAGTATTCTGTTTTCCCTCCTCGAGCATGTCGTAGATGGCTGCCGCGATATCCTGCTTTGCGTCATAGGGGATTGTATCCTCACCGCTGGTGCGTCTGATGATGAATGTCGAGAATTCCCCGATTTCACCGCCTTCGCTGTCGAAGATTTCGACTGCTTCACTGTCATCGTCTCTCACAAAGCGGTATTCTCTGCCGTCAGCCGTAAAAGTATCGGAAGAGTAGACTGCAAGAAGTGCGTTGTTCCTGAACTCGTCGCTGATGCTCTTATTGTTGTCGTAGAGGTCGATGACGTATGTCGTGAAGACACGGGCAATAATACTCTTTCCAACGCTGTAGACTGTCTTCGAGTCTCCGTTCTCTGAAACGAAGTATTCCTTTCCGTCGAACGAGAACACCTGGTTGACCTCTGCATTCTCGGCTGCGCTTTCAAATGCTGAAGAGAGACCAGCCGTGCTGTATACAAAACCGCTGACCATTCTGGTGATGGCGTAGTTTTTACCCGTTGTCTTTCTGTAGTTATAGATGGTGCCGTCGAGCGTGAAGGAACCCGAATTGCCCTTGAGAGCGCTCGTCACAGTCCTCTCCTTATCTGGATCGAGGGCATCGGATGAGTATGTAAGTGACCTTGTTATTCCGTCATATTGAGCCCACCCGACTTCGCTTGTACCGAAGGAGGCAACCTTTTCCGCACTTCTCTTACCGAGCGTATAGACGTTATCGCCTTCCTTCACGACTTCGTAGGCACATCCGTCCTCATAGAGGGCGATGTAATCGTCAAGGCCCGCACTCTGCATCGCCTTGATGTTCGTCGTCATGTAGCTGTTGGCATTTGTTGCAACCTTGACGGAAGAATCTACTGTGTAGCCTGTGAAAGATGTGCTTTCAGTTGCGACACCGAGTTTGATGTTGATTGTGTCGTACTTGTAGAAGGTCTCCTTCTGTCCGTATTGATAGAATATCGGGCCGATGAAGCAGAATACAAAAAGAACGAGGATGGAAACGAATCCGAATACCGCAAGACGGTTGCGCAGAAAGCGCTTGATAACCTGTCTCGTCGGAGAGAGAACCTTAACACGGGAGACGTCGTCGAGTGCGACTGCATGCTCTTCGTTGTGGGTGTTCAGGTCTTTTTTCTTTAATACATCATTAAGATCATATGAAGCCATACCACATTCCTCCTCAGCTCAGTCTTACACGCGGGTCAACCACGGCATACAGCAGGTCGGAAATGAGGTTTCCGAGAAGCGTAAGAATCGAAATGAATGAAAGATAGAACATGATGAACGGGATATCGCCCTGGATCATCGAGTTGTAGGAAGCGTATCCTATGCCCCTGATTCCGAAGAGTGTCTCGGTGATGAGAGCACCGGAGAAGAGTCCGGGAAGCGAGCCGCCGAGTGTCGTGATGAGAGGAATCATCGTGTTTCTGAATGCATGATGGTTGATGACCTTCTTCTCAGGCACACCCTTCGCCCTTGCCGTGCGGATGTAGTCGGCGTTGAGGACTTCAAGCATGTTCGTACGCGTATACCTCATGAGGCCGCCGATCGATATGATGGAGAGCGTGAGTCCCGGAAGTACGAAGTGCTTCGCAACATCCAGAATCTTACCCCAGTCGGAGAGTTCCTGATAGTTTCTGCCCTGCATACCTGTCAGGTCGAACCAACCCAGCTTGATAGAGAATATGTACTTGAGAAGTGTTGCGAGGAAGAATGTCGGCAGCGAGATGCTGACCATCGCGAAGACCGTCGTGAAGTAGTCGGTGAAACCGTACTGCCTCTTCGCTGCTAAAATTCCGAGAGGAATTGCCACGACGATTTCGACAACAAAGGAAATGAGAGAAAGAGCAAAACTGTACCAGATGGTGTTGTGGAATTCCTGTGTGACGGGAATCGTCCATGCCCACGAGTCACCCCAGTTGCCGGAGAGTGCCGTCCCCAGCCAGATGAAATAACCTCTGATTATACCTTTATCCATACCGTACTGGGCATTGAGGTCGTTGAGCCACTCCGTGTAGCTCTTGCCGGCTCCCGGCCGGGATGCGAGTTCACGTGCCTTGGTCTCAAGATAGTTACCCGGCATATTGTACATGAGTGAGTAGACAATGAGCATGACAAAGAAAAGAATAACAACACTGTACAGGAGTCGTTTTACTGTAAACTTCAACACTTCTTTATTGTCCTCCTTCTTACCGAATTTTAAGCAAACAGAAAGAACGGACAGAAACTGCCCGAAAATCGCTTTTCAGATTACCTTATATTCTTTCATTGGTCAAATACTTTACTTTAGCGTGTGAAAGAAAAAATATGTAAATTATTTGTATTTCATAAATTAAGCTGCAGCCATTTAAAATGCCCCCGGTTTCCCGGGAGCACATACAGAGATCTGGAGACTCTCTTACTTTGTAGCAAGCGTGTTGATTTCTGCATCCCATCCCCAGTACGGTGTCATGTCTTTCGGCATTGTGTCGTTGTCGATGCGGATTGTAGAAGTGACTGAGCAGTCCTTTCTCTGATAGGTCGGAAGCTCGACGCCCCAGTCCATGATGATTTCCATAGCCGACTTGTATGTAGCCTTTCTGAAGTCTGTATCGGAAGACTTTCTGCCGGCGATGATAAGAGCATCAAGCTCGCCATCTGTGACCTGGTAGTGGTTGGAGTTAGTGTTCTGACCGTTAGCATTTCTTGAGTGGTAGACCTGATACATATCGGGGTCGACTGTGCTCTGCCATGCAGCAGCCCAGATCTCAGCTGTGTTAGCTTCGAGTGCGTTGTTCCATGTCGTTGAGTTACAGTCGTTGACTGTCAGTGTGATACCGATTGTCTCGAGAGCGTTTGCTGCGCTTACTGCGATGCCGTAAGCCGGGTGGTCCTGAGTTCCTGCTCCGGGAATAAGTGCTTCGTAGACCATCTTAGCGCCTTCCGGAGCAGCTGTGAACTTGCCGCTTGTCTCATCCCATGTGTAGCCTGCAGCCTTGAAGTAGCCGATTGCAGCCTGGAGAGCAGCTTCGTACTTCTGCTCGTCGTTCATGTCGGATGTGTAGATAGCGTTGCCGTTGACATCCCTGGAGTAAGCAATCTGATAACCAACATCTGTCGGCTGAGGAGCAGCCCATGATGTGTTGGAGATAGGATACTGGATGACTGCAGCTCTGTCGCCGTAGTAGGAGTTGATGACTGTGTCTCTGTAGACGGAGAGGAGAGTCATGATACCCTTTCTGAGGTTCTTGCTTGCCTCGCTGCCGCTTTTGCCGCCGACACTTACGAGGTTAGCGTTGATACCGATATAACCATATCCACGGTAGTCGACAAGGTATGTTGTGAGTGTGTCGCCTACGAGCTCGCCGTTGGAGTTAGCGTCCTTGATAGCGTTGAGTGTAGCGTCACTGATAGAAGGCTGAGCGATGTCGAAGGTACCTGTTACGATGCCCGGGACGTAGTCGGAGTCTGTTGATTCCTGGAAGAGGAGTGTGTCTGTGACAGGCTTGCCGAGGAAGTAGTTGGCGTTAGCCTTGAGTGTGACGACACCGTTGTTGTAGCTTTCGAATACGTACGGACCAGCTCCGAGAGGCTGTGTTGTCTTTGCCCTGACAGATGAGAGATCACCCTTTGGGAAACCGAAGGAGTCGACACCATTGTAGAGAGAGACATCGCCGTAGTAGTGGAGAGGAACGATGGTGAAGCTCATGTTGTAGATTGATGTAGCATCAAACTCAGACATATGAACTGTCATTGTGTACTTGCCTGTCTTCTCGATACCGGAGATGCTCTTTACGTCAGCACCTGATGCGATACCATAGGAGTAAGCATTGTCTGTGAGGTTTGCGAGCCAGTTGAAGAGGCCTGTGCCTGCATTCTCTGTGTCGGAAGCTGTGATGAGGTCTCCGCCGTAAGCATCGACGATTGCAGCCCAGTAGTCAGCAGCTGTTGCACCTTCTGTCCAGTAGGAACCGAATCCCCACATTGTCATACCGAGCTTGACCTGGAGACCCTTGTCTGCTCTGACTTCGTCGGGTGTAGCACCGATATAACTCTCTGCATATGCATCTGTATAGTTTGCTACGACGTAGTCTACGATTTCCTGAGCAAATGCTTCACCTGCGAGATCGAGGTCAGCCCAGAACTTCTCCTGTGTCTCCTTTGTCCAGAGTGAGTAGTCTGTGTTGTCTCTGCCTGCAGCGTAGATGAGAGAATCAGCACTCTTCATGGAGTTGTAGTAGACATCCATACCGATGATCGGCTGAGCATAAATCGTTGAGGATCCGTCATATGTCGGGTCTGCGAGAACGTAGATGCCGAAGATGACGTCGTCGATTGTAGCGTTGACACCGTCCGAGAAGTAGATGTCATCTCTCATTGTGAGCTTGTAGTCGACTGTGCCGTCAGCATTCTGGACGACTTCGACAGAACCTGCGCCCTGATAGAAGTAGTCTGTTCCGTTGTATGTGTGTGTTTCACCGTTGATACCATCATAGATGATAGCACCGCCGCGGTCAGCAGCGAGAAGACCGATCTGCGTCATGTCGACGATATCCTGGTCGTATGCTGTTGCAGCAAAGAACGGAGAGAACTTCATACCGAAGGATGCTGTTGCGTAGACAGCTGTGGTCGGCTTAGCAACAACTGCTTCTGCCTTTGCAGGCTCTGTTGTGGTTGTAGTTGTTGTAGGAGTTGTTGTCTTTGTTTCTGTTGCACCCTGTGCGAAAATGCTGAGTGTGCAGAGAACCATAAGAACAATAGCTAAAGTTTTTTTCATTCCTAAATCCTCCCTAGAGGTATAATAAGCTTACAACGTAAGCGTTTTTCCCTATTCCTCCTCCGTTTCCGGAAGAACTGTCGTCCCCGTGCTTTTCATCTTCAGCCCTTCTCTTTTCGAAAAGAGGTTCCACGATGTGAACACAAAGAGGACGGTCAGAACAAGCTGTACGGCATCGGCCGTGCTTTCGCCCTTTTCTATCCACGCTGCGACATGGCCGCCGGCTGAACATAGTGCAAGGAAGAAAGATATGAAGATATAGGATACAAGACGCTCTGTTATCCTGTCCTTCTCCTGTCTTTTGTACTCCCCGCTCTTTCTACAGAGCAGCCCCACCGTGTCGCTCTGGCCGAGAAGAGGAAAGGCCGACGCAATCATGGGAAGAGATACATAGAGCACCCTGCCCTTGCCACTGTTGATGAAGAGGAATGCAATGAGGAATACCCATTCACATATCGTGGAGATGAGGAATATCCTCCTACTTCTCCGCATTTCCTCCTCAGGCCTAACAAAACCGAAGATTTCTCCTCTGTATACAGCCTTCGTCACGAGCTTTCCGTTTTTATCCCTTACATTCTCGAGACGATAATCGCCGGCATACTTTCTCGAAACCATCTGACTCCCAGCCGTCCGTTTTACATGCTTTTACACATATAAAACAGAAAACGCCCTTCTAGAATACAATAATTAAACGCGTCTTTTCAACTGTCTGACTCATATTTTGCAAATTGCGGAGAAAAATATACTCCCGTTAATTCTTTATCTATTAGATAATACCTCATCAGAGGGAGAAAAAGAACAAGGAGGGGGAACGCAAGTTTATGCATTTTCTGCATATTCCGGGGACGTAAATTAGTGTAAAACGGATTTTTCTTCTTTGATTTTCAGCTTTCACGTAGTGTAAAATACCCTAAAAGAGGTGAGAAAGTGAGAATCCTGGTATTGGGCTCCGGCGCAAAGGATCACGCCGCTGTCTGGTGGTTGAGTCAAAGTACATTCATTTCGGAACTGTTCGTCGCACCCGGTACCCCCGGAACTGAGGACATCGCTGCTAATCTTCCCGATACCGATCCCGCGGACCCGAAGTCCGTCTACAGGGCGGTAATCGACAACAGAATCGACATGGCCTTCATCGGAACCGAAGGGCCGCTCCTTGCCGGCGTCGTCGAATACCTCAGAGAGCGTGGAGTTCCGTGCTGCGGAGCGACGAAGGAAGCGCTGAGACTGGAGAACGACAGGGCCTTCTCGAGGGCCTTCACGGAGAGGCACAGCATCCCCGTTCCGGAGAATGCCTTCTTCAGAGACAGAGAATCCCTCTCGGCTTTCCTCGACGCTCACCCCGGCGTAAGATACACGATCAAATCAAATTCCATCACCCCCTCGCGCATAATGCTCTCGTCGGCAGATAAGGAGATTCTCCTCTCCTTTGCGGAGCTCTTATTCACAAAGGGCCCGATTCTTCTCGAGAACCATATCGAGGGACTGCACGCAACTGCGACGCTCTTTGTCGACAAGAACGGCTACCTTCTTCTTCCGATAGCCAACGAGTATACCAACGTATCGAAATCACAGGGAACGCCGACAGGCGGTATGGGTGCAATAGCCCCCATTCCACTTACGGACGAGGTAAAGGAGCAGATAAGAGAAAGAATCATCGAGCCGACGCTCCTCGGCATGAGGGAGGAAGGCTTCGGCTATATGGGAGTCCTGACGCTCTCGATAATCATAACAGATGACGGGCCGGTACTCGTCGACTACCATGTGCGCCTCAACGACCCGGCAACACAGGCTATGGTGCCTGTCATCAAGACCGACGTCATCGAGATAATGGAAGCCATGAGGGAGAACAGAGTGAGCTCGCTCAGGCTCGAGACGAACAACATCGCGACAGTCGCCGTTGTCCTTGCATCCAGAGGCTACCCCCTCGCCCCGGAAAAGGGAAACGAGATTGAAGGCATCACCAATGCATTCCTAATGGACACGGAGGACAAGCCCCTCGTATTCATCGGCGCCGTCAGAAAGGACGGGGACGGAAGGTACTTCACGGACGGAGGACGGTGCATAACGGTCGTCGGCAGAGGCTCCACCTTCGAGGAGGCCAACGAACAGGCCTACACCCTCATAAAGGAGAAGGACTTCCAGTCGCTCTGGTACAGAGACGATATAGGAAACAGGTTCTTCAACCAGTGAAAAGCGAGCCTCCCGGATGGAGGCTCTTGTATTGAATCAATGTGTTCTTCTGAATTCGTACATCAGGATTCCCGCCGCTACAGATACGTTGAGGGAATCTATATGGCCCCGCATCGGAATCGAGACTATGTAGTCGCAGTTCTTTCTCACGAGATTCGACATTCCGTCGCCTTCGCTTCCCATCACGATTGCGCTGCGGGAGGCAAACTTCTCCTCATATGACGACGATCCGTTCATATCGGCACCGTAGATCCAGAAGCCGTTGTCCTTGAGAGTCTTTATCTCGCGTGTGAGATTCGTCACGACGGACAAGGGGACGTACTGCGCAGCTCCGGAGGAGACCTTGACGACCGTCTCGTTCGCCTGCACCGAGCGTCTCTCCGGAATGAGGACGAGGTCGGCTCCGAACTGATCGGCCGAGCGCAGGATTGCCCCCAGGTTATGCGGATCGGTTATGCCGTCGAGGATAAGAACGAGAGCCCCCTCGTCTTCCCCGAGTGACGAGCAGAATTCATCAACTGTCATCTCCTTCAGTCTCGATGCCCCGCGCCTCGGGCCTCCGAGATCGAGAAGAGCGCCTCTTAAATCGACGCCTTCCATCATGCGCCCCAGTTCATCCTTTGAGAGCTTCTTCACGGCAACCTTGCCCGTGAGAAGGGCCTCTCTCTCGAGAGCCTTCAGTTTATCAGAACCGTTACGCTGGAGGTAGAGCGTAGAGCCCGCCCCCGCCTTCTTCAAAGCTTCTTCGATGGCATGATAGCCGTAAACTTTCTCGCCCATTGTCACCTCTCTCAGACGTTAGTGAATGCAGTCGGCTTTGGAGTCTGTGTCGGAGCCATCTCTGTATAGAGGTCCTTCATGATCTTCTTCGCCTTGAGGCCGAGCCTCTTCGGTATTTCGATATCTATCTTGAGGTACATGTCCCCTCTCTGTCCGTTGCGGATGGATGGTACTCCCATACCCTTGAGTCTCAGCATCTTACCCGGCTGTGTACCCTCCGGGATATCGACCTTGATCTCCTTGCCGTCGAGAGTCGTCACCTGGATTGTGTCACCCAGTGCCGCCTGCACGAACGAAATCGGAATCTGGAGATAGAGGTCATTGCCTTCCCTCTCGAAATATCTGTCGGGTCTGACGTTCACGACAAGCACAAGGTCGCCGTTCGGGCCTCCGTTCTGGCCTGCGTCCCCCTTGCCTCTGAGCGTAAGTCTCGTGCCGTTGTCGCTTCCCGCAGGAATCGATACGCTGAGCTTCTCGCTCTTTCTCACACTGCCGCTTCCGTGGCACTCAGAGCAGGGATTGTCGACGACATATCCGGTACCGCGGCATGCACGGCATGTCTGCGCCATCTGGAAGAAACCGCCGCCGGAGACAGTCTGCCCCGAACCGCCGCAGGTAGGACATGTTCTTCTTCCCGTTCCGCCGGTTCCCTTGCATTGAGGACACGTCTCGTCATGGGAGAAGGAGATTTCCTTCTTGCAGCCGAATGCGGCTTCCTTGAAATCAATTGTAATGTCATATCTGAGGGACTGGCCGGGCATCGGCCCCGAAGAGGACCTCGAGCGAGAGGATCCGCCTCCGAAGAACGACGAGAAGATGTCCGAGAAACCTCCGGCCCCTCCGAAGAGATCAGAAAAATCCCTGTAGACATTCTGGTATCCTCCGCTTGCCGCCCCGCCCATACCGTCGACGCCTGCAAAGCCGAACTGGTCATATGCACTTCTCTTCTTCTGGTCGGAGAGGACTTCATAGGCCTCGCTTGCCTCCTTGAATCTCTCCTCGGCATCCTTGTCTCCCGGATGCGTGTCGGGATGGTTGGCCATTGCAATCTTTCGGTAGGCCTTCTTTATCTCATCCTCGGTGGCTCCCTTCTGTACACCGAGAACTTCATAATAATCACGTTTTGCCATAGTTACCCCATAATACACCACAAAGGCAGCACGTTGTTAAAGTGCTGCCTCAGGAGTTTTCCCGTTTATTTTTTACTTTACTTCTTCGAAGCTAGCATCCATCGTGTCATCGTTGCCGCTCTGGGTGTTCTGACTCTCCGATGCGCCCTGGTAGGACTGGCCGCCGCTCTGTCCGGCATTCTGCTGTGCCTGCTGGCTTGCCTCGTAGACCTTCTGCCCGAGCTGCATTGAAGCACTCTGAACCTTCTCCGTGCCGCTCTTGATCTCCTCTGCAGTAGCATTTGCATTTGCGAGGATATCCTTGAGGCCTTTGACTGCCGCTTCAATGTTGCTTCTCTCTTCAGGAGAAACCTTGTCACCGTAATCCTTGAGGGCCTTCTCAGTTGCATAGATTGTCGTCTCGGCATTGTTCTTTGCCTCGATTGTCTCTCTTGCCTTCTTGTCGTCCTCTGCATGAGCTTCAGCTTCCTTCACCATCTTGTCGATGTCGGCTTCGCTGAGACCCGAGGAGGATTCGATCCTGATCTTCTGCTCCTTGCCTGTTCCGAGATCCTTTGCAGATACGTGGACAATGCCGTTTGCATCGATATCGAAGGTGACTTCAATCTGAGGTACTCCGCGCGGTGCCGGTGCAATTCCTTCAAGGTTGAACATACCGAGTGTTCTGTTCTGGGAGGCAAGCTCTCTTTCGCCCTGGAGTACGTGAATCGATACTGCCGTCTGGCCGTCAGCTGCCGTACTGAAGATCTGGCTCTTTCTTGTAGGAATAGTCGTGTTCCTCTCGATGAGCTTTGTCGTGACTCCGCCGAGTGTCTCGATACCCAGTGAAAGCGGTGTTACATCGAGAAGGAGGACATCCTTGACATCACCCTTGAGAATACCACCCTGGATCGATGCGCCTACTGCGACGACTTCATCGGGGTTGACACCCTTGTGCGGTTCCTTGCCGAAGAGCTTCTTGACTTCTTCCTGTACCATCGGGATTCTTGTCGAACCGCCGACGAGGACGACTTCGTCGATATCTGCTGCTGTGAGACCTGCATCCCTGAGTGCGTTCATGCACGGAACCTTTGTCTTCTCGACGAGAGGCTCGATCATCTGCTCGAACTTGGCTCTTGTGAGCTCCTTCTGCAGGTGCTTGGGGCCTGTTGCATCAGCTGTGATG
The DNA here is from genome assembly GCA_963626925.1 of Clostridium sp. AM49-4BH. Classification (GTDB taxonomy): domain Bacteria; phylum Spirochaetota; class Spirochaetia; order Sphaerochaetales; family Sphaerochaetaceae; genus Ornithospirochaeta. The sequence goes on from CAVFZO010000012.1 coordinate 24,663, forward strand.
AACGGGAGGTTGATGGTTGTCTGAGTCGAGGAGGAGAGAGTGATCTTAGCCTGCTCTGCCGCTTCCTTGAGTCTCTGGAGTGCCATCTTGTCCGATGTGAGGTCGATGCCGTATTCCTTCTTGAAGTCGCCGACGAGCCAGTCGATGATGACCTGGTCGATGTTGTCTCCGCCGAGGTGTGTATCACCATTGGTGCTCTTTACCTCGAAGACACCGTCGCCGAGTTCGAGAATCGAAATATCGAATGTGCCGCCGCCGAAGTCATAGACTGCGATCTTTTCTTCCTTCTTCGAATCCTTGCCGAATCCGTAAGCGAGAGCTGCAGCTGTAGGTTCGTTGACGATTCTCTTTACATCGAGACCTGCAATCCTTCCTGCGTCCTTTGTTGCCTGACGCTGAGCGTCGTTGAAGTATGCAGGAACTGTGATGACTGCTTCCGTTATCTCTTCACCGAGGAAGTCCTCAGCTGTCTTCTTCATTTTCTGGAGGACGATTGCGGAAATCTCCTGAGGAGAATAAAGCTTGCCGTTGATGTCGATCTTTATCTCGTCGTTAGCCCCGCAGGTAACCTTGTAAGGAACCATTTTGATCTCCTCGGCCACCTCATGGTACTTTCTTCCCATGAATCTCTTGATGGAATAGATGGTGTTGGTCGGGTTTGTGACCATCTGGTTCTTTGCCGGCTTTCCGACAAGACGCTCGTCACCCTTGAATGCCACTACACTCGGGGTTGTTCTGTCGCCCTCGCTGTTTGCGATGACGCTGGGCTCATTACCGTCCATGACTGCAACGCAGCTGTTTGTTGTTCCAAGGTCAATACCTATAATCTTTCCCATATTCTTAATCTCCAATATTAACTTTCAAGTTTCATTAAATGATGAATCCCTTCATCAGTGAGTAAAATAATAAAAGTGGTTTGAATCGTCAAATTATTCTTATTATTTCTTTTCACTCTTTCGGCTTAGCTACGAAAACCTTCGCTGTGCGGAGAACCTTGCCGTGGAGAAGCCATCCCTTAGAGCATTCCGTGGCCACTTCCTCCTTCTCGATCCCGTCCTTTTCCTGGACGCCGTAAGCCTCCATCGTGTTGGGGTCGTACGGAGTGCCTGGGGCGGATGATATCATCTCGAGGCCCCAGTTCTGCTTTAATATCTGCAGAAGGTGGTCCTTCACCATGATGACGCCCTTCTTGAAGGCTTCGGTATCATCGCTCGATTCGGCGGCGTCTATTGCACGCGAGAAGTTGTCGAGGGGTTCAAGTAAATCCGATATAAGGCTCTCGTTGGCGTACCTGACGGCATTCTCCTTGTCCGCTCTCAGTCTCTTCTTGTAGTTTTCGGTATCTGCAGCACGCCTGAGGTCGTCTTCCTTCATCTTTGCGATGGTCTCTTCGAGCTCCTTGATCCTCTCCTGGAGAGTTTCGACTTCATCGGCCTGCTCCTCTTCCTTTTCGACTGTTTCGACATCTTCGGCCCGGACAGACTCGATTTCTTCCGGCTGCACTTCAGCCTCTGCTGTCTTCTTCTCTTCTTCAGCCATTCTTTTATTTCCTTTTTCTTTTTTCTTCTTCATGAGAGAAGGCCTCCCGGGCCTTCTCTATGTAAGTTAATTGATAATCCACGCCGCGTCAAATCAGAGGTCATCGTCGTCAGATACGTCGACGTCCTCCTCGGGGCCTATCACGACGTCCATCTCCTCGAAGAGCGACTTCTTCGGTGCGGGATTCTCCTTCTTCTCCTCCCTCAGGGATGTCTGCTGACCCTTGAGCCGGACAAGATTCGCCTCCTCGCTTATGCGGTCATTCTTCGCCTGTGCCTTTGCGCTCTGGAGTTTCGTTCTGTCCTCTTCGAGCGAGCTCACCTCGTTCTCGAGATTCTTCTGCTCCTGCTGGAGATTCCAGATCTCCTCCTTGACCTTTGTGACCTTCTCTACCTGCTCCGAGAGCTCGGCTTCCGTCTCGCGTATCTTGTTCCTGAGGTCACAAAGAGTCGTCTCTGCTTCTCTTATCTTACCATGTGCCGTCTCGGTAAGTATGTGGTAGGCCTCTTCGCTGTTGCCCGTCGCCTGAGATACGGCTTTCAGGAATTCCTCGCCCTGGCTCCTGAGCTTCAAGAGGAGTGCGGAAGCTGTGCTGTGTGCATTCTCGACAACCTCCGAGAGGTCTCCCTCGCATCTCTCCCTGTACTGCACTCTCTTCGACTCGAGAGAAGCAAGTTCGCTTTCGAAGATATCCTTCTTCTCCCTGATCGTCTCGTCGAATTCGGCCTCGATCCTGCTCTTCTCCTCCTTCAGGCGCATTACCTCCTCTTCGGCCCTGTCACGTCTTTCGTCGAGCTTTGCACTGCAGTCGGAGATGATCGCCTTCTTTCTCTCCTCGTTCTCGTCGAAGCCGAGGGAAGCCTCTTTCTTGAGAACGTCGAATCTTTCGCCGAACTCTTCAAGAACCTTCTCCTTCTCCAGGGTAAGTTTCTCTATGTCGTCTTCGACGGCCTTCTCCTTTTCGGAGAGCTTTTCTGTATAGTTCTCGATGGAGGCTGCTATCTCCTCCTCCTTGTCCCTGAGGTCGGCTTCGAGTGTGTTCTCGGTGCTTCTCACCGCACTCTCGAGATCCTCCGTGCACTTAGCTATCCTCTCTTCAAACTCTCTGAATATGGCGTCTCTTCTGCTCTCGAATGCAAGAACGGCGGCACTGCGGTCACTCTCGAGAGAAGTGCTCTTCTCTTCGGCGTCCTTCATTATGGCGTCCTTCCTCAGTTCCAGCTCATCGAGCTTCGCCTTTATATCGAGAAGAGAGGCGTCGAGTTCCTCACGGCTTCTGGAAGCCGCGGCATCTGCCTCGTCGGCCTTTCTCGAGAGGCTCTCGAGCCTCGTCTGAGCCTCTGCCTCCTCTCTGCGGCATATATCGTCCCAGCCCTTCTTCTCTCCGGCGATGTAGTCGGAGAACTGGATCTTAGCCCTTTCAAGAGACTGCGAGAAGAGAGTGAGCATTTCGTTGTTCTCCTCCTTCTGGTTCTGGGAGGCTGCCTTGAGATCCTGCTCAGTCGAAGCTACAAGTCTCACGTAGTCCGACTTGAGAGAGTCCATCTGGGCCGTGAGTCTCTCCGTCTCCTTCTGGAACTGGACGGCATACTCGTTGACGGCTTCGATCTTCCTCACCTCAGCCTGCACGGCGTAGAGTCTGTTCTCCGCCTGCTCGGTCTGAACCTTGAGCTTCTTGAGGGCGTTGCCGTAGTTCTCGCAGACTCCCGAGAGGTCATCGAGCTCTCTCTGATGAACAAGCACAAGGTCGATGGACTCGGCAAGGTGCTCCTGCACCGAGGAGGCATGCTCGACTCTGCTCGTGATATTCTGTTCGCAGTCACGGGCCGTCGAATTGAGACGGGAAAGCGTCTGGGTCATTTCATTGCGGAAGGCCTTTATCCTTTCGTTGACCATCTTCATGTTCTTGTCCTTCCTGTCTGCCGCACGGAAGGCGATTACGATTATGAGATTGAGCAGAAAGCTTACACCGATGGCGATATATACAGTTGTAACGGACATTTTCTCTCCTAGAATAATTTTTCCTTCAGTTCTTTCCAGTCCCGGACCGTCAGAAGTGCCGGGGACTTCTCCATCTTTTCAGATATTAGCACACTTTTCATCCCTGCGGTCATGGAACCTTCCACATCCTTTGTCGGACTGTCACCTATATAGAGGATGTTTTCACAAGGAATATCCATCTTCTCCGAAAGAAGCAGAAACGGCGTCTGACAGGGCTTGCTGCGCCCGATCTCCTCGCTCGAGAGCTGGACGGAAAAAAACTCGTCATAGCCCAGACTCGTTATCCTGTCCGCCACGGGAAAGTCCGTGAGGACCGCCATGGGATAGCCCTTCTCCTTCAGAAGGGAAAGTACTTCTCCGACACCCTCGTACGGCTTTATGTCCGAAAAGAGCTCCGTGTACCTTGAAGTGAATATTCTCCTCTCCTTTTCAAGGAACTTCGAGAGGGTGTACTCGTCGTCCTTTCCGTACATGAGGCGGCACATTCTCCTTCCGTTACTCTCCCGCGAGAGCGGCTCGAGGGGAAGAAAGCTGTCAGAGGTACGCAGAATCTGCCTCGCCCTGTTGTACTTCAGGGCAAAAGGAAGATGAAAGAGGGAGGCTCTCAGGACTCTCTTATGAGTCTCCGCCAGGGGATAGAGTGTGCCGTCGATATCGAATGCGACGCCCCTGATGTTGTTCTCTTCAAGAAAGGACATCACTTACCTCTCTTCGCCTTCTGCTTCGAGTTGCGTACGATGATTTCGGCCTTCTGTCTCTCCTTGCCCGTTCTCGCCTTTCCTCCCGGCTTCTTCGCCGTCCCCTTCTTCGAGGATGAGGATGTGGTATTCTTCCTCATCACGGACCGGATGGCCTTCTCCTCGCTGCTGGGTCCCTTCTCGTTGAGACTTGGGTTGCGCTTACGTTCCCTCAGTGATATCTCGACAGGGACGTACGAGAAGCCCAGGTCGCGCCTTATGCAGTTCTTGAGGTACGAGATGTATGTCTCGGGAAAACCGTGTATTTTATTGACGAAGAGAAGGAATCTCACAGGGGCTGCGCTGACCTGCGTGCCGTAGAGGACCTTGAAATAGCCTGTTGCCGAACGCGGCGGCTCCTGGTCTGTCGTCCACTTCTTCAGCGCCTCGTTGAGAGACGAGGTGTCGATTCTCTTCTCAAGCTGTCTGTATACCTGCCAGACGGTGTCGAGCATCTTGCCGACATCTGTCGCCTCTTTTGCAGATATCGGGACAAGGGGTGCAAACGAGAGAATGGGGAATAAAAATCTCACTCTGTCCTTTATGGCCTCGATTTCGTTCCCGACTCCGGAAAGCTTATCAATCTTGTTGAGGCAGAGGACAACGCCCTTGCCGCGTCTGACAATCAGCTGCGCAATCTTCTTGTCCTGCTCTGCCAGCCCTTCGGTGGCGTCGATGAGAAGCAGCACGACGTCGGCTTCATCGATCGTCTTTATAGCCCTGTTGACAGAATAGTATTCAACATCCTCCTCGACCCTGCTCTTTCTTCTGATTCCGGCAGTATCGAGTACGGTATAGTCGGTTCCCTTGTAGACGAAGGTTCCCTTCATGACATCCCTCGTCGTTCCGGCGATGTCGGAGACTATGGAGATGTCGCGTCCCGTCAGGAGGTTCGTAAGCGTACTCTTTCCAGTGTTGGGCTTGCCCATGATGGCAAGCTTTATCGACTCCGGCTCATCGGGAATCTCCTCGGTGCGCTCAAGGTTCAGCATACCCAGGACAGTATCTTCGAGCTCTTCGATCCCCAGTCCGTGTGCTGATGATATGCCGACAACACGCTGGAAGCCGTATGAGAAATAGTTCCACACGAGGTCGTCGCGCGAGGGATCGTCTATCTTGTTGACGACGAGAACGACCTTCTCGGTATAGGGCCTCAGCTCCTCTATGAGCATCATATCCTCCGCAGTCACTTCCATGCAGTCCATAAGGAAGAGGATGACGTCGCTCTTCGAGAGTATAGAGAGAGACTTCTCGGTAACGGCATAGTCTATGCCGACCTTGTCGAGTTTTACTCCTCCCGTGTCGACAAGCGTCACGGGGTGGTTACCCGGAAGCCAGCGCTCGGGAATCGGGTCGCGTGTGACTCCGGGTGTGGGGTCCGTGATCGCCCTCCTCTTTCCGACGAGTCTGTTGAAAAGTGTGGATTTGCCCACATTCGGCCTCCCCACTATCGATACGAGGGGAAGGGATGTATCTATATCTGCCTTGTTTCTTATTTCCAGTTTCTCTGCCATTGTCTTTTCTCTTCTCTGTAACTTCTATTATTATTGTAAAATACCGAGGCTAAAATCTAGCCGTTAAAGACAACTCTGTCAAACCCTCTTCTTCAGATACTCCCCCACATTCCTGTATTCGATTCCGTTATCCAGAAGATGGTCTTCTCCTCTGTATAGAACAATCCTCGCCGTTATCTTCCCGTAGACAGCTTCGCATCTTCCGTCATTGTGCTGTCGGCTGTGACCATGACATACTCACCGCCGCTGAATCTTATCTTGAAGACCCGTCTTGATCTTCCTTTCCCCTCATTCTCCTTCATGGTGTCGAGCATCACGATATCTTCGAGCATCCTTCCCTTCACCTCTTCGATGATCCCGGCCTTTATGTTTTCCATCATCTCCGGAGAAAGAACATCAATCCCCGTCATGGAGAGAACAGCACAACAAGGGCCTCCGCCTGTGAAAAGCGCATCCCCGGCTGAGTGAAGATGACATACCTGGAGCTGTGAACGGCAGGACGGATAAAAGATACATTCTCTCTCATTTGAGTTTTTCCCGTCTTAATGCGATAATCAAACCATGGAAAAAGAGAAAGGCTCCTTCAGATATATTCTTGTGATGTATATCATCCTATTCGGCATCACTCTGCCGCTCTTTTTCATCCTGCGTCCTCTTATAAAGACAAACATTAACGAGAGCGGCATCGCCGTCCACTATGCACTCTGGAAGGAGAGCCGTAAGGGAGAGAAGATGAGCGAATATACAGTAGTCCTCTCCTCGGGTGACAATGAAGTGACAAGCGTGCGTAAATCATCTTCCGTCGACTCACTCCATGCCCTTCTCGAAGCCCTTCTTCTCCCCCTCTCGGATGAAGAGAAAGCTCTCGGCTACACATCATATATCCCGGAAGGCACAACCCTTGTCGGCGTGACGGAGGAGGACGGATTCTTCTTTGTCGAACTCAGCACAACCTTTCTCACGACGAAGGACATAAAGAGAGCATCCGGTGAGATAAAAAAGACCCTCGAAGAGTACTACACTCTCGAGAGCCTTACCATAATATCGGGAAACACGGTCATCAAGATCTGAATCTTCTGATACCGAGTGCCTTTCCGCTCTCTGCATCAACCTCGATTATGACACCGTCAATCGTGCCCTTTCCTTCTGCGACCTCGCTTCTTATGGGAAGCTGTGTCAGCTGCCTCTCTATCGATTTCTCGACTTTTGAGCCTATCACGGCGCCGTGGACTCCCGTGAGTCCGAGGTCGGTTATGTACGCCGTTCCCCCGGGGAGGATCTTCTCGTCCCTCGTCTGGACGTGGGTGTGGGTCCCCACAACTGCACTCACAGTGCCGTCAAGGAAGAAGGAGAGCGCCTCCTTCTCCTCCGCGCTCTCGGCGTGAAAATCGACGAAGATTATGGGGGTGGTCTTGCGGATGTTCCTTACTATTGCTTCAGCTTTTCTGAAGGGATCGTCGGTGTCCATCATCTCGACTCTGCCCTGGAGATTGACTACTCCTATCTTATACTCACCCGCGCTCTTTATCGTGAAGCCCTTCCCGACACACGGATCGGGATAGTTTGCCGGCCGGAGGATGTCGTCCTGACTCTCAAGAACGGTGAATATCTCGTCCTTCTGCCATATATGGTTGCCGCTTGTGATGACATCCACACCGTAACTCTTCATCTTACTGTAGTCGTCTACCGTGATTCCGAAGCCGTCAGCGGCGTTCTCGCCGTTGCAGATTACGAAGTCTATATTGTTTTCCTTCTTAGCAGAAGAGAGCCCCAGAAAAAGGGCTCCCAATCCTGCACTTCCCGAAACATCCCCGATCATGAGGATGCACAGTGTCTTTCCTGTCACTTTGCGTACTCCACGACTCTGGTCTCACGGATGATCGTGACCTTGATCTTACCCGGATACCTGAGTTCGGCTTCGATTCTCTCGGCGATGTTCTGTGCAACCTTCTTTGCACCTTCATCGGAGACTGTGTCGCTGTTAACGAGAATTCTGAGTTCTCTTCCGGCCTGGATTGCAAATGCATTCTCGACGCCTTCAAAGCCCTTTGCAATGTTCTCGAGAGACTCGAGTCTCTTGATGTAGTTGTCGAGGGATTCCCTTCTTGCGCCGGGGCGTGCCGCACTGATAGCGTCTGCTATCTGCACGATGATGGCCTCGATGCTCTCCGGTTCGACATCATTGTGGTGTGCAAGAACACAGTTGACTACCCTGCTGTCCTCACCCAGTCTCTTCACCAGCTCTCCGCCGATCTCGGCATGGTTGGCCTCGCTCTCTGTCTCGGCCCCCTTTCCGATGTCGTGAAGGAGACCTGCGCGCATTGCGAGTGTGCTGTCGGCTCCGACTTCGGATGCGATCATGCCGGCAAGTATTGCAACTTCCTTTGAGTGGAGAAGAACATTCTGACCGTAGCTTGTTCTGAAATGAAGTCTTCCGAGGGCCCTGATCATCTCGGTGCCCATGTTGTGGATGCCGAGGTCGAAGACGACCTTCTCGCCTTCATCCACGATTATGCGTCCGATTTCCTTGCTTACCTTGTTGACGACTTCCTCGATCCTTGCAGGATGGATTCTTCCGTCCTGTACAAGGCGCTCGAGAGCGACCCTTGCAATTTCCTTTCTGACGGGGTCGAAGCATGAGATAACGACAGCCTCCGGCGTGTCATCTATTATGATATCGACACCGGTGAGGGTCTCGAGAGTACGGATGTTACGACCCTCTCTTCCGATGATCCTTCCCTTCATCTCGTCTGACGGAAGGGTGACACTTGTCGTCGTTATCTCTCCCGAAACTTCGGTTGCAAGACGCTGGATCGATGTGATTATGATGTCCCTCGCCTTCTTGTCGGCTGAAAGCTGTGCCTCCTGCTCGATCTTGTTGACGTAGACAAGTCCGTCATGTTCGGCCTTCTGCTTCATTTCCTCGATAAGGATGTTCTTGGCATCCTCTCTCGTCATCTGAGCTACTCTTTCATACTCACCGTCCAGGTCGTTTTCTCTCTTTTCAACCTGTGCTTCTCTGGCCTTGAGGGCCTGTTCCTTTTCTCCCAGTTGTCGCGTTACGGAGTCATTCTCCTGCTGTTTACGCTCTAGATTCTCTTCCTTCTGCTGCAGTCTTCTTTCACTTTTCTGCAGTTCAGCTCTTCTGTCGCGGGCTTCACTCTCCTGCTGCTGCTGTTCCTTAAGTAGTCTGTCCCTTGTCTCAAGGATAATCTCCTTAGCCTTTGCCTCAGCATTTTTTGAAGCATTTTCTTCGAGGACCTTAGCCCTCTGTTCAGCGGAAGTTAATTTCAACTTCGCATATATGCAACGGCCTGTAAAACCGATAGCAATACCTGCAATTCCAACCAAGAGATACCACAATACTGCCATATTGCTTTACCTCCTGCTTACATTATTATCAGTTATCCTAAATATTGAATCAAATTGTAAGAGCGTGTCAAGGCAAAGAAAAACCGCCACTCACGGTGACGGCTCCGGGTCCTACCCTTTTACGGCATTGTCTGCCGACATAAGCGGGCTTTAACCCGCCGGGATTACTTATCAGCCTTCCTGGCCTTCTTTTCACCCTTCTTATCAGCCTTTTCTTCCTTCTTGGTCTTCTCGACCAGCTCAAGGATTACCATTTCAGCTGCATCCCCCTGTCTGTATCCAGTCTTGAGGATTCTTGTGTAGCCGCCCTTGCGTTCTGCAAAAAGCGGTGCGATTTCCTTGAAGAGCTTGTTGACGACATCTTCGTCGTAGATGCTCTTTGCGATCTCTCTGCGGTTGGCGACACTGTCGGTCTTAGCACGAGTGATCATCTTTTCAGCCATCTTTCTTACTTCAAGGGCCTTTGCCTTTGTGGTCTCGATTCTCTCGTATCTGAAGAGAGATGTGACCATGTTGCGCTTGAGGGCCTTTCTTTCGGATCCCTTACGTGACAGCGCGTTAAAACCAATCCTATGCTTCATTTTCTTCTTCCTTATTCTCTGGAACTTTAATTGAATTCTTTAAGACACTGAAGTCCGTCATTCCCAGTGTGAGGCCCCATTCCTTGAGCTTGTCCTTGATCTCGGAGAGAGACTTCTTTCCGAAGTTTCTCGTCTTCGTGATCTCGTCCTCGGTCTTCTTGGCAAGGTCGCCGATAGTCTTGATGCCTGCATTCTTGAGGCAGTTGGAGGAACGTACGGTGAGCTCCAGCTCCTCGACAGGAGTATCAAGAAGTTTCTTGACCTTTTCCTCTTCCTCGTCAACCTCTTCCGTCGTACAGATCTTGTCTTCGTCGAAGTTGATGAAGATCGTGAAGTGTTCCTTGATGATCTTCGCAGCCTCTCCGAGTGCGTTCTCCGGAGTGATCGTTCCGTCTGTGTAGACGTCGAGGATAAGCTTCTCGTAATCGATTCTCTCGCCGACTCTGCACGGCTCGATTGTATACTTGACTCTCTTGATCGGAGAATAGAATGCATCGATTGCTATTGTGCCCGGCTCTTCGGAATACTTCTCGTTCTGCTCTGAAGGAACATAACCGCGTCCGAGGTCGATCTGGACTTCCATCTCGAGGTCGCAGTCCGGCATCATCGTCATGATCGGGAGATCCTTGTTCGTGACAGTCACCTGATCGCGTTCGAAATCAGCTCCTGTGATGACTCCGGGTCCCTTGCACTGGATTGTGAGGATTGTGCCTTCACATTCCTCGGGCATTCCGATGTTCAGCTTCTTGATTGCTGCGATGATGTCAGGAATATCTTCGCTGACTCCAGGAAGTGGCTCGAACTCTGAAGTTACAATGTGCGGAGTCTTGATTCCGCCCTCGCCCTTGAAAGTAGTGAAACGGATGGCAGATACGGCATAGCCCTGGATCGATGAGAGAAGAACACGGCGCAGTGTGTTACCGACCGTTGTTCCGAATCCCCTCTCGAAAGGATATGCGACGAACTGACCATAGTCGTTTGTGCTTACTGTGTTTTCAGAGGTAATTCCCGAAGGTCTCTTGAAACCTTTAAGAAGATTTTTTCTTGCCATGGTTACTCCTATTTTTATGCTGCTGAGCAGCTGTGCTGCGGGGGAATCACCCCCGCAGATACTCGTCAGACACGGCGTGACTTACGAGGACGACAACCGTTGTGCGGAATCGGGGTAACGTCTCTGATAGAACGAACCTTGAGTCCGAGAACGCCGAGTGTTCTGATGGCGCTTTCACGTCCCACACCGGGTCCCTTTACGAAAACGTTCACTTCCCTGAGGCCGAAGTCCATAGCCTTCTTGCCTGCTGTCTCACATGTTGTCTGTGCAGCGTAAGGAGTGGACTTTTTAGCGCCCCTGAATCCGAGTCCGCCAGCAGAAGCCCAGCTGAGTGCGTTTCCGGCAAGATCAGTAAAAGTAATGATTGTGTTGTTGAACGTAGCCTGGACGTAAACGTTGCCTTCCAGGACGGTCTTCTTAACTTTTTTCTTTGCAGTAGCCATATTACCTTACTTCCCCTTA
>CAVFZO010000013.1:0-34656 GCA_963626925.1 Clostridium sp. AM49-4BH
TGGACTTTTCGTACACATATTTATAGTCAATCTTCTCTGTCTCATTCATGCTACAATTGTAGCACTATATACCCCAAAGTGTCAACCACCCCATCTCCCTTCAGGCTAAAAAAATAACCCCCGGCGGTCAAGGGTTAGTGCTACAGATTGCGCGAGAATTAAGGTTGAGAAAAGGAGGTGGTGGCCTATGAGCGATTATGAGTTACTTATGGTTGTTTTTACAATCATCGGGTTGCTGATTGCGGTATATAGAAAAAAATAAGCCGTTTTTGCTCTGATTCGTAAAACGGCTTTCTTTGTATTTTATACGAGGCTTTCCGTCTATCGACAGCGCCCTTCTATAGATAATGTATCACAGTCCGGGCTTATGCTCAAGACTGAAAGCGGAAGCAGAGGGCAGTCCGTAACGGCCGCCCTCTTTTCTTCGATCTTCTCAGCCGAGAAGCTCATCCATGTCGATTTCAGCCATGACTGCAGGGAGGGCACAGTTCCATGATTCGAGAACCTGGGGATGTGTCTCGCCGTAGACACCGGCCTTTTTTCCGTTATATATGATGTACGCCGCACGTCCGGGGATGAATCTCGGGTCGTTCTCGACTGGAAGGAGCGTGTACTCCTTTCTGAGGAAATACATCAGCGTCTGGACATAAGATGAAGCCTCGTTGTAGCCGATCTGGACATCGGATGCGAAGAACGCCATGTTGTTCGCTGTGTGTGTACCGCTGTTGTCCGCCTCGTCCTTCACCGTGATCTTTCCGCACTCGAAGATGAGGTGAGGATAGACTGCGTGTCCGGAGACACTCTCGCTTTCAAGGAGGCAGGGAAGAATACTGGGTCTGATGACCTCGTAGTTCTCGCTCATCGGGTTCGCAATGAAGACGGCCTCATCTCCAGATGTGTGCATGTTCTCGATGTACTCCTTCTTTGAACCGAGATAGTTGTACATCATCTCCTGGAAGCCGAGCCCCACCATTATGTCCTTGACTTTCCTCGAGAACTCCTCGACAGCACTAAGTCTTCCGACTGTGAAATCTCCGGGCATTACTGGAGTGAAGGATGCAAGGCCGTGTCCTATCATGACATCCTCCGTCACATCCACTTCGTGGAGGAAGTCGTTTCTGTACTCCGGACATTCGATGTAGACATACTTGTCGTCTGCAACTGCATAAACTCCCATCTTCCTGAGTGCTGCTATGCATTCATCGCCTGTGAGAGGAAGCCCCAGCTTCCTTCCGACAGCCTCGATTGATGCTCTCTGGGGCTCCTGGAAGTAGTAGGGTACCGTGATCTCTCTTCCGTAGGGAGTATCCTGATTGAAGCGCACCTTTATCGGGAGAATCTCGAATCCCATATCACTGAGGTCACATGCAAGGATGTTCGCCGCAAGCAGAAGGTCATTGAGAATCGGGCCCGAGAGCTCGATGAAGAAATCACTGTCCCCCACTTCGACGGCGCCGATACGTGCCGAATTGATGACGGGCGGGAACGAGAGTGTCTCACCCTTGTCGTCGTAGAGGTACGGGAATCTGTCAAAAGACGAGACGATGTAGCCGTACTCCTTTCCCTTCGGATGCTTCTGTGTAATCTCCCTGAGTGAGAGTTCCTCGGCCATTCCGAGCGGGACGAACTTCGTCTTGTCGGGATCTACCGCCGCATAGTGCACAGGGTAGTTGATGAGCTCCGAACGGTATATTCCCATTGCAATCGTCCTGCGCTTACGGCCGAAGTTGAAGCAGAGCTTCTCTTGGCTCTGGATGAGATTGACCAGGAGGTCGTTGTCAACCTCGACGCCGCGGCATGCAAATCCTATCGAATAGTCCCTTATCCCCTTCGCACTCTCGTCGTCGATGATCATACGTCCCCCGCTGTCCTTCTCCTCGTCCTTCGTCGAGAAGAAGTCATAGTACGGGATTTCACCTGTCTCATAGGTTCTGAGAGCTCTTGCGACTCCCGCCGGAGACCAGAGGTCGGGGCGGTTTGTATCGTTGAGTTCTATCTTGAGAACCTTGTTCTCCCTGTCATGTCCGTCGAGCTCGGCCTTCGCCACGGGGAAGATATCCACGAGCTCGTCGTCTGTCATTGTCTTACCGAGTAAAGAGAAGAATAACTTCTCGGGTGCATCGATCTTAGGCATATCAGTTACCCCTCCTTGTTCTTACGGCTTCGATGTTCGGTGTGAAGAGCTCTCTCAGGTCGTTGAGTCCCAGGTGCATGAGAGCCATTCTGTCGATACCGAGTCCCCATGCCAGGACGGGAACGTCGACGCCGAGGCTCTTTGTGACCTCGGGACGGAAGATTCCCGCTCCCCCGAGCTCGAACCATCCGAGAACCGGATGCTTGATATGGACTTCGATGCTGGGCTCCGTGAACGGGAAGTAGCCGGGTACGTACTTCACTTCTTCGGCGCCCGCGATCTCCTCTGCAAACATCTTCAGAAGTCCCAGAAGGTTACGCAGGTTGACATCCTTTCCCAGAACGATTCCCTCTGTCTGGTAGAAGTCGGCACCGTGTGTCGCATCGACCTGGTCGTAGCGGAAGCACCTCACGATTCCGAAATACTTTCCGGGAACCTTTGCCTTCGTAAGCTGATGTGCGCTCAGGACGGTTCCCTGGCTGCGGAGTACCTGACGGCGCGTGAATTCGTGATCGAACTTGTAGTTCCAGCCGCGCGATCCGGTGTTTCCTCCGTTCTCGTGAGCCAGAGCAACTCTGCTCAGCCACGGTTCCTCTATTTCCCTGCAGTGTACGGGATCCTTGACGTAGTAGACGTCGTGGATGTCGCGTGCAGCATGGAACTGGGGCATGAAGAGTGCATCTCCGTTCCAGAATTCGTTCTCTACAAGCGGGCCGTCGAACTCCTCGAATCCGAGGGATGTCAGCTTGTCCTTGACCCACTGAAGGTAGTTGCCGTACGGATTATGGCGTCCCGGGATAAGACGCGATGTGGGGGCGTTGATACCGTAGGGTCTGAAAGTACCGTTCTTCCATGAGCCGGAGGAAATCATCTCGGCAGTGAGGACTCCGAACTCCTCGCCTGTTATGTTGGCTTTGAGTACGGCCTCTTTCACCTCGTCCCCCTTGTCGGTGAGCTTATATTCGACTTCCTCCCTCTCCACGAGCTTGAACGGCGAGGAGGAGGCACCCCTTTTCTTTGCAAGTGCGCCCACAGCCTTTCTCTCGCTCTCGCCAAGAAGTGCGTCGTCTATTGAGCCGCTCTCAAGAGCCCTGTCGAGGAGGGAGCGCTGAAGAAGAGTCTCCGGGGGAAGAGTATCGGAGGAGGCATGAGCCTTCTTCTCTCCGTCAAGGGAGGCGCATCCGGATTTAGATAAAAGACCGAAGGCCGAACCGGTGTCGCTCTTTTCGAGACCCAGTTTCTCGCTGATTTCGGGCATCGTCGAGGGTGTTTCCTTTATGAAGGAGAAGATTCTTTCGACAGGCATCCCGTTCTTCTGCCAGTCGCGGCCGAGGTCGGTAAGCTCATAAAGCGTCTTCTTTTCTCTCTTCGTCTCTTCTATGCATCCCTTGGCCGAGAGCCACGAGAAGGCCTGGTTGCACTGCCCCACCTTGTAGCCCAGTTCGTCTGTGATTCTCTCTGTCGTGATGCTTTCGCCCTTTTTCACGGCCCGGAGAAGTCTGACTTCCAGAGGATGGAGATTCTTTACATCTATATCCATATAAACTCCTAAGCTTTTCAAGCTTTTCCTATAATAATTAACGGGTTAAAAAATTAAAAGAGTCAAAGACCTCGTCGATGCTCACTGAGACGGCCCCCTTCGCCTCTTTCTGTGCTTTTTCACGCACAGCAACCACCCTGTAGCTCTCCGAGAGTTCCAGAGCACGCCAGAGGTTTCTCTCGCTCTCGCTGTCGAGAACGAAGACGATAAGGTATCGTCTGCCTTCGTTTTCCGTCAGAAGATTGAAAGGTATGCCGTCATATACCGGCTTCCAGACGGCATAACCTTCATTGACGAGTCTTTCGTAGAGGTATCTCTCGGCCTTGACGGAAGCCGGGGTCGTCCACATCTTCTTCACGGCGTTGTACGGCAGGGGGTAGATTATGCTCTCCCCGGTCGTCGCGTTAGCCTCAACGTCATAGAGAGGAACCTCCCGGTGGTGCACAAGAAGGTCATCGGGTATCTCCCTGGAGAAGAGGATTTCCTTTGTTTTCTCATTCATGGTCCATCAGCCTCCGCGCTTCTCTTATGATATCTTCTGCAGAAGGAAGTGTTTCACTCTCGAGCTTTCTTGAAAATGCCAGGGGGATATCCGGTGAAGAGAGGACACCTATTCTTGCATCCCTGTTGACAGACCCGATAAGCCTGATGACAGTCTCCGCAATACTTCCAGTAAGAGGAGTATCCTCAAGAATGAGTATCGACTTAAAATCTGATGCGGCGCTCTTCACAGCCTCTTCGTCGAGGGGTTTGAGCGACGCTATGTCGAGGAACGTACACTCATCGGGCGAAAGGACCTTCCTGGCCAGACTGAAGGGCCTCGAGTAGCCGATGACAAGAAGCTTCTTTCCCCGTCCTGTCTTCAGAGCCTTTCCCGGAGGAAGGACGAGGGTATCGGAAACGGAGTCGTCCTCCTCGCCGTAGAGAGCCTTGTGCTCGAGAAAGATTACAGGACAGTTTTCATACGATGCCCCGATAAGGTATGCCTTTGCGCTGTGTGCATCGGAGGGTGCGATTATCTTGATTCCGGGAACGGAGAGGAACATGTTCTCCAGGCACTGGGTGTGCTGGGCCCCGTGTCCCGTTCCGCCTCCCATCGCCGTACGGACTATCATCGGGCATCTGAGTTTCCCGCCCGACATGAAGTATGCCTTAGCCGCATGGTTAATAAGAGGATCGGAAGCAAGTGTCAGGAAATCGCCGTACATGATTTCGACAATCGGCCGCTCTCCGAGGAATGCAGCTCCCGCGGCCATTCCCGTGAAGGTCTCCTCGCTCACGGGAGTCTCCCTCATTCTCCCGCCGTACTTCTTCCAGAGTTCTCCCGAGACTCCGAAGCAGCCCCCGTAGACTCCGATATCTTCTCCGATGAAGAATGATCTCTTCTCTCTCGAGAGAATGCTGTCGATTGCCTCCCTCAGAGCCTCACGGTACGATGCTCTGTGAACGGGAGAACTCTCATCGTGAGGAGTCACAATCTCTTCAGCCTCCGGTGTGACAAGCTTTTCAGCCTCTTCAAGTGTGAGTACATCATCCCTGGTTTCGAGAGCCTTCTGCCATGCCTTTTCAATGAGGTCCTTTTCGCTCCCGATTACGGAAGCAAGTGTACTCTGCGCTATATCGTGCTTAAGTACAAAGACCTTTATCGGGTCCTTCTCCTTCCACTCCATCTCCTCGCTTTTTTCTCTGTAGAGAAGCTTGTCGGACTTGCTGTGACCGCACTGGCGGTATGTATCTGTTTCAAGGAAGAACGGTCTGTGGTTATCAAGAATGTATTTCCTTGCTTCAACACATGCAGAGTAGACGGCGTCATAGTCGTTGCCGTCGACCGTCCTGTACTCTATGCCGTAGCCGGAAGAACGGGAGGCAACGCTTGAAGTGCTGATCATCCTTTCCGATGCAGCCGACATCCCGTAGTGGTTGTTCTCCATATAAAAAAGGATCGGGAGATTCCAGACAGAGGCGAGATTCATCGCCTCATGAAGCGTTCCCCTGCTTGATGCACCGTCGCCGAAGACGGCGGCTGCAATATTGTCCTTTCCCTGGAACTGCAGAGAAAGGGAAGCTCCGAGGGCAAGCGGAATGCCGGAGCCGACGACAGCCGACGAGCCGAGATTGCCGTGCTCTATGTCCGTCATGTGCATGCTTCCACCGAGCCCCAGCGAAAGCCCCCGGCGTGAGCCCAGCATCTCGCTGAACATTTTCGATATGTCGGAGCCCGATGCGACGTTGAAGCCGTGACAGCGGTGTGTCGGAACAAACCAGTCCCCCTTCTCAAGAGAGAGGCAGAGTCCCGTGTGACTCGCCTCCTGTCCGATTGACAGGTGGGTTGTCCCGTAAAGATTACCTAATTTAAATTCCTCGTCTATCTTCTCCTCGAAGAGTCTCGAGCGTATGAGAAGCGACAGTATTTCCAGATTATCCATAACAAACAAATGAAAGGTTACGAGGAAAGGCCGAAGCGGTCAAGACAAAGGAAGACGCACCACCCCGGAAGGGAACAATGCGCCGTAGAAACAAAACCTGTCCAGTCTACACCGTTACGTCTGACAATTCAATTTTCGTAACTTCTGTTATGGTGCCTTTATCTACATATACATGTAGTTTTCCATCTTTCTGCACTTCAAAAACACCAGAATCGACTTTTTCAAGATAGTAATGAGTATAATCCTCTCCTTCATTACATACATATAATGCCTTGCAGTTTGTCGCTGTTATCTCGTATGTATGCTCCGCCTCGACATTGAAATAGCAGATTGAGTAATTCGCTGTTGTAGAACCTGCACCAGAACGAACAGCCAGCTCAGTATTAGTGTCGATATCGACCTCAGCCTCACCTACTGTGCTGTAGAATATGAACTTGCCGCCTTTTATATCGACGCTGTAATTCGCTTTATCGTTTGGGTAGACAATGTATTTACTGACCTTATATCCGCTGCCTTCAGTATAGAAATTCAATCCCGAATAACCGCTGTTCTTCATTGCATTCGGACTGGTTCCTTCCAGTTTTACAAGAACAATGTCACCATTCAACGTTCCATACCTTTCTCCAAGATAAACTCTCCGCACATTCGGCTCCAAAGAGCCAAAAGATGGCGTGTAAATCGTGTAGTCAATCTTCAATTCATGCGGCACGATGGTTGCTACAATTGAACTCTGGTCGATTGTATAAGAGTCTATCTCATCTGTTCCGAGATAGAATTTACACTCTGTATACTTTTTGCTGTCGTACGGATTAGTGTTTACTGTAACTTTAAGAGAAAGAGTCTTGTCTCCCAAGGCAACACCGTTCAGAGCTCCGTCGAGTGCATCATGATTAAAAGTAACGGTTCTGTTGCCGTCATAGACTTTGCTTCCTGTCAGTTTAGTCTCATCGTCTTTCAATGTAAGTTTCATGGCGGTTACCGTCAGCGTTCCGATTATCGGTGCTTCTCCGTCGGGAAGTTTATAATTCATTCCGAGATTGACATAAGTCAGGAAAGCATCGGTTCCGAGTTTATCTCTTGTTGCATCATTCCAAAGAGTTGCTTTTGTAGCTTCTTCCGATTCCAGCCTGCTTCCGATAAGATTATATGTCTGGAGTGCATAACGATGATCTATTTTCGTGTTATACGGGAAGATTGCTACGGTAAGAGTGTCGCCTAAAGTCGTTTCCGCATCTATTTTCTTAGGTGCATTCGCCATTATTTCGCCCTCGTTTTCATAAGGAATGGTGAGCTCCAGTCTCTCAAGGATGACAGGAGTGATGGAAGCACTGACTGTTGTGGTAGAGGCAAGAACATAGTTTTTTGTCTCAGCCCCGTCAAGAAGGAAAACGACGCTGTCTATGGCAGAACCGGCATCTTTGCTCTTCATTGCGACTTTAAGAGTGAGTTTCGCCTTGTCTTCATCAATGACATTACTTGAATCACTCCATGCGGAATACGTGAAAGCATCGTTTTTGCCGTTGTATAAGCGCGAGAATGCAGGAATTGTATCATTGATGGTTCTCGGATAAATCTCCATCTCTGCATATAGCTCCCCGATCTCATAATTGCCGGCAGCTGTTCCGTTGATGGATACAACCTCCGTTTTGTGAACTCCTGCATCTTTATCTGCTTCAAAGACAACAGAAATCTTTTCACCTTCGACAATACCGATGCCGGTATCATCAGTATCCAAGTCAAAACGGAATCCCGTACCTTTATAAGTGACAGACGACCTGTCGCTGGTATATCTGGATTTAAAATCACAGGTACCGGTAAGAGATTTCTTTCTTATCGTGAATTCAATCTCCTTCTCCTTCGGCTCCCAGTCCGTAGTCGTATCTGAAGCTGTAACCTTGGCAGTGTACTTACCGGCATTTTTCGGCTCGGTATCCGAGTATTCCCCGTCCTTGGACTTGTAAGATACCGTCAGTTTATCTGCCGGGACCTGAACCTTTGCGCCGTCTTTTATTCTGAATACTTTTGTCTTGTCCAGGGAGACAGCCTTCCCGTCATATGTTTTATCAAGTGAAGTCTCGACAACCAGAGACCCCTCTGTCTCCGGAAGTGCCTCAATTTCCTCGCTGAGATATATTCCGCAGACGCAATACCTTCTCTTTTCACCCTTTATTCCGGGCTTTGCGGGAGTTTCCTCCTTCCATTCTCCATAGCCGTGTGCTTCGACATCGACTTCCCTTTTATCTCCGCATTCGCAGACTTCGATGCGCCAGTGGTTCGTCTCGTCACTTTCCCACTTCGACTCGTCAATAACGTATTTGTGCTCATGTACGGGCTCATTCTTGCAGCCCGCAAGCGAAAGTAATACAACGGACAGTATGAGGACCGTCATCCATAGAATAGTTCTGTTTTTCATATCTCATCTCCTTTGAGTAAATCTTTAGTTAAATTATCATATGAGTTACATGCGAAGTATAGAGATGGGGCTTGAATTAACATCACATTTCGTCTGAGTTTGTTTATCGTTAGTGTTCCATGTTTTCCTCTTTTCCTTTAAAATTAATCCAAGTCGGAGGCATTAAATGGCTGCACCACTTACCGGGGATCTCAAGAGGGTCCTCATCACCGAGGAAGAAATCCAGAAAAGAGTCGGCGAACTCGCTGACGAAATCAACACACATTACCGTGGCATCAGAGAACCGCTTGTACTCGTGGGAGTTCTGAAGGGATCTGTATTCTTTCTTACAGACCTTGCAAGGAAGATCACAGTACCGCATATCGTGGACTTCATCGCAATATCGAGCTACGGTGCGGGAGGCGACAGAAGGGGCGAAGTGAGGTTCCTTATGGATACAAGGGAAAGCATCACCGACCGCCATGTCCTCATCGTCGAGGACATCCTCGACAGCGGGCACACCCTCGATTATCTGACGAAGAACTTCGAGGCACGTCACCCGCTCTCCGTCGAGAAGGCCGTCTTTCTGGACAAGAAGGAACGCCACGAGGTGGACGTAACAATTCAATACAAGGGCTTCGACATCCCGGACGTCTGGGTTGTCGGATACGGACTGGACTATAAGGAAGAGTACCGCACTCTTCCCTATATCGCAGAGATGATTCCACGTAAATAAAATCAGAGGAAGAGTAAAATGGCTGTAAATTGTGTAGTAGGTCTCCAGTGGGGAGACGAGGGGAAGGGACGTATAGTCGATTATCTGGCTCAGGATGCAGATATGGTTATCCGCTATCAGGGTGGTGACAATGCCGGTCACACCGTCGTCAACAGCTACGGCAAATTCGGTCTCCATATCCTGCCTTCCGGTATCTTCAATCCCGACACGATGAACATCGTCGGTGCCGGTACCGTCGTCAACTTCGACAGGATGCACTCCGAAGCCGAGGACATCGAAAAGAGAATAGGACGAAAGCTCGACAATCTCTTCGTCGACGTCAGGGCACACGTCATCCTCCCATATCATATGGCTCTTGACGGAGCTGAGGAGGGAAAGAGGGATGAGAAGGACAAGATCGGTACCACCAAGCGTGGTATCGGGCCCTGCTACCAGGACAAGGCCGCAAGAAGCGGAATAAGGGCGGGAGACCTCCTCAACGAGGAGTTCCTTGTAAAGAGACTCGAAGCGGTACTTCCGAAGAAGAACAGGGAACTCGAGTACTACGGACTTGCGACATACACACTTGAGGAGCTTCTCGATAAGTGTCACGCATGGAAGGAGGAGTTCGGCTCCCGCATCATCGATACGACATCTGTCGTGAGGGACGCTGTGGAGAACGACAGAAAAATCCTCCTCGAGGGTCAGCTCGGAATAATGAGGGACAACGACTGGGGTATCTACCCGTACTCGACGTCATCCAACCCGACATCCGGCGGCGCATGTAACGGTGCGGGAATTCCACCGAGGGCTGTTAACAGGGTTTACGGAGTTGCAAAGGCGTACTCGACAAGCGTCGGCGGCGGCCCTTACATGACAGAACTCTTCGACGAGGACGGAGAGAAACTGAGAGATATCGGACACGAATACGGCGTCACGACAGGACGGGCCAGGCGCTGCGGCTGGTTCGATGCAGTAGCTGCCGACTATGCATGCTACATGAACGGTGTCACCGATGTATGTCTGACGAAAATCGATGTTCTCGATTCCTTCGAGAGAATCAAGGTGTGCACCGGCTATATGATTGACGGCGAATATTACTCATATCTTCCCGACACTGCTCACCAGGAGAAGGCAGAGCCTGTATATAAGGAATACGAGGGCTGGATTGAGGACACGACGGGATGCCGCACATGGGAAAGCCTCCCGGAAAAGTGCAGGAATTATATTCTCGAGCTCGAAAAGCTCATCGGCTCTCCGATAACACTTATCTCCGTCGGTCCCGAGAGAGACCAGCTCATCATGAGGAACATATAATATATGGAATACGACCATTCAGTCTTCATCTCCCCCTTCACATGGCGCTACGGCTCGGATGAAATGAAGAGAATCTTCTCCGAGGAACATAAGAGAAAGCTCCTGAGAAGAGTCTGGATAGCCCTCGCCCGCTCTGAAATGAAAGCCGGACTTGTAAATCCGGAGCAGCTCGACGATCTTGTCGCCCACAGGGACGATATCGATATCGACAGGGCATCGGAGATTGAGAGTGTCATACACCATGACCTCATGGCAGAGATAAAGACGTATGCCGAAGAGTGTCCGAAGGGCGGATCGGTAATACACCTCGGAGCGACGAGCATGGACGCTCTCGACAACGCCGACGCTGTCCGTTTCAAGGAAGCGCTTATCCTCATAAGAGAGCATCTCGATGATGTAATATCAGCCCTCAAGGCGAAGACTGAGGAGACGAAGAGTGTCATCACAATGGCCTTCACCCATATCCAGCCGGCGGAAGTTACGACAATCGGCTACCGCCTTGCGCAGACTCTGCAGGACCTTCTCGATGACAGGGAGGACCTCGTTCTCATGATAGAAAGGATAAAGGGCAAGGGAATGAAGGGAGCTGTCGGAACATCGGCATCCTACTCCACGCTCACCGAAGGAAGCGGTATTACCGCCCGCGGTATCGAGAATGATGTTATGGATGAACTCGGAATCAGGGCATTCGATGCCGCAACGCAGATTTATACCCGCAAGCAGGACCTCCGCATAATGGAGACGCTCTCCAACATCGCATGCACGCTTCACAAGTTCAGTCAGGACTTCCGCCTCCTCCAGTCTCCCCCGATCGGGGAGTTCAGCGAGCCCTTCTCCTCCATGCAGGTGGGCTCCTCTGCAATGCCCTTCAAGCGCAACCCGATAATGAGCGAGAAGATATGCTCGCTCTCACGCATCGTCGAAGAGGGTGTGACGACGGCATGGCAGAACGCAGCATCTACATTCCTCGAGAGGAGCCTCGACGATTCGGCATCGAGACGCATATTCATCCCCGAGAGCTTTTTAGCACTCGACGAGATGCTCGTCACCGAAAAGAAGGTCATCAAGGGCATGCAGATCCACTCGTCTGCAACGAAGAGGCTGCTCGAGAGTTACGCCGTCTTCGCGTCGACGGAAAGACTTCTGATGGAACTTGGAAAAAAAGGCGCCGACAGACAGCTCATGCACGAGGAGATCAGAAAGGAAAGTCTCAAAGCCTGGGCCCTCGTTCAGGAAGGAAAGCCCAATCCCCTGAGGGATAAGCTTGAAGCGAACAGCATGATTCTCGGGTATCTTACGAAAGAGGAAATCGCTGCGGCCCTCGACGCATCATCCTACACGGGAGATGCAGTAGAGAGGACAGAAGCCGTTTTAAAGAGAGCCGAGAAGGTTCTTCACTGACGATATGATATCATCATTGCTCTCTGTATAGGTCCCCCTGAAAAGGGGGTCTCTTCCGCCTCCGCGGAGAGAAAGTGCACTTTTCAGCACATTGAAATCATCCTTCTTCCCGATGTACATGAATGTGTTCTTCGGCCCCGTTATGAAGATCCTGCGCTTTGTATCTTTACATGCGGAATCGATGAGGGCGTCAAGTTCATAGTCTGTCGAATAGACTACGCATTCCTCCCTGTGGGAATTGAATTCGTTCCCGGCAGCCTTCTTCTCAAGAGCTTTGAGGCTGTGCCTGAGGTCCCTGTTCTCGTCGAGGATGTGCTTCACGCCCTCCGCGAGTGTGAATCTGTCACAGGAAAGGAGAGTGGAGGCTGAAAGGACAGCAGAGACATTTTCACGTCTGTAGGAGCGTGCCTTCTCTCCGACTCTCCAGTATGTGCGGCAGCGGGATCGTATTGTGTCCGACCCGATATATGCAATCTCCCCGATCTCCCCCAGCCTCGAGAGGTGCACACCTGCGCATGCAACAGCATCCTGCTCTTCGATGAAGACGACCTTTACAATATCGTCATCGACCTTGATCGAGCGTCTCATCCCGAGATTCTCGGCACTCTGATGCGACATGTCCTCACTCCAGACCCTCCTGTTCTCGCCGATGAGACGCACAGCCTCCTCCTCTGTTTTGAGGAGTGTCTCCTCTGCGACAGTCGAAAAGTCTGTCTCGATTGTTATCTCGTCCGTGCCGTGATGGACGGCGACAGTCCCGATCCCGAACGAGTTGTAGAGAATGGATGAGAGAAGATGCTGCGCCGTATGTTCAACCATGCCGAAGAATCTTTCTTCCCAGTCGAGTCTGAGCGTGTATGTATCGCCGGCTGACGGAAGTGGGCCGTCTGTTATATGAAGGGGATTGCCCTCCCCGTCCTTCTCTGTCGTCACAATTCTGTAGGGGCCGAAGAAGCCGCTGTCTCCGCGCTGCCCTCCGCACTCGGGATAGAAGACGGATGCGGTGAGAAGAAAGCCTTTATCTGTAACGGCAGTCACAGTTGCCTCTGTTTCCCTGAGATATGGATCCCTGTAATAGAGTTTATCTGTTGTCATCGTCGTTTTTCCCCTGATGTGCCTTCGGAAGCGAAAGATGGAGTTTGTATCCCAGAACCCTCGCCGCTATCGTGAAGAATGCCGTAACCCATATGTTGATCGATGTATCGACCCCGAGATAGCTCAAAAGAAGGTAGAGAAGCGCTCCGAGTATGCTTGCAGAAGCGTAGAAGTCGGAAGTGAAGACCATCGGAACCTCCTTTGCAAAGAGGTCCCTCAGAACTCCGCCTCCGACAGCGGAGAGCACGCCCGAGAATATGATGCCGACGGGGATTATAGAGAGGGCGGCAGCCTTCTCGCACCCGAGAGCCGTAAAGAAACCCAGGCCGATGGCATCAAGGAACATTATATGGTCAGGAAACGAATCAACGGAGACGTTCTCCCCGATGAGGAACATCACGAGCCCCGCGACGAATGCCACTGCTATGTAGACGCTGTTCTGATAAACGGCGACAGGGACCGCACCGATCAGAAGATCCCTTATCATACCACCGGCACAGCCGACGGTGATGGCGAAGACTATGACGCCGAGAAAGTCCATATTCTTCTTGATGGCCTTCGCAGCTCCCGAGAGTGCGAAGACGAATGTCCCGAAAACATCAAACAAAAGTAAAACGCCGTTGTTCATAGCAGGGAAAGCTTAAACTGATTTATGAAAACAGTCATCACTTATTTCAGTCAATGAAGATATGGAGCTCTATTTCTCTCCGCCCGCCGATTGAGATGCCGTCTCATATATTTCGAGAACCCGCCTTTCGAGCGCCTCTTCGCCCCTTCCGTCCTTTATCTGTGTTGTCTCTGTGCCGTCTTCACTCCATAGAATGGTGATCACGCTCTCCCCGTCCCCCTGATAGTCAGGCATTTTCCTTTCAAGAAGAGTGTTCTCGAGATCGAACCACACCGTCCATGTAAGCGGAAGTTTGTTCACACTCTCATGAGAAGAAATGCTTCCGCTGAGGACGGGGTAATCATCATCGAGATAGAAAGTGAGAGAAAAGCATCTCTCCCCGTCCCCGCCATGCTGCGTCCAGCTGAAGGACGAGAGCCTCCTTCCCTCCTTCAATGCATCGGGGTTCTCCATTCTCCCGCCGTCTTTGATCTGATTACTGACAAAATGACGGTAGCCGAACCATACGGCCAGTACGACAACGACGGAGGACAGGACGACGATCAGTACGACTTTGAATGCTCCCATATTTTCTCTTCTCCTCCATCACACATTCCGAATCTTTTCGTTAATTCTAACCGACAGGAGGGACTTTCACCACACACTTTTACTGATGTTTGTCTTTGGAAAGGAGGCAGATAACATCAAACTTAACAGTGAGCCGTTTTTTGCTTATATTTATTCCGGAGGCCGAATATGGGCAGAATTAAAAGCGCATGGGAGATTGCCCTCGAAAAAACAGAGGGAATGGAAATCGACCAGGAGAAGATAAGACACAACACAGAGATAGACAGTATCCGCCGCACAGCGGGTCAGTACATAACAGCTGATGAGGGAGAGGAGAACGATGAGGAAGTCAAAAAGAAACTCTCCGCATACGACTCGGCTCTTGTCAGGGAAGCCCTCACGGGGACGATCATCAATTCGATGGTCCTTCCGCAGGAAAAAGAGAGCGCGGAAAAGAAGACGGCGAGGATCCGCACTCTTTTAGAGACCGCATTCCCGTCCGGGGAGATTCTCTCCTACTACGACCAGATCTGTCAGCACCTCTCGCAGTACCCGGAGCACAGGGAGAAGCTTATGGAGCAGCTCAAGGCACAGATCGAGCCTATGCTGAAGGAGAAGGAAGAGGCGATGAGAGAGAAGTACGGACAGGCCGTGCACCTTACAATCGAGAACGACAAGGAGAGCCTCGAGATGGTGAGAAATTACCTCGACAGGCTTACAAGCCAGTACCAGGGGACACTCGACGAAGCAAAGGAAAGGATGAAGAGGCTACTGGAGAATTACAGGTAGAGATGATGAACGGCTCCCATAAAAGGAGCCGTTTATAAAGGTGTCGATCGGATTCGAACCGATGAAAAACG
This sequence comes from Clostridium sp. AM49-4BH, assembly GCA_963626925.1. GTDB lineage: Bacteria > Spirochaetota > Spirochaetia > Sphaerochaetales > Sphaerochaetaceae > Ornithospirochaeta. The sequence continues at coordinate 15,055 of CAVFZO010000013.1, forward strand.
GTTTTGCAGACCGTCCCCTTAGGCCACTCGGGCACAACACCAATGCGTGACTAACATTACCCTAATCGGGCAGTGTTAGTCAATAGAAAGATTACTCGTCCTCCGAGCTCGTCTTGGCATATGCAAGAGCTCTCACAGCATTGTCGAACTTCTGGAACTTTCCGTTCTTCAGATGAATGACGACTCTTGTCTTCTGGTTCTCCGAGACCTTGATAATGTACTGTACGGCCTCAAGCTTCGTCTTGAAATACTTGATGACCTTGGTACTGCCCTGTCTCTTGACACCCCAGCCCTTGCCTTCGACATAGCTGAGCTCATGAACGTCCTTTACTTCCTTCGTCTCTTCGGACTTGACTTCCTTTGCCGCCTCTGCGGCATCATTCTTTGTTTTAGCCATAGTAAAACCCCACTGCAGTTATTTTCCGTTCCAATTATCCTGCTGTCAATATAATAATTGACAGATATCTCACCCGCAAATATCCTAACAACATGAAAAAGATACTTATCATAATCCTTACGGCAGTCATCGCACTTTCGTCGCTCTCTGCAGCGAGGGAATATATAGTAATTGCAGGAAGCGTCGGTTTCGACAGGGAGACGGGGGCGGTTCCGGCTCCGGGCATCTACACTCACTACCAGTTCGGCTTCCAGCTCAGCGACAGGGTGTCTCTCGGATTCGGGACATACTTCAACGCAGGCTTTCCCATCAACGGAATAAAGGATACGGGATACAGTGCGCTCATCAACGTCGCCGCAGGCCCCGCATTCGCCGTCAAGCTTACACAGAGTGACTCGATATCCTTCATAATCGGTCCCGATGTTGCAGTTCCCGCATCGTCGTATAAATATACCGACAAGGCAGGATTCGGAGTCGGCTTCTCCGCAGCATACACATTCATTCCCGTCTCCGAACAGAGAGACCGTGTCCAGATGGGACTGACGTGCGGAATCAGCGGAGCGCTTACATATTATGAGGGTTATTCACAGGGCCTCTCATTCTCGGGCCGTGCCTACGTCGGCTTCACGATTCTCCAGCCCTTCATCGGAGTCTACTACCCCGATGTCTACGATGTCGTTCTCGACACCATCTACACACGATATTGACCCTGATCAGATATCCTCTGTCGTCTGGCTCTTGAAGAATATCCTCTTCGAGAGCTTTCTTATTGCACGGAAGGATGTGTCGGCCTTTATAAGGGATGAGGTGCGTGTACGTCTGAGATTGAAGCCGTCGCTTCTGATTTCGTTCTGATAGAACCCCAGCGCCGCGATACGGGAATTATCGATAGTCGTATAGCAGTTTGCAATGTACATGATCCTGGTCTCTCCCGGAAGGAGTGTGAAGTTGCTTGAGCCCCTCTCTCCTGCCGCGAAGCCTATGGAGAGCGACCTTGTCTGCGGCGTCGCTCCGTCGAAGAGGGCCCACGGAGAGTCCATACGCCCGTACCAGTTCTCACCGATTGTCGAGTACGGGAAGAAGAACTCGTTCTCGCTCTCCCTTTTCGGCTGGAAAACGAAATAGCACATCTGGTCGCCGGGATTGATCACGCTTATCCACGAAAGGCTCTCTCCATCGTTCTCTCCCATTATGTAGTCATAGGTTCCCGTGGGGGATGGAACGGTCGAGGCATCGGCGGTTCCGCCACGTAGAAGAGGAGCAGAACGCAGATCGTCGAAGATGACGTTGGGGACAAAGCGGTTGACCCCGCTTTCCCTGTATGTCAGTGGATATACACAGTAGGAGCGGGCATTGGATGATATGAAGGTTCCCTTCTCGACAAGGGGGGATGAGAGCATCGTGACCCACTTGGCGTTGCCGCTGAGACTTTCCTCCCCTATGTTCGTTATGCTTATGGCGGTATATATGACATCCTGCCCGGGGAGAATGAGATCGACACGCCCCGCCTTGTAGCGGTTGCCCTCCTCGCGGGATTTCATCTCGCTGTACTTCCATACACCCCCGAATTCGTCCTCGGTGCCGTAACGCCTGAGTGTCCAGTAGGTGTTGGATGTATTTATCCTGTCATCAGTTCCGGTAGGGAAATTGAAGTAGGCCCCGCCCGCCTGGTAGAGCCCCTGGCTCATACGCCACCACTGCCCGTTCTCGTCGCTCATGACGCCGCTTCCGGTACCGCGGAAGTACGGGAGGGAGAGAGAAGATGTGCGTGCCCCCTGGCTGTTGCGGACACTCAATTCCAGCATGACTTCCCCCTGATCTTCTATCAGGGCCTGGAGAGTTTCGTTACTCATGAAGGTCGCGTATCTTCCCTCCCAGAGGGAGAGTCTTCTTATATCCATATGTGATTATAATAACATATGAAAATCATAAAGGTTACTTTGTTGTTGAAGAATTCTGCTGTAGAATAGCGTCTAAGAGCGAGGAAAGCGATGATCAGATATTCAAACGGACTTTTCTTCATAGAAACAGAGAACACAAGCTACATATTCTCCGTCGAGGATACCCTGGTGCCGGAGCACGTTTACTACGGCCGGAGGCTCAGAGATCCAGAATCCTCCCTCTCTGCAATAAGGGAGAAACATCTCAAGGCACCGCACATGTCGACAATCCTCAGCCGGCAGTACGGGGAGTTCTCGCTCGACGACACACTTCTTGAATTCTCAAGCGAGGGAAAGGGCGACTACAAGACGCCGCTCATCGCCGCTTCTCTGGGGAAGGGGGGAGACAGGACACTCGACTTCAGATACACCTCCCATCAGATCACACCCGGAATCGTACGCTTCAGGGGGCCCAGAATGCCGCAGGGAGTCGGGAGTGAAGAGGAAGCGGAGACGCTTGCCGTCACATACACCGACAAATCGAGGCGCATAAAGCTCATCACATACTATACCTCGTTCTACCGCTCGGATGTCATCACGAGACGCACAACCGTGCAGAACGAAGGTGACGAAACACTCATTCTGCGCTCTCTTCTCTCCTCTTCTCTGGATCTGAGAGCCGCGGGGGTGAAAATCACGTCGCTCTCGGGGTCCTGGGGACGGGAAAAGCACATACAGGAAAGGGTGATGACAGAGGGCCTTTTTTCAGTTGAAACCAGAACGATACAGAGCGGGACAAGCGACCCGACAGTCATCATCGAAAGCGGGAAGGACACATATCTTTCGTCCCTTGTCTACTCCGGAGCCCACCGCACCACGATAAGCCAGACTCCTATGGGAATCACACACATAACGTGCGGCATAAATCCCGATCTCTTCTCCTGGAAACTAGAAAAAGGCGAAAGCTTCGAGTCTCCCGAGGCCGTCCTCGCCTATTCGCCGTCTGGCAGGAACGGAGCGGGAAATCTGATGAAGAAATTCATAGAAAACCACATCAGACGCGGCATATGGAAGAACAGGATGAGGCCGGTGATGCTGAACACGTGGGAGACCCTCTCGTATGACCCGGACGAAGCGGAAGTTCTGACGATGGCCCATAAGGCGAAGGATCTCTCCATGGAGGGCATCGTCGTGGATGACGGCTGGTTCGGAGCGAGAAGCGACAACAAATCATCCCTCGGCGACTGGCATGCCGACACACGCCATTTCCCTTCGGGAATCAAGGATCTTGCGAACGAAGTCCACTACATGGGACTCCTCTTCGGACTCTGGTTCGAGATGGAGGGAATAAGCGAGCGCAGCCTTTTCTATAAATCCCATCGCGACTGGATAGTCGGAAAAAGCGCCGAAGAGAGTGCGGAAGGCAGCCACGAACTGCTTCTTGACATAACACGCGCGGACGTCCGCGAGTGGGTCATATCGACAGTGACGAACATCATCGACTCATCAAACATCGATTATATAAGATGGAGCCTTTCGCGTAACCAGGGCGACCTCTGGTCCAATCTGACAGAGAGGGATGCCGGGGAATTCATGCACCGCTATGTCCTGGGACTCTACAACATCCTCGACACAATTACGAAGTCGAACCCCAGACTCTACATCGAGGGAACAAGCGAAGGCGGACTGAGATTCGACATGGGCATGCTCTCCTACTGCCCGTCGATTACTGTGACGGAGTGCACGGATCCGCTTGAAAGACTGAAGACAGTGGAGGGCACGGCGCTTATATACCCGCTCTCCGTGATGAACATCTCACTCTCCTCCTCCCCCGACAGACTTACCGGGCGCATGATCGATAACGAGACGATATTCAACACATCGGTATTCGGCGCTCTCACCTGCTCCATCAACCCGCATGACCTTTCGAAGGCCGAGCTTTTATTACTCAGGCAGCAGATCGAATTCTACAGGGGGTACAGGAATCTTATACAGTACGGCACGTTCCGCCTTCAGGAAGACAGCGAGAAGCGCACGATATGGACAGTATCGAACGGCGACGCCTCTGCAATACTTCTGCTGTACTACCTCAAGAAGGCAGGAATAAACACGACGGCAGAGAAGCTCTACGTCGAGTGTGCGAACGAGAACTATGAATACTCCTTTACTGCCCGCAGCCATATGCAGAACAGAATCGACCTTGTCATGAAGCCTCAGGAAATCGAGAGCTACAACGTCTCGGGCGATGCTCTCAAATGGGCCGGTATCACACTGGCGGACAACACGAGCGGCAACGGCTGGGAGGACGGAATGCGAACTCTCGGCGACAATACATCGAGGCTCTACATCATCAAGAAAAGAGAGGAAAAACAGTGAACAGAATAGTAGTTGCAGGAGGCGGTGTATTCGGTACATCCGTCGCCGAACGTCTGACATGGAACAGAAACAACAGCGTCACGATTCATACAATCGAAGAGGACGTTTATGAGGATATAAGAGATAATCACCAGAATACGAAATACTTCCCGACAAAGTTCCTCTCGCCTTCTCTGACAGCAACAATGGACGACGCTGTCTTCGAAGAAGCCGATGTAATACTTCTCGTTCTCCCGTCGAAGGCAATCGTGCCCTTCTCGGAGAGAATCAGGAGGCACACATCCTCGAATCCCCTCATCATCAACCTTGCAAAGGGAATGAGCGACGACGGTGCATTCATAACGGAGGACATCCCGTTCGAAAGAAGGGCAAGCATGAAGGGCCCCTCGTTCGCCATCGAAACGATGAACGGCTTTCCGACATCGTTCACATTCGGCGGTGAAAAGAGCGACTATGAATACTTCAGAGACTCCATTCTCCCCCACACTCTCTTCACCCTCGACTGGACCGAGGACACAAGAAGCGTGGAACTGTGCTCGATACTCAAGAACATGTACGCTATCGCAATCGGACTCGTGTCGGGAAAGTACGGATCTCCCAACGTCGACTTTCTCGTCTACACGAAGGCCGTCAAGGAGATGAGAAAGCTGTTGAAGCTCTACTCATGCTCGGAGGAGACAATCTTCTGCTACTGCGGCCTGGGAGACCTCGGACTTACGGCCCTCAACGACCTCTCGCGTAACCGAACCTTCGGCATGCTTATCGGAAAAGGCTTCCTCTTCAACGAGGAAAAGAACGCCGCAACGGTAATCGAGGGGAAGAGGACGATATATCTTGTGGCGAGAAAGATTCTCGAGCTCGGTCTCGAGAAGGACTTCCCGCTCGTCATGAACCTCTATCATCTTTTATACGAAGACGGAAAGGTCAACGACTATTTCCTCGCCGTGCTGAAGTAGAAATGGACAGGATAAAGAGGAGGGAAAACCTCAAAGCTCTTCTGAGTCTTGCCTTTCCCATCGTCATCGAGGAGATTCTATCGACACTCCTGCAGTATGTAGATACTGCGATGGTCGGAAGACTGGGTGCGGCGGCGACGGCGTCGGTAAGCCTCACAGGCACCGTGAACTGGCTCATCTACTCACTCTTTGCATCCTTCGGCATTGCTGTCGTTGCGATAATATCGACTTCACTCGGTGCCAGGGATTACGAAAAGATAGAGAAGATGTCGTCGGCAGCCTTCTCAATTTCCCTCCTGGCAGGAGTCACAGTCGGGGCCGCAGCCGTCATCCTCAGCCCGTATATACCCGTATGGATGAACGCATCCGATGAGATAAGAGAGGCCGCATCCTTATACTTTGCAATAATAAGCGCTGCAATACCCGCCAGGGCATTCATAATAATCGGAAGCTCGGCCATGAGGGCCGTCAAGGACAGCAGAACGCCGATGATCATCAATCTTTCGGCGAACCTTCTCAACATAGTCCTCAACTACCTTCTGATCTACACATTCGAGCTCGGAGTCAAAGGGGCGGCCGTAGCAACGCTTCTCTCCTACACAGCAGGAGCACTTGCCCTTGCCGTCATCTGGAAAAAGAAGGAGAGAATAAGCTACAGGATGAAGTACCTGAAGCCGGAGAAGGACCTTCTCAGAGAATCCTTCAGGATATGTCTTCCCGCAGCGGCGACGAACACGACAAGCTGTCTGGGACACATCGTCTTTGCATCCCTCGTCTCCTCGATGGGGACAGTCACATTCGCAGCACACTCCATAGCACTCTCGGCAGAGACGATATTCTACGTTCCGGGCTACGGCCTCAGGGGCGCTACGAGCACACTCATCGGAATATCTGTCGGAGAAAAGGACGAGGACAAGTTCAGGATAATCGAACGTCAGGCCTCCATCCTTACACTTCTGATGATGGCCGTCACCGGAGCCCTCCTCTTCTTCCTTGCGCGTCCCGTCATGTCATTCTTCACACCCGATGAGGAGGTAATCCGGGAGGGAGCCGAGATACTCAGGCTCATAGCATTCACAGAGCCTCTCTTCGGCCTCATGATTGTGAGCGAAGGAATCTACTACGGACTGGGGGAGACGAAGTTCCCCTTCATCATCGAAACAATCGGAGCCTGGGGGATAAGAATCCTCTTTTCGACCATTGCAATCAGATTCCTCCACGTCTCTCTCACCGGTGTATGGCTCTGTATGGCGGCAGACAACACCTTCCGTGCCCTGGGACTTGCACTCCCCATCCTCTTCAGACGCGGCACTAAGCTCTTCAGACGAAAGGCGGGAATCGAAAACGCGGCATAGTACAGCGCTGACGTATCTGAAAAAGACACTTTCCGCTGATTAACCCGCTTATTCTGCGAAAACATAGTTTTTCAAGCTACTTTTCGCTGCGTATCGGCCTTATTCTGCGAAAACATGGTTTTTGAGATACTTTTCGCTGATTATCACGCTTGTTCTGCGAAAAGATTTGATTTCACCCAGCTTTCCGCCTAAAATAACCATATGAATAAGATTATAGGAAGACAAAAGGAACAGAAGATTCTCAAAGAGTTATCCGAATCCCGTAAATCCGAATTTCTTGCACTATACGGAAGACGAAGGATAGGAAAGACATTTCTCATCAGAGAGGCTTTCGACAATCATTTCACATTCCATTATGCAGGAAGAGGCAACTCGACGAGGTCCTCACAGCTCGCTTTCTTCTGCGAAGCTCTGAAAGAACAGGGACTTGAAGACTGCCCGCGTCTCTCCTCATGGGCAGAGGCATTCTCGTCTCTGAAAAAACTTGTGAGTAAGAGCGACGACGAGAGGAAGGTCATCTTCCTTGACGAAATCGCCTGGATGGACAACCCCAGATCCGATTTTCTCCCCGCTTTCGAAGGCTTCTGGAACGAGTGGGCGGCATGGAGGGATGACGTCTTTCTCATCATCTGTGCTTCCGCCACATCCTGGATTCTGAAGAAAGTCTTTCACAGCAGGGGCGGACTTCACAACAGGATAACGGCAAAAATCAAACTCGAACAGTTCACCCTGGCAGAGTGCGAGGAATACTGCAGATATTTCAACTTCGGCTACAGCAGGGACCAGATTCTCCAGCTCTACATGGTTCTCGGGGGCGTAGCATATTACTGGACACGCCTTGTCGGGGGCTACGAGGCATCACAGAATATCGAATACCTCTTCTTCTCGTCTTCTCCGGCGCTCTCAGACGAGTTCGAAAACTGTTATACATCGCTTTTCAGACAGCCTAAGAACTATCTGAAGATCGTCGAATATCTGGGGAAAAACGGAAGAGGCAGGACGAGAATCGAAATAGCTGAAGGATGCAGAATACAGAACAACGGCGCTCTCGGAGACATGCTTGAAGAACTCGAAGAATGCGGTTTCCTTTTATCATCCCACCCCATGGGGAAGATGAAGAATGACACATACTACCGTCTCATGGACTCTTATACACTCTTCTACTTCTCGTTCATAAAGAACAACTCTTACAACGGAAGCTGGAACGCGGTGGAAGCATCCCCGAATTACCGTACATGGTGTGCTCTCTCTTATGAAAGAGTAATCATGATGCATATCGATGCGGTTAAAAGGACGCTGGGAATCAGCGGGGTTGCAACGGCCGTCTACTGCTGGGTCAGCGACAGAAAGAAACTCGAAGAAGGCCAGAGGGGAGCCGAGATCGATATTCTCATCGACAGGGCGGACAGGTTGATCAACATTGTTGAAGTCAAATGGTCGAAGGACGGTAGAATATACTCGATGACAAAGGAAGACGAGGAAAGCCTGAAAAACAAGAAGAGCGTCTTCCTGTCCCAGACGAAGACGAGAAAGGCAGTAACGTTTGTTCTTGCAACCGTATCGGGGATGAAGCGCAACCAGTATTCGGAGCTTATACGGACAGAGATAACCCTTGATGATCTCTTCGTCTGAACTTTCTGTTGACAGTTCTGTTTTCAGATATACCCTTAATTGGGAGGTAATGAAAATGAGCGACAGAGATAAGGAAGTAATAGAATTCTGCAAGGAGGCCATACGTATCCCGAGTCCCTCCGGCGGGGAGAAGGGAGTTGCCCTTCTCATGAAGAAGAAAATGGAGGAGCTCGGATACGACAGCGTCATTATCGACGACTTCGGCTCCTGCATTGGAATCATAAACGGCTCCGAGCCGGGAAAGACCGTCCTCATCGACGGCCACATAGACAACGTCGACGTCATAGACGAAAAGGAGTGGGTCCATGCGCCGTGGGGTGCTGAAGAGGAAGGGGGCAGAATCTACGGCCGCGGAACATCCGACATGAAGGGAAGCGTTGCTGCCGCGGTTATGGCTGCCGGCTACTTCAAGAAGGACACAAAAGGGAAATTCAAGGGGCGGGTGGCAGTATCGTGTACGGTACATGAGGAATGCTTCGAGGGAATCGCCTGCCGTCTCGTATCGGAATATGTGAAGCCCGACTATGTCATCATCGGAGAGGCGACTTCCTCCACGGTCAAGATTGGACAGAGAGGAAGGGCGGAGGTTGTCGTGGAGACTGAGGGAATATCGTGTCACTCGTCAAATCCCGAGAAGGGACGGAACGCCGTCTATGAAATGACTGCAGTCATAGAGGAAATCAGAGCGATTGTTCCTAACGAGCATCCCCTTCTCGGCAAGGGCATTCTCGAGCTGACGGACATCAAATCCTATCCGTATCCGGGCTCCTCTGTCGTCCCGTCGAAATGCATCGCCACATTCGACCGCCGCACCCTTGTGGGAGAGACCGAGGAGACCATATTGTCTCAGATTAACGAAGCGATAGAGAGAGCCAGGGCAAAGGACCCGTCCATTGAGGCGAAGTGCTATATAAGGGACGGAGAAGCCCAATGCTGGACAGGTGCTGTGATAAAGGCAAAAAGGTACTACCCTGCATGGGCCGTCGACGAGAACAGCCGGCTTGTGCAGAAGGCGCTGGGTGCTTTGAAAAAGGCGGGAATCGAGACGAAAGTCTCGCACTTCTCGTTCTGCACGAACGGCAGCCACTTCTGCGGCGAGAAGGGAATTCCGACAATCGGCTACGGGCCCTCTCTCGAGAGCCTTGCGCACGTCAGGGACGAATACATCTCAATCGATGAACTTACAAAGTCCGTAAGGGGCTTCGAGGAGATTCTCAAATCACTTACAGAGTAAAAGTAGAGCCGCCCTTTTCAGGACGGCCGTCTTTTCTTTCCTCTGCCCGGTTTCAGTTAAGTTCAAATACTGCAGTGACCGTTGCACTGACACTGAGTGAGCCTGCATAGTACGTGGTCGAAGAATAGCTGTCTTCTGATGCAGCGGCCGCTTCAAGCATCATCACCTTGCTGTTTGCGTACGAATACGAATAGTCGGATGTTCCTTCACTGATGGAAATCACCCTGCCGACTGTGAGGTCTGCTCCCTTTGCATAGTCCCCGGCCTTCGCGATGGCGTTCTTCATAGCCCACTCGCGTGCTGCAGCCTCCTCCAGGGATGTATCACTCTTGGAATACGAGATGGATGAAATCGAAATGCCGTCGAGTACGCTGAGTCTGTCGTAGACCCTTCCGGCCTTGTCGATGCCGTTCCTGAGCTTTATGTTCAGCGTCTGCGTCGCCTTCTGCCCCATCAGCGTCCGCCCGGTATCGAGCCACTGGTAGTACGGGCTGATATTCATATAGTCAGTCGTAATCTCGTCGTCCGTGATCCCGAATTCGTCCTTCAGAATCTTCACGGCCTCTTCGACCATCGCACTCGAAGCGTTTCTCGCTCCTTCAGTCGTGCTCTCGAGAGCCTCGGCCGTTATCGTGAACGATGCGGTGTCCGCCTTGACGGCAACCGTACTCGAAGCCGTTACGGTGATGTACGATGCATCTTTCTTTTTCTCTGTCGTTGCACAGCCTGTAAGAACGACCAGTGCAATAAGTACTGCTGCCAGAATTGAAATTCTTCTACTCATGAATGACTCTCCTAAGTTCAGGTCTTTTCTCGGCTTCCCTCATGAAGGCGAAGAGTGCGGCGAGCATTATTCCGTTGGAATACTCTCTTCTCCCCATTTTTCTGATTACTTCTTCGACGGGAACGTAAAGAAGCTCTATCTCCTCGTTCTCGTCGAGTTCCTGCTCCCCCTTCTTCACTAGATCCGTTGCCAGGAAGAAGGTCTGTCTGTTAGTCATGAACGCCGGATTGGGATTGAATGAACAGAGTTCGGTAAGCTCCGCCTCCATTCCTGTCTCCTCCCTCAGTTCACGCCTCGCAGCTTCGAGGGGGCTCTCCCCCTCTTCTGTTAAACCCGCGGGAAACTCCACGGTTACACTTTCACTTCCGTGCCTGTACTGTCTTTCCATGAGGAATACCGGAACTCCGTTTTCATCCCTTCTCCAGCCAATGACGGAAACCCAGTCGGGAAGAGCGAGAGTCACGAACTCCCCCCTCTTCTCCCCGTGCTTTCTTTCGGAGAGGTCGACACTGAGAACGGGAGAAGTGAAGACTCTCCTCTTCTCACCTGTACTCCATAGAAATTCTTCGTCTCTCTTCATCAGCCCTTCCTGCTCGAGCAGTCAGATGTGCAGTGTGCACATGCCTCCGGAGAACAGGACGAGGTTCCGAGATAGTTCATCTCACGCCCTGTCGTGCACGCATCGCCGTTCTCGAGCTTGTCGGCAATGGCGACGAGAGCCTCGGCCGACGGATGGGTGGTATCTTTAATCCACTCTTCACCGCTGTCCTCGCTCTTCATGAGGTCGATCTCCATCGGGATGGCGCCGAGGAAGGGGGTATTCATCTCGAGAGCCATGTTCCTGCCGCCGTTCTTTCCGAATACCGGAATTTCGGTTCCGCACTGCGGACACTTCAATCCGGACATGTTCTCGATGACCCCGATGATGGGAAGACCGCACTTACGGGCAAACGTTACGCTGCGTCTGGAATCCAGGATGGCGACATCCTGTGGTGTCGTGACGATTATTGCTCCCGTTATGTCCTTGATCGACTGGACGACTGTGAGCTGCTCGTCGCCCGTTCCGGGAGGTGTGTCGATAATGAGATAGTCCAGCGCACCCCACTCCGTGTCGCCTAAAAACTGTCTGATGACGCCCATCTTCATAGCCCCGCGCCAGATTACGGCATCGTCGGGATCGGGAAGTGCGAATGCGAGGCTCATTACCTCGATTCCGTTCTTCGCCGTTACGGGGTACATAGTCACTCCGTCGGGTGAGAAGATTTCGGCATCCTTCACGCCGAGCATCTTCGCAACGTTCGGCCCGTGTATGTCGCAGTCGAGGATACCCACTTTCTTACCCATTTCGCTGAGGGCGAAGGCAAGATTCACGGCAACCGTGGTCTTCCCTACTCCCCCCTTTCCCGACATGACGACTATCTTTCGTGATATCTCTGCCATTCTGCCGTCTATTCTTTCAGTCTGAAGATCGTACTCGCTTTTCTCTGTGTTTTCCATTTTGAACTCCAATGTTCAATAATAATAGATAAAAGGCGGAAGACAATCAATTTAACAGGAGGGAGTTTCAATATAATCGAAAAAACTTATGTTTAGATTAAAAAACGTTTACATTCCTTCCCGACTGTTGAATTTAACAGTTGTTATTTGGTAGAATACAGCAAAATCTATTTTCCAGTTTAGGAGACGAAAATAAATGTTGACATTACTAGAAAATCTGCCCAGTGCATATCTCAGTGCACAGCTCAAGGACGGTATTATCTTAATGTTCCTCGGTATGATCGTCGTCTTCATTTTCCTCACAATACTCATCTACTCCATCAAGCTGATGTCGAAGATTGTCGGGAATAATGCTCCGGCGGAAGAACCGAAGAAGAAGGTCGCTGCTAAACCTGCAACAGTAGCAAAATCTAACGATGACGAGAAAATTGCTGTGGCTATTGCCGCTTCTCTCGACAAAGGAAGGAATTAAATGGCTCAGAAGAAAATCAACTTCATGTGTACTGCGTTCAGAGACGGCTTCCAGTCCGTATACGGCGCACGTGTATTTACAAAGGATTTCATGCCGGCAGTCGCAGCTGCTAAGGACGCAGGCATAAGACATTTCGAAGCAGGCGGCGGTGCAAGATTCCAGGCTCTCTACTTCTATACCAACGAAGATGCATTCGAGATGATGGACGAGTTCAGAAGAGTCGCAGGGCCGGATGCAAACCTCCAGACGCTTGCCCGCGGTGTCAACATCGTCGGTCTCGACTCCCAGCCGAGAGATATGATCAAGCTCCATGCCCAGCTTTTCAAGAAGCACGGAATCACGACAATCAGGAACTTCGATGCACTCAACGACGTCAACAACCTCATCGACAGCGGAAACGCCATCCATGATGCGGGTCTCAAGCACGAGATCACCATCACGATGATGTCCCTTCCGGAAGGAGTCAAGGGCGCACACAACCCCGACTTCTATGAAAGGATTCTCAAGGAAATCCTCGCAGCTAAGATCCCGTTCGATTCTCTCTGCTTCAAGGATGCTTCCGGTACATCAACTCCTCACAATGTTTATGAGACTATCAAGAGAGCACGCAAGCTCGTGGGACCGAATATGAACATCGTATTCCACTCACACGAGACAGCAGGCGTATCGATCCAGCAGTACTGGGCTGCCATCGAGGCGGGCGCAAGCCAGATCGACCTCTCCATGAGCCCCGTATCCGGCGGAACATGCCAGCCCGACATCATCACGATGTGGCACGCTCTCAGAGGCACGGACTACACCCTCGATATCGACATCGAGAAGGTCAAGAAGGCAGAGAAGGTCTTCGAAGAGTGCATGGCTGACTACTTCCTTCCTCCCGAGGCAACGATGGTCAACCCCGAAATCCCGTTCTTCCCGCTCCCCGGCGGCGCTCTCACGGCAAACACACAGATGCTCAGAGACAACAATCTCATGGACAAGTATCCTCAGATTGTCGAGGCTATGGGCGAAACAGTTGCAAAGGGCGGCTTCGGAACATCAGTCACACCTGTCAGCCAGTTCTATTTCCAGCAGGCATTCAACAACGTCATGTTCGGGCCCTGGAAGAAGTTTGCCGAAGGCTACGGAAAGATGGTTCTCGGCTATTTCGGAAAGACTCCCGTCGCTCCCGATCCGGAAGTTGTGAAGCTCGCATCCGAGCAGCTCCACCTCGAGCCCACAACTGAAAAGGTTGTAGATATCAACGACAGAGATCCCAAGAAGGGAGTAGAGGCAGCAAAGGCTATGCTCGAGAAGGAGAACCTTCCTCTCACAGACGAGAACATCTTCATTGCAGGTGCTTGTAAGGAGAAGGGAATCCTCTACCTCACAGGTAAGGCAAAGGTCAACGGCGTCAGGCTCAAGAGTCAGATGGCTCAGGAGGCACCGAAGGCTGCAGCAACTGCTCCAGCAAAGAAGGCTGGAAACGGCGAGTACACAGTCACAGTCGGCGGCAAGGCTTACGGCGTAAAGATCTCTGGCGACAAGGCTGTCGTAAACGGAAAGGAATATCCCCTTTCGGTAGTCGACGGAATCCGCACACCGTCTCCCGCAGCAGCTCCCAAGGCTGCAGAAGCAGTAAAGACTGTCAAGAAGGTCGTCAAGGCAACAGGAAGCACAGAGGTTGTCGCTCCGATGCCGGGCCTTGCTCTCAGATTCGAAGTCAAGGTCGGCGAAGAGGTCAAGAAGGACCAGGTTCTCTGTGTCATGGAAGCCATGAAGATGGAGAACGAGATCTATTCTCCGTGCGACGGCGTCATCTCTTCGATTACTGCCCAGCAGGGCGACCAGCTCCAGGCTGGTGACGTTCTCATGACTATCGGCGGCAGCGTCGAAGAGACAGAGGAAGTCGTAGAAGAGGTCATCGAGGAAGTTGTCGAAGAGGCTCCTGAGGCAGCAGCAGAGGAAGCTCCTGCAGCTACCGCTGAGGCGGCAGAAGGCGCAGAAGTCTCCGCTCCGATGCCGGGCCTGATGCTGAGGTACGAAGTCAAGGTCGGCGACAAAGTTGCAAAGGACCAGGTTCTCTGTGTCATGGAAGCTATGAAGATGGAAAACGAAATCTATTCTCCGGTAGCCGGCACAGTCGCATCTATTTCTGTCAACCAGGGCGATCAGCTCCAGGCTGGTGACCTCATCATGGTTATTGCATAAGGATTACGTATGTCAGATATTCTTAATGGTTTTGTACAGCTCTGGTACTCTACAGGTATCTACGGCTTCATAACAGAAGAAAAAGGCTGGGGAATGGCCGTCATGATTCTTGTCGGCTTCCTTCTCCTCTATCTCGCTATAAAGAAGGGTTTCGAGCCCCTGCTCCTCGTTCCGATCGGAATGGGCTGTATCCTCTCGAACATCCCTCTTGCATACATCGCAGGCGTTGACCCGAACAGCTCCTTCGCTGCAACAGGCTTCATCAAGATTCTCTACGATGCAGGTATCGAATCGGGACTCTTCCCCGTCCTCATCTTCATGGGCGTCGGCGCAATGACGGACTTCGGCCCGCTCATCGCAAACCCGAAGACACTGCTTCTCGGTGCTGCAGCACAGCTGGGTATCTTCATGGCCCTCATCGGTGCAGTCGTTCTTGCATACATTCCGGGAATCAACTTCACACTCAACGTTGCTTCCTCAATAGGTATCATCGGCGGTGCTGACGGTCCTACAGCCATCTACGTAACGTCACGTCTTGCTCCGAGCTACCTCGGCTCAATCGCAGTCGCAGCTTACTCCTACATGGCTCTCGTACCTGTCATCCAGCCACCTATCATGAAGGCTCTGACGACACTCGACGAGAGAAAGATCAGAATGCAGCAGCTGAGGCCGGTTTCGAAGGCTGAGAAGATCATCTTCCCGATCCTCGTCATCACACTCTGCGGAATCCTGCTTCCGTCGGCAGTACCTCTCATGGGAGCCCTCATGTTCGGTAACCTTGCCAAGGAATGCGGAGTTCTCGGAAGACTTGCAGACACGATGAGCAACGCTTTAATGAACACAGTCACCATCTTCCTCGGTCTCTCGGTCGGATCCAAGATGGCTGCAGACAAGTTCCTCAACCTCGAAACACTCGGTATCCTCTTACTCGGTGCTGTCGCATTCGGTTTCGGAACAGCAGGCGGTGTTCTCCTCGGAAAGCTCATGAACAAGCTTGATCCCAAGCACCCGATCAACCCGCTCATCGGTGCGGCAGGAGTCTCTGCAGTACCTATGGCAGCGAGAGTTGCATCGAAGGTCGGTCAGGAAGCAGACACACAGAACTTCCTCCTCATGCATGCCATGGGCCCGAACGTATCAGGTGTCATCGGTTCTGCTGTTGCAGCAGGCGTTCTCCTTGCAGTCGTCCCGAGCATGATGCAGACTATCTCTCCCCTTCTCAACGGCTTCCAGGTTGTTGTGTAACAGGAAAAGAGAAACAACACATAATCCCTCCGGGCTCCGGAGGGATTTCTATTGCTAATTCTGTCTTTGCAGAAAAATGAGGAGATATCATGTCAATCCGGACAAATCTACTTTGTAAATGAATGAATCCATCTCGTCATTCTTTATAAATGAAACCATGTAAACCGGAAGGTATAAAATATCTCCCTTCACTTTCACGTTATCATTGGTAAGGACAACAGCTTTTTTCAGTCCATATTCCTCTTCGGCCATAACATTTGTAAGAGCATTGTGCCGTGAGTAATTTTTACCTGACTTGACTTCAATCGGAAGTATCGAGTCATTGATTTTTACTACAAAATCCAGTTCTCCCTGTTTCTTGCTGTTGAAATAGAACAGGCTGAGTCCGTTTGAAAACAATTCTTCGGCAACAGCATTCTCATAAATACAGCCATAGTTGATCGAATCATCTCCACGAAGAATTCTGGCCTGTATGCCGCGTGCATACTGAGAGGCAAGCAGTCCGACATCATTCGAAAAGAATTTAAACAGATTCCTCAGCTTATTCAGCTCTAAAGGAATTTTAGGTTCTTTAACATTGAAGACCGGAAGAGCTATTCCCGCTTTTGCAAGCCAGAGAAAACTCTCCTCATATCTGTTGAATTTCGTATTCTCGTTCAAATTCTTGAGGATGAATCTCTTGTTTGGACTATTCAATTCTGCGGGAATAATATCGAAAATATCCTTTATGAAAAGATTTTCCTTACTCGTATGCTCGGCAATATCTCGACGATACGTACTAAGGATGAACTCCTGTACACCCAGGACTTTATTAAGATCGAATGTATTCAGATAGACCTGAACGGCAGCAGGCATACCTCCAACTACGAGGTAAAGCCTGAACAGAGTCATAAGCTTTTCATGCAGGTAAGAATCGACAGGAAAACAATTATCATATGCATCTTTCAAAGTCTTTATAAAACTTGCATCAAGACCATTGGCAAGAAAGAATTCCTCGATTGAAAGCGGATGCATTTCCATTATAGCAAGGTACCCGACCGGAATCGAACGGATTTCCTTCAGTTCAACACCCAGAAGAGATCCGCTTAGAATATATCGATACCTCCCATCCTCGACAAGGAACTTGATGGCCGTGATAATATCCGGCATAAGCTGAATTTCATCAATAAATATAAGTGTATTACCCTCTTCAAGCGGAGTATCAATAAGAGAAGTAAGACGTGTAATCAAATCCTTCGTATCTCTAAAACCCTCAAGAGTACTGACAGCCGCCTTTTTTTCAAACAAGTTGATTTCCACAAAGTTTTTGAAACATCTTCCGCCATACTCCCTGATAGAAAACGTCTTGCCGACCTGACGCGCGCCAGTTATGAGAAGAGCCTGTTTGTCATATGTATTGAAGAAGTCTTCAATCTTCGATGTGATTTTCCGTTTTATCATATCAAACCACCTATGAAGACATCTTAATAGCTATTTCCCTTTTTTCCAATATTAAAAACGGTAATTTTGTCCGTTTTTCCAACATAAAAATGTATTGTTTTTTCCATTTTTCCAACTTTTTTGCAAACCGTCACTGATCAGGTATCACTCAGAGAGTAACACTAATAACTTGTTACTTTATACTGTTTTAATATCGAAAAAGAAAACTCTGCTAAATTCGATGTTCCATTTTTCTAACATGTTTTCAGCCGATTTTATCCGTTTTTCCAACTTTTTTAATTTGTCGCTTGAGAGAACCACAGGCTTATATAAAGCACATACAGCTATCGCATGCCGAGGTATGTTCTATCATCGGCCGCAGACGATGAACTCTTCACCGGCTGAAACAATCCCATAAAAACGAAAGACTGCATGGCAGGAAAACCCGATTGAATTTCATAGAAAAGATTGTCTGAAGATCTTGTTCAACCGAGGTATGCCGGCTCCTTCGTCTTATCGATCACCTCTTCCTTCCAGTCTGTTATCTGCCGCGTTTTTGATGAGAAATCGAGTCCTATGATGTGGATGGTTTTCTCTGTGTTGATGAACTTTCCGTAGTACCTTTTCTCTTTTATCTGCTTCAGGGCAGTAAGAGCACTCTGGTCCACCTTTATCTCGATTACCCAGGCTTCATGCTCTGTAGTGATCAAGACATCTATCCTTCCCAGTGTCGTTTGTTCCTCGACAATGATCGAATCCACACCCATCAGAAGGAAGAAGACATAGAACATGCTCTGGTAGCCGATTTCCTCGGCAAGTATCGTGTAGGGGATCTTTTCATAGTAAGCGTTCATTATTGTCACAAGTCTCTTTATATCATTGCCGGCAATTGCTAAATATGCATCATCAAGATATGCTCCGACATCGAGGCCCGAATAAAGTTTCATCAGGCTCTTCGTGAAAGAGAAGCGAACTTCATTATTCGGGAATGTAAGAGTCAACGATCTTGTATTTCCCTCCTTTATTGTCAGATAACCTGTGAAATATATGAGAGCGAGAACCTGGGAGGAATCAAGACTGTGTGATGCCAGATTGGAATAATCGAACGTCGACATGGTGTCTAATCCGATTTTCATATCATCAGTAATGATTTTTCCAAGGTGATAGTCCCTGGCCAGATCCACGGCAAGCGTACTTGAGCCGGTGTTTATCCAGTAATTCTTGAAGCTGCATTCCCCGTTGAAGAAGAAGCCGACAGAAACAGGGTTATAAACCTTGACTGGGTTTTCATATGAGAAGCGGTAGCCGTCATAGTAATCTCTTATTGCTGAGAGAAACTCTTCTCTTGTCTCATATTCCCTGTCGCCCCTCTTCATATATTCATCGATATACTCAGCGAAGTTTGACTCAAGCTCTTTTTCAGTGTAGCCGAATGCAGAGGCATAGTCTTTGTCAAAGGTAAGGTCGGTGAGGTTATTCATCTGAGAGAAGATGGACATATTGGAAAACTTGGTTATTCCTGTAAGGAAGAAGAAACGGACCTTCTCGCTTGTGTTCTTTATGACAGAGTAGAATGAACTCAGAGTGTCCCTGATCATGTCTGCAACTTCAATGTTCCTGTATGTATGGAGAATAGGAGTGTCATACTCGTCAACGATGATTACGAGCTTCTTATCCAGCTGGTCCATTATCGAGAGAAGCATATCGCACGGCTCTTCTCTTTCCACCGTAATCCCGTTACTTCTTGCTTCCCTTAAAACGGCATCCTGGAAGCTCTTGAGAAATTTCTCATAGCTTACGGTGGCTCCGCTGTTGACCTTTGCAAAATTGAAATGCAGTACCGGATACTTTTCAAAGGAATAATCCGTCTTGTCTATATAGAGGTCTTTGAAGAGCTCGCGCTTTCCGTCGAAGAGAGAGTGGAGCGTCGAGCACATGAGGCTTTTGCCGTAACGGCGGGGACGGGAGATGAAGTAATAACTTGAGGACATATCTTTCACAAGGTTGTAGACATACTCTGTCTTGTCGACATAAATACAGTCCATTCCCCTCAGTTCTTCAAATGAGCTTCTGTCCACACTTATCTTCTTCATACGCATATGTTACAACTGTTTTCTTCTTTTCTCCAGTAAACTTTCACTGATAACTGCTTCCGTCAGGTGCCT
>CAVFZO010000014.1:0-33537 GCA_963626925.1 Clostridium sp. AM49-4BH
ATGACATTGAGGAGGCGCTTACCTTCAAAGGGGACGAGAAAGCCGTACGGGAGCTCATGACAGTTCTCATCGACAACGCCTTCAAATACAGCGACGAGAAGGGGAATATCCACATAAGCTTATCGAAAAAGGGCGGCAGCGTATTCTTCAGAGTTGAGAACACAGCCCCGGAGAAGGCGCTTGAGGCTCTCCCTCACTTCGGTGAGCGTTTCTTCCGTGCCGACACTTCCGATAAAACAGAGGGCTTCGGGATAGGACTCTCTCTCGCCGAAGCGGTATGCCGCGAGCACGGGGGAAGGCTGATTATAGAGAAAAAAGACGGGCACACTATCCTCATCACAGCCCAGCTCAGGGGGTGATTGAATGAAAAAACTACTGTATCTTCTCTATCCTGCCATGCTGCTTCTCATCCTCTTTCTCTTTACCGGCACCGCAGAGGAATATAAGGAGGCTTCGTTTTCAGAGTGCTCAATGGAAACGGAGAATATCGCATCCTTCCGCTACTGGCTCTACGAGCCCTCGTCTCCGGAACCCGGCATGCCGCTCATCGTCTATCTCCACGGCCGTTCGGGTAAGGGTGAGGATCTCACTCTCATCACTTCTGTCGACGGCTTTCCGGAGTATGTTGCATCCGGAAAACTGGGCAATCTCCGGTGCTATGTACTCATTCCGCAGCTTCCCTCATCGGTAAGCGGATGGATCAGGGCCGTCGATGATGTGGCAGAGCTTGTTGAAGCAGTTTCCGCGCAATACGGAATCGACAGGGACAACATCTCCCTCACAGGTCACAGTATGGGAGGCTCGGGGGTATGGAAGTTCGCACTCAGAGCCCCGGATCTCTACTCCCGCTTTGCTCCACTCTCCGGCTCCGTCGTCTTCTCAGAGGAGAATGTCGAAAAACTCAAAGGCCTCAGGATACGGACCTTTGTCGGTGCGCTCGACACTGTCGTTCCTCCATCTTCTTCGATAATGATGGTGGAGGCCCTCAAGGAGGCGGGAGGGGATGCGGAGGTGACGGTCTTTGAGAATGCCGATCATTTTACAGTGCCGGGATGTGCATTCCTTGGTGATACCGGTCTTATCGAATGGCTTACAGGAAGTTCATCCTTTTGAGGTTCGTTTGAGGTTGACTCATATAATCGACGGTGTAAAACAAAAAACGGGCACTGCCAGGCGCCCGTAAGAAAAGGACCGTTATATGAGAAACAACAGACAAAGAAAAAGAATAATCTCTCTGGCATTCGTCTTCGTAATGCTTTTATCTTTTATTTCCGCTTCCCCTGCAGCCGAGGAAACAGCAGACCCCATGGCCATGTATTCGAATAGCAGTTTCATCGAAAAGGAGCAGCCACAGCTGACAGAAGAGACAAAGTCACTCATTGCACTCTATCAGAGCACGAGGACAATGGAGAACTACCTTGCACTGAGGGATGCCGTCATCGAAAACTACAACGCCGTACTTGAGCGCAAGGAGGAGAAGCTTGCATCACTGAAGGAGGAGACAGAGGGAAAACCGGGCGGGGATGAGATCGTGGCCGAGATGGAGGAGATCGTCCAGGATATGTACATAACATACTGGGACCGCATAAACAGTACGATGCTGCGTTTCTCCGACACGAGACTCCTCAAGTGGAGAGTCTCAGATGCATCGAGGTATGAATACATCCCCGTCATGGGAGCGGGAACGACGATTTACATCAAACGCACTCCGGTGACCAATGCCGAATATGCTCTCTTCCTTTCCGATACCGGAAGAGAAGCACCTCTTAACTGGGTGGACGGAAGCTACCCCGAGGGTGAGGATGATCTTCCTGTCAATTACGTCAGTGTGGAAGACGCAGAAGCATATGCTCTGTGGCTTACGGAGAATGACGGCGTGAATACCTACCGCCTCCCGACAGAAAGCGAATGGGAGCTTGCGGCGGGACATATGCCTAAGGATGCCGATTTCAACTGCGGTGTGAATGACGGCAGGACAGGTGTCGACGAGTATACGGGTGTAACACGCGGGGCCCACGGAGCAGTGGATTTCTGGGGGAACGTATGGGAGTGGACAAGTACAATCCGCTCTTCAGAGGATGGAGAGACCTATGCTGTAAAGGGAGGCTCATGGAAGAGTGAGCGCACTTCCTGCCGCACCGAATACCGCAGAGAAGGGAGAGAAGGCGATGAGGGCTATGATGATGTAGGCTTTCGTGTAGTCAGGGTTCTCTACGGAAAAGAGAACGAAGAGAAACTCGATACGGTGTCACTGGACGCTCCGGAAGTTGAAGCATCTCTTCTTGACGACGGTTCCGTCCTTCTTTCGTGGAATGCCGTGGAAGGTGCTGTCGAGTACCA
The DNA here is from genome assembly GCA_963626925.1 of Clostridium sp. AM49-4BH. GTDB lineage: Bacteria > Spirochaetota > Spirochaetia > Sphaerochaetales > Sphaerochaetaceae > Ornithospirochaeta. The sequence goes on from CAVFZO010000014.1 coordinate 2,341, forward strand.
GATATACACATACTCCGAAGAGACGGGAAACGTGAGCATGCTTGAGAGGACTGCGCTTACATCCTTTACGGTTACTTCCCCGGAGAAAGGTATGAGCTATATTGTCCAGAGTATCTCTTACAGTGCGATATCTGACAACGTATCTGCCGAATATAAGTGCGATATCTGACAACGTATCTGCTACACATCTACTTCTATTGATTAGTACAGAAAAAGTTGCAGAAATGTATCTTTTCAGCCGGAAAAAGAGGTCGAAGACTGAATTGAACATTCCCCGTCCGCCTGTTATCCTTTTTCTGCACTGCTGTACTCCGCCTCTCTTTTCAGCGGAACCGGACGGGTACGACAGGCGGCGTTACAGGGAGGAGAAGAAAGGATGTTCAGAAACCGTTACGTGCACCGGGACATTGTCAAAGCATGGTCCGGGGATGGGAGTCATGTCTCATTTTACAACCCGCTTACGAAGGAGAATCCCGAATCAAGGGAGCTGGACTCTCTTTACTATTTCGATTATCCGGAATTTGACGGAAGGACTGCAGAAGAGATCGAGAGACTCGAGAATTTCCTCTCTCTGACACTTTCTGCACTCAAGTCTGGCAATCCCGGAATCATACGGGATGCAAACGAGGCGGGAAGAAGTTCGCTTCTCTTCCAGCATACGCGTCTTCCCATATTCAACAAATTCGACTACATCAAATACGGAAACGGAGTCGAATCTCTGCGGGAACTGAAGGCAATCAGGGGAAGGGATTATTTCTCCTCTTCCTATGTGGAGCTCTGCGCTGGCTTTCTCAAGCGTGTTGCCGACCTTGCATCCGGCGACAGTATCGCGCTGATGGACCTTGAAGCAGTTATTCTCGCTCCTTCTGACGGCATGAGCTTCATCCTCGGCCCCTCGGCATTCAATGCCATGAACCCTTATTTCGAGAAGAGGTTCGTCAGATGCCCTTATGTCGACAAGGACTATGATATAAAGGGAGCGGTACTGGTGCTGCCCTTCGAACCGGAAAAGGCCCTCATGCTCTATGACCCGTCCGTATATGAACTCACAGTGAAGAGCGGATCGACTCTCGTTCTTTCTCCTTCTGATACAGATATCCTGAACATGATACAGATTTACAACAGTGATATCGACGGCGTTGTGTACAAAGGTGATAAGGAAAATCTCGACCGGCTTACGTCACTCATCGGCACACCCTCTTACCGAGACGGCTATGAGTGGACGCGCGGCGACAGATTTCCGTTCTCTTCGCTTCTCTCCTTCATGTCAGTCAGAAATGAAGCTCAATCGGATCTCAAGAAGAATGTGAAGTCTCCGCTGCGTCCGTTCGTCAGGGCGATGAGAGAGTACGACAGCACGCATGCCATGCCGACTGGCAGGGAAACGTTTTACAAGCGGTACCTCTATGCAGAAAGCCTCATAGCGGAGAGATAGTACTTCTCTGCATCTCTGCAGAATATGTTTTTCTTTTTTTCCCGGATGCATTATATTCAAAGGTATGACTAGGGAAAAGAAACTCGAACTTATCAAAAGAATGTACTGGGATTATATTATTTCCCCCTCTCAAATACTTGATAAAATCGAGGGGAGGGAGACCTGGACTGATGAAAGAGAGCGGAACAGAACCTTTGTAAGGACATTTGAAACTTTGAAATGGCATGAGACGGTCGCTATCTGGTCGATTGATCAGTGTAAGGAGTGTCTCGACAACAAGGAAATAGAGAAAAGCATCAGGAGGCAGCAACGTGCCAGATTCGAATACCTCAGGGACTTTTTACACGGAAAGCCTGTATCCCCTCCAGAACAGAATTTTGAATGTTATAAGCGGATCGTGCCACTCCTTGTATCTGACAGGTGGTACGGCTTTAAGTAGATTCTACTTCTCGCATCGTTATTCAGACGATCTTGATTTGTTTGCAAATGAAGAATCCCTCTTCCCGGAGATTGTCGAAAAGGCGATTGTTGAAATACAGAAAATAGACGGTGTCAGGTTGAAGATTGCTGAAACCGGCATAGGAGCAGGATATCTGCGTGTTGAAGTCACTGAAGGAGAGGCATGCCTCATAGTGGATTTTGTTAATGATATAGCTTTCAGATTGGGCACGCCAGTAGAGCATGACGGAATCAGAGTCGACTCGCTCTCGAATATCTTAACAAACAAAATTTCAGCACTTATCGGCAGAGATGAACTGAAAGATGTTGTGGATGTGCGGGAAATCTGCAGAAGAAGCAGATTTAACTGGGCAGGAGCTCTTGAAGCTTCTTCCGCAAAGGAAGCATCTGTTGACGGGGAATATATAGATTATAAATTGAGTAGTCTGATTGCCTTCTTGAAAGGGCATCCCGGTTTTCTGGATTCAATCAACTGGATAATCAAGCCGGATGCAGATATTTTCATATCGGACCTGGAAGAAATAAGAAAGGATATTCTTTCTTTGTCGGATAACAGCATTTTCTCAGCTTCCGCTGCGGTACTTGAAGATCTTTCCTGAAATATAAAACGAATCTTACTGTGGTAATGTATGTGCTGTTAGTCATTGCAATTGCTGCAGTCTCTCGTTATCCTGCATCAGAGACAAAGAAATGCTCTCTTTTTTCTTCCGGATTTGTCATAATTGCCGATTTCAGAACTAACTCATCTCCTCTCTTGTATATAACAGGAACGGCGTCTGGTGGCTTTCTGCTGCCTTCAATCAGACGATAGATCCTCTTTGCATGATGGAATGCAGCCTGCTCAAAATATTTTGAATTTTCTGTGTTTGTGTCCACTGTTCTGGACACTTTCTTCTCATAATCAAAGTATGGAAGAGCACACAGATGCATCATAAGCATTTCCGGTACTCTTCCGGGGAAACTTTATTCTGGAGGAAAGCGATGGGATTTATGGATTTTTTTCTTAACGGCGGTCTTATGGGCGCTGCCAGAGGTTTCGACCACGAGGAAGAGGGACGCCCTTACGGCTTTGCAGAGTTCAGAGAGGATGTTCCGGCGGCAATCGAGACAATCAGTACCGCACGCGGGGCTCTCGATTCTCTGACGAACGGTATGTCATATCTGATTGATGATGAGGAGTGAGAAAATGAAGGACGAAAACAAGGAAATCGGAAAAGCAGGAGCTATGACGGCAGCCGGTGCGGGAGCCGGGGCACTCATCGGAGGAATCCCGGGACTTATCGTCGGAGCAGTCATCGGACTGGGATCGAGCATCGTAAGTTCGATGAAAGACAAATAAGCTCTGTCTGAGGAGAAATGATGAGGGGAGGGAACAGGATTCTCTCCCCTTGGCATTTCTCATGACAGCGGGCTCACGGCTCCGCCGCTCTGATATTCTGACAGCGGCTTTGACTTTCCTGTTACCGAACGGAGACTTATGCACTCGTGTGCACCGAACGCCTGAATCACTATTGATAGCTTACTTTGAAGCTTTTGTAATTCCTGACATTACCCTCCTGACTTTCCGGGATATCATAAAGAGAAACAGAGAAGGCTGCCTCCGTTCCTGATATACTATATCAGGACGATCCGTAATCCGGATTCAGTTCCTTCCGTAGATTTCTTCAAGTGTGTATCTCACGGACTCTTTGATTTTTTCTCTGAACCATTCGGGTTCGATGACCTCCGCCTGCGGCCCGAGGGAAAGCACCCAGCGCCAGAGCCAGTAGAGGCCGTTCGTCGTGACTGTGAAGAGATGGATGCCGTCGCCGAGGCTCTCTATCTTCACCGTATCCGGCCAGGTCTTCTCCATCTCGAACTTGCCCTGGTTGTCCCTCAGCTTTATGACGGCCGTAAAAGGTTCGTCGATTCTGATTATCCCGAACGGATCTCTCAGGGCTTTCTTTATATCGAGACGGGGAGAGGGCATCTCATTCTTCTCTCCTTTCTTCGATACGAGCTTTGGTGTTACCGACACGATACGCGGTATTGATATATTGAAGACGATTCCGTCATCCTTCATCACGTATGCGTAGAGACCGCCGAAGAATGCATAGCATTTGACTACATAGACGTCGTATTCCCTGTCCGTGTACACAATGTGTACGGGCGTCCTGTTCTTCTGCGCTCTCAGCAGTGTCAGAAGGAAACGGGTGCTCTCAAGGGAGAAGAAGCCCTTGTAGTCACACGGTTCGACGTCGAGATCCCCCACGAGGCTCTTCAGCCTCTTTATGAAATCGTCTCCACTGGCAGATATCAGAGGAGAAGTCGATCCTATGCTCTCGAGCATGAATGATAAGAGCAGTCTGTCGTCTTCGCTGACGACTTCCCTGATGAACCTTTTCTTGAAGCGGACCCATTCTTCCTTCTCAATCCTGTAGACAACCTCACGCCCGCGTTTCTCACTTCCCTTGAAGACAGTGAGGCCGAAGTGCTTGAAGATATTCTCAAAATCCAGATAGATTGACGATCTGGCGCTGTATTCAAGCCTCTCCCTTATCTCGGGCACAGTCGCCCCTTCGTCCCTCGAAAGCAGGGAAGCCATTTCCAGTAGTTCGGCAAAGTTCTTCATAGCTCGTCCTCTCCTGTACCATCTTACCCTCAATATGTACAGAAAGCGAGACACTTTTTGAGGTGTATAGACCGCCTTGCACGTGAGTGCCCAAAAAAATATCCATAAAAACCGGAATGTGTATCAGAAAATGAGACACATCGCACTTAAAATCTCTTTCAAGAAGGAAAAGTGGGGGGGGACAATGCAGGTATATAAGGGCAAGGTTGTAAACTTTCAGCTGTATGCACTTATACGCTACCTCCAGGCTCCGGGCGGAAAAACAGTCAGTGCTCTTGTTTCGCTGATGGGTGTTTCGAGAGCGAGTATCTACCGGTATCTGAGAGCGCTCGAAGCAATGGGCTTTCCTCTCACAAGCGAGACGTGCGGCCGTGAAGTCTACTATTTCTTCGATATGAACGACCGGCATGTCGCCCGCAACATTTTCGACAACCTCACACTCTTGAAGGACGACTTCTTTTTCGACAATGATGAGAAGCTCCTCATTGAGTTTCTCTTCACAAACGCAGAGAATTCCGTTCCCCTTCTCAGAGACAGAATAAACGACCTTCACAGGAAGATGCAGACGCTTCTTTCCTTTGCCGGACATGTTGCAGATATCGGCGGGGACGATATAACCTCACCGGAAAGAAACAGCGTCAGCGTCGTACATTCATTTCTGGATATGCCGAAGAAAAGCGAGAGAGACAAGGCGGAAATAATCACCATGCTCAGTGATGCAGTCAGACGGCATACGGTATGCCGTGTAGTCTACAGGGCATCGCAGGAGGAGCCGCAGTGCTGTGACATAATGCCGTTGACTGTATTCTCATGGTACGGCGGCACCTACGTAGTATCGGAGACAAGGGGCTGCGACTCCTTGTCAAAGCTTGCAGTCGAGAGGATAGAGAGTCTTGAGGTTCTCAAAGAGCATTTCGAACGAAGAACAGGCTTTGATCTTGAATATAACCTCTGCGATCCCTTCGGCCTTGAGAGAAGAGAGCCTTTCGAGATAGAGGTTCTCCTCGATGAGGCGAATGCAAAATTTCTCATGGAACGTCAGTGGCCGCAGGGGAGAGTCTCATTTTCGAAACCCGACAGCGACGGCTGGGTGCATTTCAGGTGTGTTACAAGAGGTGAGGTCGAGGTTCTGAGATGGCTCAGGTACATGGGAAACGGTGCCCGCCTGATATCACCGGAATGGCTTGTGATTGAAATAAAGTGGTCGGTAAGAGAAATGGGGGACGGATACGGTTACCGTTGTTCCGGAGAGTAGCATAGATAAGAAGAGATAAATCTCGAGGAGGTTACGTTTTTGTTTGAAAGGTTGCCTTTATTTTTGATAGGACTTAGGAGGAAAGAATGGGTTGGCTAGATGTTTTGGGTGCTGTGATTGCAGGTGTAGCTGCTATAGCAGCAATTTGTTTGACTGTACATGTTGTTAACAAGGCTTTAATTAGGAAAGAACTTCGAAAAAAAGGCTTGGAGTATGCAATCGTAGAAAATATAAAAAGAGGAAATGTAAATACGGTGAATGTCGGACTTTATGACGATTCTGATGAAAAGATCGAAGAAATTGAATATTCTGCTGACGAAATTGACGATGATATTAAAGAAGGAATGGTGATTTATGCCTGATTTCTTCATAAGAAATTATTCTGGAATTGAAATAGAACCGAAGGTTCTGGAAGAATTGGAAGGGAAAATCAGTAGATGGCAGAAGAAAAATAACTTTCCAGTTTGTGTCTTGATCAAACGAGCTGAAACAACAAAGAAATATAGTTTTCAATTCGAGAAACAAAGCTGGGAAAAACTAGAAGAGGGAGTTGAACACAATCTCTTAAAAGCAATTGTTGATAATATACTGAGTGGACGGACTGATTCTTGTGAATTGGTGGAGTTTGCTTTTTATGTCGGCTTTTCCGTGTCAGCTTTTGAGAAGGTTGCGAATAAAAAGAACACTCCTGAGGCTGATGGGGAAAGAAGGCTGACTGTTTCTCCAACAGAACCTAAGTATTTACTTTCACAAATTGTTTTGCCAGAGGAAACTGTCGGACAGATAAAAGATGTCATCTCATTATTGAAGAATATCGACAAAATATATTATGACTGGGGATTTGCTGATATCGACCCTGTTCCCCGTTCGATAGTCAATTTCTGGGGGCCGCCCGGAACAGGCAAGACAATGACTGCTCATGCGATTGCCAGTGAAATGAATAAGAAGATTATGGTGTTGAACTATGCGGACATAGAATCAAAATATGTGGGTGAGGCCCCAAAGAATCTGATTGCGGCTTTCGATAAGGCAGAGAGAGAGGATTCTGTGATCTTCTTTGATGAAGCTGACTCATTTCTTGGAAAAAGAATTACAAATATAAGCACAGGCAGTGAGCAGGCCATTAATTCTTTGAGAAGTCAGATGCTGATGAAACTTGAGGAATTCAGAGGTGTGGTTTTCTTCGCCACAAATCTGCATGAAAATTACGATAAAGCATTCGAAAGTAGAATACTTAAGCATATCGAGTTCAAACTTCCGAACAAAGAGGCCAGAAAAGCAATTATTGCCGGAAAACTTCCCAAGAGAGCACCTTATTCTCCTGATGTTAAAAATGAGAATGGTGAGTTAAATGATGAACTTCTGAATCAGCTTTCTGAGTCAATTGAAGGTTTTTCTGGAAGGGAGATAAAAAACTGTGTTCTTGATGCTCTTGTAAAAGTTGCCGGTTGTGACGGCGCTACGATATCCTCTGAAACTCTTATCGAATCGTTCCGTGAGAAAAAAGAAGAAGTTGAAGCATTGAAACGAAAAGAGGAAGAAAAGCGGCAAAAGCTTGCAAAATCGATAAAGGAGAATATTGAAAACAAAAATTACAACACTGCAAAAGTTGAGGCTTCTGATGGAGGTGTCTGTGGTGTTGAGAAATAGTTGTATGCAGAAGGAGGAGATAAAATGAACCTTGGTGACGATTTTTTCAAAGAAGCGTATGAAAAGATTTCTTCGACGATAAATGAAATTGGAGAACAGAATGCTAATGAACTTAAAGACTACTACTCGAAACATATTGATGAATATGGCGGTGTAAGTGAGTTTTTAGGCTTTGCCTTGAACACGCAGGAAAGAGAATGTGATTTAATCACTTTTGGGGAATGTATCAAATGGATCAAGGATTATTTAAATCCTGAAATTCACAGTGGAGCGGTAATATTCAGGAAGGCAAATGTAAAGGATTCCAGTGCCGAGGGATACAAGTTGATTCTAAAAGTTTGTTTTCTCGGAAAAGATGGTAAACTGCTGTCTGATAAATCGAGTCCTAATCTGATTATCAAATGCATTTCTATTGATGATGATTTGAGGTCAAATTTCGGGAGCAACGAGATGATTATATTAAGGTAGGATGAGAGTTTATGAGTTTTTTTATTGAGTTATTAAATGCAATCTGGAGTTTTATTAGACGGATTTTTTTTAAAGTAGTTAATTTCTTCCGGAATATTGTGGCGTTTTTCAAAGATCCCGAACGGCTCAGAAAGTTGCACCAGGATTCCAATTTAATGGCGATTTCTATCAAGGAAAAATTAGACAACGGGAATTATAGAGTCGTTAATTGTTTGTTTGATAAATCTGATAATAAGGTTGTCGATGCAGAGACTGAAGCATTAGGTATCGAAGCTGAATATTTGGATAAAGACACTGCATATAATTTTGGTGATAAGGATATGATTATCCTCAGTTAAAAAAGGCAGGTATGGTATGGTAGTAGGAATTATTATTGGAAGTTTGGCATTTGTTGTTATAGTTTTGGTTCTTGTTGGCATTATAATTAAAAAAAGGCGTTGGTTAGGAATTGATGTCAAGAAAGTCGAGGAATTAAAACTTGCTGATTTAATAGCTTTCTTTAAAAATCCGGAGATTCTAGCGTTCATCTCCAGAATTTATACCGGCAGCAATTAAAGAAAATAAAAAGGATAAATACCTTGTGGTTGCCTGTCTCTTTGATCACGAGAAAAATGTTGTAGTCGAATTCAATCGAGCATGCGAATGGAAAGCGAAGAAATTATCCGCTGATTTAGAAGAGGCATTTGCGGATAAAGACATGATTACTTTATCTTAGAATTTACTTCATCAACAGTTGGAGGAAAACACTTATGATTGATTCGTTGTCTGTGGGAGACATAATCTATACTGAAAGGAAGCATGGCCTTTACTCTCATTTTGGGATTTATATTGGAGATAATAGTGTGGTTCATTTTTCTGCTGCTAAGGGAAAAGAGACTGACGCTGAAAGCGCTGACATAATCCAAACATCGATTGAAGAGTTTTTGCGAGGTGATAAGCTTTTTGTGTTGAGGGAGAACCCGGGGTCAGATTATAAGCCGTTTCCTCCGGGTGTGATTGTAGAGAGGGCCAAATCTGAGATAGGAAAGCGCAAGGGGACATACAGCTTAGTTTCGAATAACTGTGAGCACTTTGCTTATTGGTGCAGATATGGAGTGAAGGAATCTGTGCAGGTTGAAGCAGTAGCAACGGGAGTTTCTATGATAATATTATTTCCTCTAGTGATTGGAAGCACGGTCTTATCTCTATTTGATAAAAAAAGTATTCAAGTGGTCGATTCTTTGGGAATAAACAAAATTGTCGAATACTTTAAAGATCCAAGGCGGAGGAAATTGCTACAAGAGGACTCGAAATATATGGCTATTGCGACAAAAGAAGAGTTTGGAGCGGAACTTCTACGGATAGCGTGCTGTATCTTTGATGTGTCCTCTAACGCGGTAGTGAATATGGACGATATAGCTGTATTTCAAACACGAAAACTGGAAGATAGTCTGGCCTCGTTATTTGGAGAAAAGCAAATGATTGTCCTTCGATAATTATTCATCCGCATGTGTACGACTGAGACGTGTGGGCGAATGGTAGACATTCACCCCTTCACATGATAATGTAAGTCATCGGGATTTGAACTTCTGCTTGCAGCCGTTATCTGCTAAAGGAAGAAGCGGACCTGGAATGGTCTTTTCTTTTTTTCCAGAGCTCAGTTCTCTTCTCCTCTGCCTGAGCAGAGTAAGCTATGGATGTGGATTTACCGTCCGACTTGCCGGCATCCCTAAAGAATCGGCTAAAAGGAGAAGAAAATGTCCAGCAGCATTATTCTGAACATTCCGCACTCATCAACCCTGTTACCTAACGAAGACATTCCGCTGCCGTATGACGAGCCGTCCGGAGCGGCATACAATGCCTGGGGAGGGAAGTTCTATGTCAGAAAACAACTTCTCGAAGAATACAGGAAAGAGATTCCTTACATGACAGACTGGTATACCGATGAACTTTTCATCAACGGTATCGGGAAACCTCTTGTCGCCCCCGTATCAAGACTCCTCTGCGATATGGAGAGATTCAAGGATGACCTGAAGGAGGAGATGAGCACAATCGGCATGGGGATATGCTACTCGAGTACGCATAATCTTGAAAAGCTTGCCTTCTTCCGGCTCTCGCATAAGAAGGCGATGATTGAGAAGTACTACGACCCCTATCACCGCACTCTTCAGAGGTATGTCGAGGAGGCCTTCGAAGAACACAGATATGTCCTCATACTCGACTGTCACTCGTTCAGCGATATGCCTTACCGCAGTGATCTCAACCGCGCGTATGACAGGCCCGACATCTGCATCGGTACAGATAAGAATCACACTCCCGGAGATCTTATAGATATAATAAGGGAGTACTTCGAGGGAGAGGGGTACAGCACAAGGCTTGACTATCCTTTTTCCGGTACCATCATACCCGGGAAGTATGAAAAGGACGGGAACCTTTTCTCCGTGATGATAGAGGTGAACAGGAAGCTCTATCTCGGAAAGGGGAAGGACAGGGCCGTCGTCAGAGGGCCGTCGTTCGAGAAAGTCCGCAGTCAGATATACGAAGTTGAAAAGAGGATAGCTCTCTACATGGAGAGGATGTGTGCGGAGGAGGAAAGGAAGAAACCATGAAATGGCGGCAGTTCAGGTACGGAGATCCTGCATGCTCGACTCTTCGTCTCTTTGACTGAAGACAGCCAGTTTCTGCTTTCCAGCAGCGCCGGCTTCGTTTAACATAGTCGAAGGGAATGATTATGAAAGATAATAATGAACAGACACTGAGCGTGATCTCCGTCCTGGACGCTCTAATCAGAAGAGAAGGCAACGAATATATCTACGAGTTCGCATATAATGTGTATAAAATATTGCTTGAAAAGGGGATAGACAGAATATATGCCTCCTCTGTCCTTTATGCTTTAGTCTCTGATATAGGCAGAAAAAGGGAAGAGGATATAAGAGAGCAGGTGGGTAAGCGTCTTCTTCTCAGTAAGGAGGGTGCTGACTTCATCTGCAGCGTTTTCTGCGCCCTCTATGCCGACGACAGTCTTTCCGTGATGAAGAGTGAGGAGTATGCGGGGCTTGACGAGTTCTGCTCCTCTGAGCATGAGGCCGTGATAGAAGCTTATGCAACGTGGTGCTATAAGGGAGGTTCTAGGCAGGATTATACCTGCACTTACCGCCTGACAATCCGTGTCGAAGACAAAAATCTTCTTGAAAAGGATCTGAAAGACAAACTTGACAAGAATCCTTTTCTTAAAGCTGACGATATATACAAGCTTTATGTTGACAGACTCAGAGAGTACATTGCTGACAAATTTGAAGATTATTGTACATGTGATGATTACTATCCTCCTGTCGTCGAGGACTTTCTTTATAACTGCGGAGAGGAAATTGAAGATTATCTCGGAAAGTATGGCATTAAGTTGATATCGGATGACTTTGACTACAGAGAATCAGATTACTATTGAGGATAAAGATTCCTTCTAAGGAATAAAACATACAAAAAATATGAGATATATAAAACAATTTTTGATTATCGCACTTGTATCCCTCATCGGGGAGATGCTTCGTTTCTACATTCCGCTTCCCGTACCCGGAAGCATTTACGGACTCGTCATCATGCTCTTTCTTCTCTTCTCGGGTATTGTAAAAGTCGAGAGCGTGAAAAGCACTTCATCTTTTCTTCTTGAAATCATGCCGGTCATGTTCATACCGCCTGCTGTCGGTATCATCGCCTCATGGGGAGAGGCAGAGAGAATGCTTCTTCCGCTTCTCGTCATTTCCATAGTGACGACCGTCCTCGTATTCTTTGTAAGCGGGAAAGTCACGGACTCTCTTCTCGGAGGTAAGGACGATGAATGAACTTTTCCTCTCTTCATCATTCTTCGGCGTTGTTCTTTCGCTTCTTGCGTATGAAGCCGGACTTCTTCTCAAAAGGAAGTTCAGACTATCCATATTCAACCCGCTTCTTGTATCGATCATCATCGTCATTGCCGTTCTTCTCTTATTCCGGATCGATTACCCGACTTATTATCAGAGTTCACAGGTTCTCAACTACCTCCTGACGCCGGCGACTGTCTCTCTTGCCGTTCCGCTTTACGAAGAAATAAAGACTCTCAGAAAACATCCCGCGGCGATAACAATCGGAATACTGTCCGGTGTTGTCACGTCTCTTCTCGGGATTTATCTTCTTTCACTTCTTTTCAATCTCAATCATACGGAATATGTGACTCTTCTACCGAAGTCTATCACGACAGCTGTCGGGATGCCGCTCTCTGAAGAATACGGCGGCTATGTCTCGATAACCGTCATATCTATTATAATTACCGGCGTGTTCGGCAATGTCATTGCAGGCGGGGCGTGCAGACTCTTCAAAATAAGAACGAAGATTGCGAGGGGTGTGGCAATAGGAACATCCTCTCATGCGATAGGGACGACGAAGGCTCTGGAGATGGGGAGACTTGAAGGGGCAGTCAGCAGCCTCTCCCTTGTTGCCTCCGCCCTCATGACTTTAATCGGAATGAGTATCTTCAGTCAGTTCATCTGATCCGTGTGAAGAAGAGAGACCAACATCCCCGAAACGGCTGACTCTCTTAATTCCGGGATAAAGAAGGCCGGCTGATTCCGTCTGGAAAGAGCCGGCTTCTGTGATTTTCTCTTGAGAGCAGATGGTTACTCTGTCAGGACTGTGCCGTCAGAGAGTGTGATTGTATAGCCGTTGAAGACGATGGTGCCGTTGTTGACAAGCTTTGTTATCACACTGTCACCGGTGAGCGTCCATGTGGAGCCTTCATCGATGGTGATTACCGCATTGTCGGAGACTGCTGTACCGCCCTCTGTGTTATCGACGACGTTGATCTTTCCTGTGTACGATGAGCCGTCTGCGAGTGTCAGATTCAGCTTCGAGATGCTGTCGACTCTTATATCACCTTCGATTGTCTCTGCCGAGAGGACTGCCGTGACATCGGCGCCGTTCTTTCCTGCCGTTCCCCAGCCGCGGCTTGCGCTGTTTCCTGTGATATTGAAGAGGTAACCGTAACTCTCTTCGTTTACAATCGTCACATTGGAGAGAAGGAGAGTGCACGATGTGTTTGTGATGTAGAAGACATCTCCGTTGTGGTTCTTGATTTGAGAGTCCGTTGCCGAGAAGGAGGAGGTTCCGACCTCCGCATCTCCCGACATCGACTGGTAGATCATGACGCAGTGGACGTTCTCGCTCGAGCTTGTACCCTTCGTGTCACTCATGTTTCCCGATACTGTGCACTCCTCAAGAGTGATGCTGTTCTTACCTTCAATTACAAGAGCCTCCGAGTTCTCTGCGTTAAGAGCTGCACCCGTCACAGTGATGTCCGCCGTCGAATAGACTGCCGGGGAGTTGTACCCGTTGGATGTGTAGGTGCCGCCGTTGACTACGACAGTGCCGCCGCCTCTGTCGGATCTGATGGCAGCCGATGAGTTGCCGCTTGTCTCGACTGTGAGATTATCTGCATATGTCATTCCACCGCCCGTCGTCTGGATTCCTCCCGAATTGTCCTTGTATGTCGTTATCGTGCTGTCGCTTATTCTCACGACAGTGGATGAGCCGTAGCTGAAGACGCCGTTTCCGTTCTGTGCATTCGATGTGATGACCGCACCGCTTATCGTGACGTCCGCCCCGTCTGTTGCGAGAACTGCTGCATTCATGCCGTAGAAGTCACCGCTTTCCGTGTTCGAGGAAGAGCCTGCACTCTTGTCGACTGTAATGCCGGTGAGTGTTACGGTTGCTCCCTCGATTCTGAGGGCGTTCTCGTCGTCTCCCGTCGATTCAAAGGACGTGCCTTCAACCGAGGTGTCCTCACTTATCGTATTTGCGCTCGTTCCCTGCTCGACGTTCTGTGAACCCGAACCGAATCCGCCGAAGCCGCCGTTGCCGCCGGGGCCGCCGGGACCTCCGTTTCCGCCCTCCGGTCTCTCCGGTGGTGCAGAGGGGAATGAATTCTCACTCTTTTCCTCTGTGGAAACAGATGTGCTCTGTGCTGTAGAGCAGGATGAAAGGAACAGTGCCATGATGAGTACTGCCGCAAGTAATGTTTTTACATGATGTTTCATATACTTCCTCCGTCTATGGCAATGTTCTACCACTGTGATATTGAACGAACCTTGAAAAAGAAAAAATCTTTCACAATAATTCCGAGTATGAGACTTTTGATGATTGAAGACGAAAAGGGCCTCTCCGACGCAGTCTGTCATATGCTGAAGACGAAGGGGTGGCTTGTCACGGCTGTCTATGACGGTAAAAGCGGTCTCGAGGAAGCCGAGACTGATCTTTATGACTTGATAATACTAGATGTCATGCTCCCCGCTATGGACGGCTTTACACTCCTTTCGCACCTCAGGGGGGAGAGAATATCGACACCGGTACTGATGCTTACAGCCAAGAGTGATCTCCAGAGCAGGGTGAAGGGGCTCGACTGGGGGGCGGATTACTATCTTACAAAGCCTTTCGAGATGGCGGAGCTTCTTGCGTGTGTGAATGCACTTGCGAGGCGGAGGGACACCTCCCTCGAGAGCAGCGACCCGTCCTTCGGGGATCTTATCCTAAAAGCGGAGAAGGGGGAGCTTGCGTCGAAGAAAACAGATAAGAGCGTGAAGCTCAGCGTCAGGGAGATAAATCTTGCCGAGCTTCTTATGCGCTCTGAAGGCCGTATCATTCCGAAGGAGCAGATAGAGGAGAAACTCTGGGGCTTCGAGTGCGGAAGCGAATACAACAGCACCGAGGTATATGTCTCGTTTCTGCGCAAGAAACTGACCTTCCTGGGATCCTCTGTCTCGATTAAGGTTGCACGTGGTATCGGGTACTATATGGAGACGAAGGACGAGGAGGACGGACGATGATAAAACAGCTGAGGCGGCAGCTCGTTTTCATTATGACGGGCTCCTTTACTGTGATAATTGCATCCCTCGTGGCACTGATTGTGATCGCGCCCGAGCGTGAGAAGACGGCCCAGATCAGGACGGCTCTTGAAAGCTATGCCGGGGAGAGGGAGCCTTTCAATATCTCCCAGCCTCCCGAGTCCGGTTTCTCTCCCGTTCCTCCTTCAGACATGCCGGACCCAAGCTCCCCGGAGGAGGCTGACGCTTCACGCTCGGATGTGCAGTCTCCGAATGCGGAGAATACCGGGGCCTTCCGTGATTTCGGCGGCAATGTGATCAATATCGAGACGGACAGCGCCGGGACCATCACATCCTGGACTTCGAGCCGTGACGACTACTATGATGACGATGCTGTCGAATCTATCCTCTCTCTCATCCTCAAGAACGGCGGTGAGTTCGATAACGTGAAGGGCTACTATTTCCTCAGTCACAGAACCCCTGACGGCTATTCTTATACTGTTCTTGACGCAACGGCTTCGGCAAATGACAGCAGGCGTGTCTTTACATGGACTGTCGCAGGAGGTCTGACGGCGTGGGTGGTTCTCTTTCTTCTCGCCCTCAGGCTCTCCTCTGTCATCGTGCGCCCCGTCGAGGAGGCTTTCGAGAGGCAGAACCGCTTCATAGCCGATGCCGGTCACGAACTCAAGACACCCATTGCCGTCATACAGGCAAACGCCGACGTGCTTGAAGCAGAGACCGGTGAGACTAAGTGGCTTTCCTACATAAAGACCGAGACAAGGCGTATGGACACACTCGTGAAGGACCTCATGTTCCTGACCGCTATGGAGAAGGGGAGTGAAGGCGATAAGGAGGATGTTGATCTCTCCCTTGTCGTCCGCGGCTCGGCGCTTCCCTTCGAGGCGCTTGCATTCGAAAAGGGCATGATTCTCGATATAGTAGTCGCTGACGGCATTTCTGTTCGCGGCTCATCGTTCCAGCTTGAAAAGCTTACGTCGATTCTTCTCAGCAACGCCGTCAAGTACGGAGAGGAGAACGGGAAGATAGCAGTATCTCTTTCAGAGAAGCACAAGAATGCCGTATTGAAGGTTTATAACACCGGAACCGGGATAGAGGAGGGCGAGAAGGATAAGATCTTCGAACGCTTCTACCGTGTGGACAAAGCCAGAAGCAGAGGGGGCGGAAGTTACGGCCTGGGACTTGCGATGGCGAAGGATATCGCAACAGCGCACCACGGAAAGCTCACAGTCGAGAGCGAGTACGGGAAGTGGATTGAGTTCACATTCGAAATGCGCTCGCTCTGACGGGTGTTCACGGAAGGGATATAAGGTATAAGATAATCAGCCGGAGGGATGACATATGGAAAAGGAAAAAAGTGAAACAGAAACCGGGGAGAAGGTGGAGAACAGAAATCTGATGAAAAAGACGGGGCTTACCGTTCTTGTTCTTCTCGAGAGTCTGATATTGATGACAATCGGCACCGTCATCGGGTCGTCTCTCTACCTCCTGCCGCGTATCTTTCCTTCCCTCTCTTCAAGCGATGTCTGGGCGACGGGAGTCGAGTATGCTCTCTCGTGGGGGATATGGCCTGTGGTTATCCTTGCTTCGGCATTCATTCCGCATGACGGAATATGTTTTCCCCATATCGGGAGGAAGGCGGAGGGCAACAGTCCCGCTTTCTTCGCACTCGGACTTCTCTCGGGATTTCTGATGAACGCATTCTGCGCGTCTCTTGCGCTTCTTACGGGGAAGATTCACCTCTCTTTCGATTCTTTCAGCCTCCTTCCGTTTTTTCTCCTCCTCGCGGCGGTTTTTCTCCAGTCGGGGGCCGAGGAGCTCGCCTGCCGCGTTTTTGTGATGAGAAGACTCGAGGGAGTATATTCGTCTCCCGTTCCCGCCATCATCATTAATTCCGTCTTCTTCTCATTTCTCCATATCTTCAACGACGGTATTTCCGTAACGGGAATCATCAACAATTTTGCTTTCGGCATCCTTTTGTCGTTCATCGCCTTTTACTATGACTCGTTCTGGTGTGCAGCCGCCCTTCATACGGCATGGAACTTCACGCAGAACATACTCTTCGGTCTTCCGAACAGCGGTACTTTTATGCCTTATTCCGTCTTCAGGCTCGACAGCGCATCCTCTTCTGTCTCGTTCTTCTATGACCCGGGATTCGGAATCGAGGGGTCGGTACTCTCGTGCCTCGTCGTCTCCTCTGCGGCTGCGTTCGTCTTCCTCTTCGGAAGAAGGAGAGTCAGAGGTCCTGCTCCTTCGGAAGAAGAACAGTGAATGTCGTCGTTCCTCCCGAGCTCTCGGCAGATATCGTACCGGAATGGAGATCGCATATCTTTCTGACGACTGCCAGTCCTATGCCGTTGCCTTCGGATGAATGGGACTCATCGGCCTGGTAGAACTTGTTGTAGATGCGGCCGATCTTCTCGGGGGGAATATCGGGTCCGTTGTTCGATACGGAAACGGAAAGGAACTTTCCCTCCTCCTTTACGCCTATCGTCACCTTCCCGTTCTCCGGCGAGAACTTGATAGCATTGTCGAGAAGGTTTATCCACACATGCTTCAGAAGCTCTCCGTCGGCCTCTATCATGTATTCGCCGCACTCCATGTCCATCTCGATACCCTTCGCCGTCCATTTCTCCGCAAGAAGAAGGACGGAGGATCTGATCTCCTCGGTGAGGTTGAAGGCTGTCACTCCCGTGAGGATTGTCATGTTCTCAACCTTCGTCAGGAGAAGGACGCTCGTCGCCATTGAAGAGAGCCTCAGAGACTCCTCTTCGATGATGGAGAGATATTCGTTTCTCTCCTCCGGGGAGAGGTCTTCGCGCCTGAGGAGCTTTGCAAAGCCCGCAATCGATACTATCGGGGTCTTGAACTCATGGGAGAAATTGTTGATGAAGTCGCTTCTCAGCATCTCCGTGTGCTCGAGCTCCTCCGCGGCCCTGTTGAAGCTCTTCTCGACCTGTTTGAATGTCGGATATTCCCCTATGGGCTTTCCGAAGTGGAGACGGGCCTTGAAGTCTCCGTCGGCAAGGCGGTTGAGCTGGTTGATTATCCGGTAGACGGGACGGAGGATGATGGCCGAGCCCATCGAGTTCGTGAGGATGAGGCCTATGACGAGACTTGAGCATAAGACGAACTCCATGATCCCGAGAAGTCCCACCTCACCCGTGTCGAACCTCATGACGCCCCCCTTTGTAAGGAGGTAGATGATGAGGAATGTCAGGAGCATGGCTATGCTGATGATTATGAAGACTACAAAGGAGAGAAGGAGCATGAGAGCGAGCTTGCTTGTGTGTCTCTGTTTTTTCTTCATGCTTTTCTCACCGCCTTGTATCCCAGTCCCCTGACTGAAGTTATCTCAAACTCATTCCAGTGTTCGAAGCGCTTTCTCAGCCTTCCCACATGGACTGTCACAGTCTCCCATCCAGTCTCGCTCTCCTCACCCCATATCTCATCCATGAGCTGTATGCGGGTGAAAATCTGTCCGGGGTAGGAGAGGAGTTTGAAGAGAAGGAGAAACTCCTTCTGCGGAAGTTCTATCACCTCGTCTCCGCGCCTTACCGTGAATGAGGAGTAGTCGAGTGTGACAGCGCCGAGTGTGAGCTTCTGCTCGCTCGATATCTTGGCCCGTCTCAGAAGGGCCTTTATGTGCAGCAGGAGCTTCTCCGTGTCGACGGGCTTCGTTATGTAGTCATCCGTTCCGACGATGAACGCCTTCTTCTCATCCGGCGGCTCATGCTTGGCCGTCAGCATGAGGATTGGGAGCGTGCTGTCCTTTTCTCTCACCTTTGACGTGAATTCATAGCCGTCCATATTCGGCATCATGACATCCAGCACCACGAGGTCTATATGCTCTCTTGAAAGAACCTTCAGCGCCTCATTTCCGTCCGATGCCGTCAGGGCCGTATAGCCGGCGTTCCCGAGTATTGCCTTCAGAAGAATTCTTGTATGTTTGTCGTCGTCGCAGACGAGAATATTTATCACTGCATCCTCCATGTATAAGATACGTGCCCCTTATTCTATACCAAAACGGAAAATAATGAATCACATAGGGGCTTTGAGTTTATTTTGAGTTTAGAAAAGGGTGATATTTTCTTCCCAGAGCGGGGTGTGCCCCGTGAGGACGGTGTCCTCCGGACGCCGCCGGGAGGAAAAATCATGAGAAAAGTAAAGGTAATCACGGATTCCTGCGCAGACCTCAGTGCTTCTCAGCTCGAGAAGTGGAACATTGACTACGCAAGGATGAACACAGTCGAGGACACAAAGGAGTCTCCTGCACTTCTTACATGGTCGGATGAAGAGGCCCACAGACTCTACGAGAAGATAAGGGGCGGAAAGCGCATAACGACGACACAGGTACATGTCGAGGAGTTCAACAGAATATTCGGAAAATATCTCGACGAGGGATATGACATCGTATACATCGCATGCTCGTCCAGGCAGAGCGGAAGCGTCAACACAGCCTCTGTTGTTGCAAAGAAGCTTCTCGAGAAGTATCCCGGAAGCAGGATTTACTCCATCGATTCTCTCAACGCAACGATAGGAGAGGGAATGCTTGCCATGGAGGCGGCGAAGATGGCGGCAGAGGGAATGGATGCCGATGCTGTCAGGGACGGCGTCATGAAGATCAGAAAGACTGTGCAGGAGTTTGCCACAGTCCACACCCTCGAGCACCTCAGGAAGTCCGGACGTGTCTCCGCATCCTCCGCATTCTTCGGCAATCTCATGGGGATCAAGCCGATTCTGATTGCAGATGCAGACGGCGCGCAGGTGGCTTTCAAGAAGGTGAAGGGAAGAAGAAAATCTTTCGAGGAAATCGTGGCTCTTCTCAAGGAGAACATCCAGAATCCCTCCGGGCAGACAGTTTACATCGCACACGGCGACTGCCCGGAAGAGGAGATAAATGAGCTTAAGGACCTTGTGAGAAAGGAAATCAATCCGAAGGATATCTCAATCGGATTCATCGGACCCATCGTCGGAGCATCCACAGGACCCGATACGATCGGCGTCTGGGCATTCGGACGCGAAGTGACATACAGAGCAGAGGCAAAATAGACTGGAGTATTTATGAACAAACCGCAGACGATAGATGGAAAGCTGATGGCGAGAATGATCAGATCCGGTGTCGAGGATCTCAGAAGTAACGTCAAGAGGGTCAATGACCTCAATGTCTTCCCGATTCCGGACGGGGACACGGGAGACAACATGCTCCTGACAAGCCTCGGCGGCATGGAAAGGGTGGATGACTGCTCCGGCAGCGTCTCCGACCTCTCTCATTCGGTATCGGACGGGATGCTCCTGAGTGCCCGCGGCAACTCCGGCGTCATCCTTTCACAGATCTTCGAGGGGATTGCAGATTCCCTCGAGGGGGTGGAGAAGGCTGACAGCCTCACTCTCATCAGGGCTCTCCAGAGCGGAACGGAGTACGCATACAAGGCAGTCATGGAGCCGACGGAGGGGACAATGCTCACCGTCATGCGCTGTGCAACGGAATATGTTGCGGCAAGAGAGTATTCCTCTCCCCTTGACGTGCTTTCCGATTTTCTCGATGAGGCGAGACGAACCCTCGAGAAGACCCCGGGTATGCTCGAGGTATTGAAGAAGGCAGGCGTCGTCGACAGCGGCGGGGCGGGACTTGTATACATCGTTGAAGGAATGCTCAGAGCATTCACGGACGAGGACGTCAGCGTCGGTGAAATCGATATAGCAGCTCCCGGAAGCAACCTCGACCTTGATCTCTTCACGGAGGACAGCGTCCTCGAATACGGCTACTGCACCGAAGTGCTGCTGAGGCTCCAGAGAGCGAAGACCGACCTCGATACTTTTGATCCCTCTGTCATACTCGAGTACCTCAAAACAATCGGAAACAGCGTTGTCACATTCAGAAAGGGCAGCATCGTCAAGATCCATGTCCACACAAAGACTCCCGGCAAGGTCCTCTCGTTCTGCCAGAGGTACGGAGAGTTCCTCAAGATAAAGATCGAGAACATGTCCCTCCAGCACAACAACACGACTCTTCCCGATACCACCGCTCCTGCAGGTGTCGAAAGAAAGAAGTACGGCATTGTTGCAGTTGCATCGGGGGAAGGCATAAAGGAGATGTTCAGGGAGAGGGGCGCCGACAGAATCGTCGACGGAGGACAGAGCATGAACCCGTCAACGGAGGATTTTCTCTCGGCATTCGCTTCTGTCAATGCAGATACGATATTCGTTCTCCCGAACAACAGCAACATAATCCTCACTGCAAAACTTGCCGCTGATATGTATAAATCCTCCGACGTAAGGGTCATCGAGAGCAGGAGCGTCGGTGACGGCTATGCAGCGCTTTCGATGTTCTGTCCCGACGAGGAGAGCACGGAGGAAATAGTGGAGACCCTCGTGGATGCCATGAAGAGCTCCGTGACGGCGGGAGTATCGAAAAGCATACGCTCGACAGCAGATGTGAAGGAAGGCGACTACATAGGCTTCAGGGGAAAGGACATCCTCGCAAGCGGAGCCGGGCGCCCGGACGTTGTACTTGAAACAGTATCTTCTCTCGGCTTTGATGATTACGACATTGCACTCATAATCTTCGGTAAGACTGTCGACGAGAGCGAAGCGGAAATGATCGTGAAGAAAATCGGGGAGAAATACAGAGGAAAGGAAGCCTACCTCGTAGACGGAAAGCAGGAAATCTACGACTACATCATCATTCTGGAATAGGAGAGAAAGATGGAGATACTTCTTTACATTCTCACAGCCCTCGGCGCATATCTTATCGGAGGATGGAATCCCGCGATAACGATTTCGAAGGCTGTCTACAAAAAGGATATAAGGACGATGGGGAGCGGGAATCCCGGCTTCACGAACTTCAAACGCTCTTTCGGCTCCACGGCATGGATTGTTCTCGCACTCGATCTTTCGAAGGGGGCTCTTGCAGTACTGGGAGGTGCCCTTCTCTTTGCCGGAGAATTGAATCAATACGAGTTCGGCGCAGTCTACACAGGTCTCTTTGCAGTTCTCGGACACTCATATCCCGTATGGTACGGCTTTAAGGGGGGAAAGGGCTTTCTTGTCGCTCTATCGACACTCTTTGTCGCCGACTGGAGGGTGGGGCTCACAGCGACAGCTGTTATGATAGTCCTCCTGCTCTCTTCATCTTACATGTCGCTCTCGACTGTCACGTCGCTTCTTGTCTCTCCGTTTCTCTTTCTTGCATTCGGAGCGGAGAGCGCGGTTGTCATCCTGTACGCCGTGACTGCACTTTTCGTGCTGTACCGCCACAGGGAGAATGTGAAGCGTCTCTTCAGCGGAACTGAATCGAAGTTCCGTCTCGGCTCTCATTGAGCTTTTCCGGAAGGTGAATTAAATGAAAAGATACCGCGCAGGTATAGATGTCGGTTCGACGACAGTCAAACTCGTGATTCTCGGCGATGACGACTCTCCCGTCTGGGCTGAGTACAGACGTCATCAGGCACACCCTCGTCAGATTCTCGCTTCTCTTCTACAGGAGGCTGAGAAGAAGCTCGGAGAGTGCTCGCTCTCGCTCTCCTTCACCGGTTCGGGATCGATCAACCTCGCTTCCTCCCTCGGTGTGAAGTTCGTCCAGGAGGTCGTGGCCGTCGCCACGGCGATCGGGCGCTATGCCCCTCAGACTGACGTTGCGATAGAACTCGGGGGAGAGGACGCAAAGATAATCTACTTCAGGGGAACGCTCGAGGAAAGGATGAACGGCGTATGTGCCGGCGGAACGGGATCTTTCATCGACCAGATGGCCTCTCTTCTCGAAACAGATGCTTCTTCCCTCGACAGGGAAGCTGAAAACTACAGACAGATATACCCCATCGCAGCCCGCTGCGGTGTCTTTGCCAAGACAGATATCCAGCCCCTCATAAACGAGGGCGCGACAAAGGCCGACCTCGGAGCATCCATCTTCCAGGCCGTCGTCACACAGACGATCTCGGGCCTCGCATGCGGTAAGCCCATCAGAGGATGCGTGGCATTCCTCGGAGGGCCTCTGCATTTTCTTCCCCAGCTCAAGAAGGCCTTCATAAGAACACTCCATCTCACACCCGAGACGACAGTCGATCCGGAGAACTCCCATCTCTTTGCGGCGATGGGTGCCGCTCTCGAGAGTGCGGATGAAGAGGGTGTAACGATCCGGAATCTTCTCTCTAAGCTCGAAAACGGGGTCGAGGAGACATTCGAACTGCCGCGTCTTCCCGCTCTCTTCAAAGACCGGAAAGAGTACGATGAGTTCTGTCTCAGACACAGCAGGGCGAAGGTGAAGAGGGCGGATCTTGCATCCTACAGGGGAAAGTGCTTCCTCGGTATCGACGCGGGATCGACTACAACAAAGCTTGCACTCATCTCCGAGGACGGAGAACTCCTCTATTCATACTACACAGGTAACAAGGGCAATCCCGTGGAAGCTGCCAGGAACGGCATCGGACAGATGTTCTCCCTCCTTCCCTGGGGAGTAGAGATTGTCAGAGGCTGCTCGACAGGCTACGGGGAGGCGCTCATGAAGACGGCCTTCTCCCTTGACGACGGCGTCGTGGAGACCATCGCACACTGTACGGCTGCCTCATTCTTCGACAGCGACGTTGACTGCGTTCTAGATATCGGGGGACAGGATATGAAGTGTATCCGGCTCCGCGGAGGCGTTGTCGACTCTGTCATGCTCAACGAGGCATGCTCCTCCGGCTGCGGCTCGTTCATCGAGAACTTCGCCCAGTCGCTCGGCTACACGGCAGAAGAGTTCGGCACCCTTGCACTCTTCGCGCCTCATCCTCTGGATCTCGGAACAAGATGCACTGTCTTCATGAACTCCAATGTCAAGCAGGCCCAGAAGGAGGGCGCATCGGTTGAGGATATCTCGGCAGGTCTCGCATACTCCGTCATAAAGAACGCACTCTACAAGGTGATAAAGCTATCGTCTGCCGAGGAGCTGGGGCGTCACATCGTCGTCCAGGGCGGCACATTCCACAACAAGGCCGTACTTTCGGCCTTCGAGAAGATAGCAGGGGCCGAGGTCGTCTGTCCCGACATCTCGGGTGTCATGGGTGCCTTCGGCGCCGCTCTCATTGCAAGAAAGAACTACACGGGAGAGAAGAGCACGATGCTTTCAAAGACGGAGATTGCCGCTATCGAGTACAAATCCTCGTCAATGCGCTGCGGAGGCTGCAGCAACAACTGTCTTCTCTCTGTCAACGTATTTTCCGGCACAAGACGGCACATAAGCGGTAACCGCTGCGAGAAACCTCTCGGAAAGAAGGGCGGAAACAGCGGTGAGGGCAACATGGTTCTCTATAAGAGAGAGCGTATCTTTGCTTATCCTCCGCTTGAGGAGAGCGGGGCAGAAAGGGGAGTAATCGGCATTCCCCGCGTCCTCAATATGTACGAGAACTATCCTTTCTGGGCGACATTCTTCAAGGAACTCCGCTTCAGGGTCGTTCTCTCCCCGTTCTCTTCACGCTCCATCTACGAAAAGGGAATGGAATCCATTCCTTCCGAGTCGCTCTGCTATCCGGCAAAGCTTGTCCACGGCCACATCGAGTGGCTCATTGAGAACGGCGTGAAGACCATCTTCCACCCCAGTATCTACTACGAGCACAGGGAGACGGAGAATCCCCAGAACCGCTATTACAACTGTCCCATCGTCATCTCCTATCCGGAGAACATAAAGAACAACGTCGAGGACCTCGAAGAGAAGGGCGTGAGGTACATCCACCCCTTCATGGCCTTTACTGATGAAAAGACTGCTTCGAAGAGACTTGAAGAGATATGCTCAGAAGAATGGGGAATCGGAAGAGAAGAAGTCAGAGCGGCCGTTCACAAGGCATGGCTCGAGCAGCAGTCTGCCAAGAGCGATGTAAGGCGCGAGGGAAAGAGGCTCATTGAAGAGACTGAGAAGAGAGGCGGAAAGGCAATCGTAATTGCCGGAAGGCCCTATCACATAGACCCGGAAATCAACCACGGAATACCCGAGCTCATCGCATCCTACGGTCTGACGGTATTGACGGAGGACAGCATCCCCGTAGACTTCGTTCCCACAAGGCCCCTCAGGGTCGTGGATCAGTGGGTCTATCACTCACGCCTCTATACGGCTGCCGAGTATGTGACGAAACACGACAACATGGAGCTGCTGCAGCTCAATTCCTTCGGCTGCGGCCTCGATGCCGTGACGACGGATCAGGTCAATGAGATACTCGAAAGCGCGGGTAAGCTCTACACAGTCCTCAAGATCGACGAGGTGGCAAACCTCGGTGCCGTCCGCATCAGGATAAGATCCCTTCTCTATGCAATGGAGGAGAGGGAGAGAAGCGGAAAGAAGAGGGAAGGTGTCTTCAAACCCTACAACAGGGTGACATTCACAAAGGAGATGAAAAAGGAGGGTTACACCATCCTTGCTCCCCAGATGAGCCCGATACATTTCGGCATCGTCGAGCCTGTGTTCCGTAAATACGGCTATAACCTCGTAATTCTCGACAACGACAACCGCAGCGCCATAAACGCCGGCCTCAAGTATGTCAACAACGACGCATGCTATCCCTCGATAGTGATGGTGGGGCAGTTCATGGATGCGGTGCTTTCTGGCAGGTATGACACCGATCATCTTGCAATCATCATGACGCAGACGGGAGGGTGCTGCCGTGCAAGCAACTACGTCTCCCTCATAAGACGCGCCCTCCAGAGAGCAGGCTATGCGCATATTCCGGTAATATCTCTCAACGCGAACGGAATGGAGAAGAACGAGGGCTTCACACTCTCATACGGCCTTATAAGAGACGGGGCGAGAGCCATTGTCTACGGAGACCTCTTCATGAGGTGTCTCTATCATGTGCGTCCCTATGAGATCACCCCCGGCTCCGCCGACGCACTCCACGAGAAGTGGGAGAGAATATGCATAGACTCTCTTACCAATCCTTCCACGAAGTACAGCTACAAAGATGTGTGCAGGGGCATTGTCGAGGCATTCGACACCTTCCCGATAGACGAGAGCGTGAAGAAGCCGCGTGTCGGAATCGTGGGCGAGATTCTTGTGAAGTACATGCCTCTTGCCAACAACCATCTTGTAGAGCTCCTTGAAAGAGAGGGGGCGGAGGCAGTGGTGCCGGATTTCCTCGACTTCTTCAACTTCAGCGCCTTCAACAGGCAGTACAAGGTGAAATACTTCGGTGCGAAGAAATCCTACTACTATATGTCAAAAGGTATATTGAAGGTCTTCGATTCCTTCCGCAGGCCTGCCGTCGAAGCTCTCGAGAAGAGCAGACGCTTCACGCCGCCTCTGTCAATTTATGAGATAGCAGAGAAGACGGAGCCTTTCCTGTCCCTCGGAAACCAGTACGGTGAGGGATGGTTCCTCGCAGGTGAGATGATCGAGCTCATCGGGCACGGCACTCCGAACGTCGTATGCATACAGCCCTTTGCGTGCCTGCCGAACCATGTCGTCGGAAAGGGCGTGATCAAGGCTCTCAGGAAGGCATATCCGGAGAGCAACATAGTCGCCGTCGACTATGACCCGGGTGCAAGCGAAGTCAATCAGCTCAACCGTATAAAGCTGATGCTCTCGAGTGCGGAGAAAAAGATCCGTGCGCAGTGACCGTCAGAGATTCCTGCATTCGCTCATCTTCACAAGACCCTCTCTGCTTCCGACAAGATAGAGAATGTCGTTCTTTCTGAAGATGTACTCCGGCCCTATCGAGTCCGATACTGTGCCGTCATTCTCGACAGCTATGATGTTAAGGCCGAAGCGTGAGCGGAGAGAGCTCTCCTTCACGCTCTTTCCCTCCATCGAAGGGGGAAGGGCAGTCTTGGAGATGTTAATCTTCTCGCTGAGCGCTATGACGTCGAGAGAGCGCTCCGTCTCGAGCCTCGAAGCAAGTCTGAGCGCCATGTCTCTGTCGGGGTAGACGACCTCCGCCCCGAGCTTCCTGAGGATAATCCCGTGCTCGGTGCTGTTGGCTTTTGCTATCACCTTCGGTATTCCCATCGATACGAGGTTGAGGGTGGTGAGTATCGAGGTATCCATATGCTCGCCGATGCAGACGACAGCGGTGTCGCAGTTCTTCATCCCCGCCTCCTCGAGAGTCTTTCTGTCGAGGCTCTTCACGACGAACGCGTTCTCCGTGGACTCTCTGAGAGCTCTGATCTTCTCCTCGTCACTGTCGAGGACGATGATCTCGCATCCTCCCCGGCTCAGCTCCTTTGCGAGAGCCTCTCCGAAGCGTCCGAGTCCGACAATTCCGTAAACCATGTTATTCTTCTTTCCGTTCATTTTCCTTTTCCTCCTCAACCTATTGCGATTTCACCTTCCGGGTATCTTACATTTTCACCGGGGGAGAAGTACCAGAGAGTTGCCACTGTGAGAGGCCCCAGCCTTCCTGTGTACATAACGAGTACTGAGAGCAGCTTCGCCGGCACCGAGAGGGAAGGGGTGATTCCCGTCGAAAGGCCGACTGTGCCGAATGCACTCGTCATCTCGAAGAGTGCGTCCGTAAGCGTAAGGGACGGCTCGAGAATGAGCAGTATCCAGGTGGACGTCACGACGAGAGAGAGTGCCAGAAGGGTGATTATCGAAGCCTTCCTGAATGCCTCCTTCGGAATGGAATACCGGAAGGCCTTTGCACTTCTGTTTGTCGCGGCGCTCTTGATTCCCTCTATAAGGACGAAGAATGTTGTCGTCTTTATTCCTCCTCCCGTAGAGCCGGGGGATGCTCCGATGAACATCAGTGCAATAAGAATGAAGAGGCCGGAGTGCGTGAACGACGAGAGGGGGTAGGTCGAAAAGCCGGCTGTGCGGGCAGATACGCTGAAGAAGAAGGCCCCGAGCCACGTTATATTCTCGCTCAATTTCAAAAGGAGCGTCCCGATCAGGGTGAGGGCAGAACTCATGGAGATGACTACCTTCGCATGAAGCGAGTACCTGTGCCACCTGAGGCCGCAGGATTTCATCTCATGTATGACTGTAAAGCCTATTCCCCCGGAGATGATCAGAAGCGACGTCGTGATGTTCAGAAGCACGTTGCTCTGGTACGGGATGAGATTCCTCAGCCCTCCGATTATGTCGAAGCCGGAGTTGTTGAATGCCGCAACGGCATGGAAGAGACTCATCCCTAAAGCCCTGGAGAGGGGAAAGTCCCTGCTGAATGTGATGAAAGACAGGACTGCTCCGACTCCTTCGATGGTGAAGGTCGTGATGAGTACGCTTTTTATGAAGCTCATCACACCCTTGTAGGAGGGAAGATTTGATGCGTCCCTGATAAGAGTGCGGCCGCGCACGAGAAGCCTCTTTCCCGTCATCAGTATGATTCCCGCTCCGACTGAGGTGACACCGAGTCCTCCGACCTGAATCAGAAGGGCAAGAATAAACTGCCCCAGCGGAGTGAATGTGTCATAGGCGTCGACGGCTATGAGTCCCGTCACACATACGGCGCTTGTCGATGTGTAGAGAGCGTCGATGTACCTCAGAGTAACGCCGTCACGTACGCTCACCGGCAGATAAAGAAGCAGCGAACCCAGGAGGATAACAGAGAGAAAGCCGAGTGCTATCACACGGGAGGTGCTGAGTTTTCTAAAGAGTTTCTTCATACATTTCTCTTCGTTCCAGGAGCTTAACACAGTTCACGGCTAAGAGGCAACTAAGAAACAATTATTTATTAGACAAGGAAATAATTTGACTGCTTGCACTTTTGACAGTTGAAAATATATAGAAAAACAGGTGGAGATGTGCCAATTGCCATGTTAAAGTGAAGCTCATGGAAACAAGAGACATAATTAGAGAGGTATTCAGAAAGAACCGTCTGGGAGTCAGGGTGATTGATGAAATTGTCCGGTCCTCTTACATCGGATATGCACTTGAGAGAGTCTCAGGCACGGAGGTGCTTACGGAAAAGCGGATGACGAGGATAAGAGATGATCTCTCACTGCGTCTCGGATATACCCCCGATATAAGGGAGGACCGGCTCACCGGTTACATCATGGTATATGTGAAGAATCCGTCACCGTATTACATTCAATACCATAAGTCGGCAATGAGGTATTACGAGCTGGGGTGGTATTATCTTCCGTTCACTCCGGGCGTGGACGGCAACGCTGTTCCTATTGTAGCCGACTTCTACGACAGCCCCCTTGTCCTCATTAACGGGGAAGACGGATACGGGAAGACAAACCTCATCAAGATCATAATCGAGTCGTCACGACCGAGGGGCAATGTGAAATACATAATCGTAGACCTCTCCGGGGGCGGCTACAGAAAGAGTGAACACGTTACCGTCTACAGAGACAGAGACAGTGTTCCTGCTGCCCTGGAGGAGCTTGATCGGGAGATAAAGCGGAGGAGGGACGCAAAGAAAGAAGAAGGAGAGCGGGGAGAGGAGAAGAGTGCAGAGGACATAGTCTTCATCATTGATGGCTACTCGGCCCTCTGTACGACAGAGAAGGAAGCCGGAGCGCTTATGAGGACGGTGAAGAGAATCAAGCAGAACGGAAGAGGATATGGTGTTTTCCTCGTTCTTTCCTCGCCGTGTATTCCTGAGTTCTTCGACGAGGAATTCGTCTCTCTCTTCGATCTCGTCTTTACGTTCAGGATGAAGGACGAAAAGGAGAGTTATCTTCTCCTCAGAAGTGATGACTACCCGCTTCCTCTCTACGAGAGCGGAGACGCCTTCCTGATTGACAATATCGCCAGGGTCATAGCGAGAATACAGTGTTTCAAGCTGCGGTGACAAAAAGGAGACTGAGATAAATGAATCGGCCGACATATCTTAAAGAGCTCGACCGTCTTCTCTCCTCACTCGGAGAGGATGCGATGAGAGCATATATAGAAGAGACGGCAAGGGCTGTCTCTGAAGAGGAGCGTGAACAGTTTCTTGCTCATCTTTCCTCCTTCTGCGGTCCACGGAGGGAAGTGCTTTCCGAAAAGGAAGATGACGATACGGCCTCGGAAATCGAAGAAATACTCGGAAAGCTTGATGAGATGAATGCCGGCGGAATGAGTATCGAGAGCAGGTACAACGAGGAGTGGCTGATAACACAGAGTGACAGAGTAGAGCCCTATGATTTCTTCTCCTTTGACGGTGTTATCGAGGATTTGAGAAAGGCCGTTTCCCTTCTTCATAAGGCAGTAGACCGTGAAGTGTACAAAAAAGGCTGTCTCCTTGCCCTGAAGTTTGCAGAGCTTGAAGTCGAGGTTACCGGAGACTGCGAGGACAGCCCCTTAACACTTGATCTCTTATGTTCATACAAGGTCCTCGACAGGGATATGGATACAATCCTCCGTGAGGCTTTGTATCTCATATATATGGGAGAATCCGGGATCAAGAGAAGAGCCGGAGCGATGGTGAGGGTCATGGATAAATTCAAACACTCTTCCGTTTCTCTTGAGGAGATACTGAAGTGCGGAGGAGGGGAGAGCGATGTTCAGGCGTTTCTTCCGTTCTGGGTAGAAGCTCTTCAAAAGAAACCTTCACATCGTACCGGTAAGCTTCTTGAGGAGGCGGTATCAATGACAGAGGACAGAGAATCTTTACTGGAATCTGCATCCCTCGCCGCCCGGACTTTCCCTGTCATATACAGAACGATACTCGAGAAAGGAATCAAAGGGGCTTCTGACAGGAAAATGCTTGAAACAGGTCTCAGAGCAGTGGAGGAGGTTCCTGTTGAGGCAGAGGACAGGAGAGATATTTCTCTTTTGACTGCAGAATATGCATTGAAGGCAGGCGACAGGGAGAGTGCGGAAAAGTGCTGGCTCGAGGCATTCAGAACCTCTTCCTCTGTGACAGATTATCTTCGTCTGAGGCTTCTTTCCGTGGAATGGCAGAAGTTTGAGGATGAGGTTGGACGGATCTGTAATGCCGGAGAAAGGAATGATGAAGAGAAATATGCAAAGATGTTCTTCGACGGACGCTTCGAGGAAGCCTTTGCCGCTATGGATAATGAAGAGGTTGATGATAGTTTCGGGATTGCACCGCCGTTTTTTCTGAATTACGGAGCATCTCTCTTTCTACTGCTTCTTGCAAAGGATAGGAGCGGCAGCGGCATTTCAGCCATGACGGAGTGGGCCGTCGAAAAATCATCATTCACAGCACGGGACTATCTTATGGGAACGGGAATACACGATGATACGCCGTCGTGTGAAATGTTTCTCACATGTTTCGACAACTGGAAGAAAAATTACGATATTGAGCCCGTCGCCGAACTGTGGATAGAAAAGCTCGGTGCATTGATTTTCCGCCGTGTCGAGAATGAGATGAACAGCTTTCTGAGATTTTATTATGGCGACTGTGCCTCATTGATCGCCGCATTGGGAGAGGTCATCGAGTCAAGGGGGAAAACGGACGGGAAGAATATTCTCATGGAGGAGTACCGCAGAAAGTATCCGCGGAGACGCTTCTTCATCAATGAGCTCATAAAATACGGGTTCAGGAGATGACAGAGTTCTATCCCATCTTCGATATCGAGAGAAGTTCCATGAGATCCTCCTTCGAGAGCGTCG
>CAVFZO010000015.1:0-33271 GCA_963626925.1 Clostridium sp. AM49-4BH
AGACACAATGACTGCTATAAGAACATATGTCAACCTCGGCTACAACATCATCATCGTCCACGGCTCGCAGTTCAGAGCACAGGTCGAGGAAGCATCTGCAGAATTCCCCGATGTCATGTTCGCATTCGGAACATCTTCGGACATCATCGCAGACAACGTATTCACATACATGCCGCAGTCTGAGGAGACAGGATATCTTTCGGGTATCGTCGCAGGACTCACGACAAAGGTCAACAAGGTCGCACTCGTAGGACCTATCGACGGCGGAGATGCAGCACGCTACAACAGAGGCTTCGTACTCGGCGTACAGGCTTCCAACCCCCAGTGCAAGATCCAGGTCACACATATCGGTAACTTCAACGACACAGTCAAGTCCGGAGAAGCTGCACAGGCTTTCATCAAGGGCGGCGCAGATGTCCTGACAGGTTCATCCCAGCAGGCTCTCGGAGCTCTCAGAGCTGTCGCAGACTATCCTAACGAGGACATCTGGTGGGTCGGACAGGATATAGCACAGATCGACCTTGCCGAAGGCTACAAGTGTATCGCGGCATCTGCATACAATTACAAGGCAGTTGTCGTGGGACTGGTTGAAAAGTTCGAAGAGGGCGTCCTCGGCGGAGAATGTCTCCCGATGAACTTCAACAACGGCGGCTTCATCTGGGAATGGAACGAAGCAAAGTGTGCCGACAAGATCACTCCGGAGATCAGAGAGGCTGTCGAGAACCAGATCAAGGCATTCCAGGCAACACCGGACATCCTTTCGTCCTGGGCATCCGTAGACTACGCAACACTCTGACAGATAAGACAACTGACTTGATGCCGGCCGCTTCGGCCGGCTGTTTTGGAAACAATGGCTAACGAAATACTTGAACTCAGACTTGAACACATCACCAAGAGATTCCCCGGTGTCCTTGCATCCGACGACATCTCGCTCACAGTCGGCAGGCATGAAATACTTGCCCTGGTGGGAGAGAACGGCGCAGGAAAGACGACACTGATGAACATCGTGATGGGACTATATCAGGCGGATGAAGGAAAGATGTTCATCAACGGAGAGGAAGTTAAGTTCCGCTCCCCCAACGATGCATTCGCCTACGGAATCGGAATGGTGCACCAGCAGTACATGCTCGTGCCCAATATGACGGTACTCGAGAACATCGCTCTCGGAATGAAGGAGCACTGGGGTTTCACCGTGCACCTCAAAGCCGTAAGGGACAGAATAGAAGAGGTAAGCAGCCACTACGGCCTCGCCGTGGATCCCGACGCCTTCATCTGGCAGCTCTCCGTCGGAGAACAGCAGAGAGTCGAACTTGTAAAGACTCTCTGTCTCGGAGCCAGATTCCTCATCCTCGACGAACCCACATCGGCACTGACCCCTCAGGAGACCGACGAACTCATAGCTCTCCTCAAGAAGATGAGCTCGGAGCTTTCAATTATCTTCATAAGCCACAAGCTCAACGAGGTCAAGGCTCTTTCGCACAAGGTTTCGATCCTCCGGCACGGCCGCATCGTATTCAACGGCGCGACGAAGGATTTCACACCAAAGGAGATTGCAGCGCTGATGACGGGGCATGAAGTTGAAGAGGCGGAGAACCTCGCTTCCCCGTCCGAAGGGGCCGACGCACTCGTCATAAAGGACCTCACCGTCAAATCCGACAGACTCTTCAACGCCCTCGACGGCTTCAATCTCACCGTAAAAGAGGGGGAGATCGTGGGACTTGCAGGAGTATCGGGAAACGGGCAGAGAGAGCTCGCGGAAGCGATAAACGGACTGAGAAAGACGGAAAGCGGCTCCATCATGTTCTACGGAGAGGAGATTGGCAACCTCACCCCGAGAGAGGTCATCAGGAAGGGTATGGGATACATTCCCGAGGAGAGAAACACCGAGGGCATCGTTCCGGCGATGTCTGTCAAGGAGAACATCATCCTCAAGGACAGCGACGACAGATTCTCGCGCCGTCACTTTTTGAGGCTGAAAGAAATAGACGAGACTGCATCCCATCTCAGGACCGCCTTCGATATAAGGTGCCCGGGAATAAACACGGCGGCGGGATCGCTCTCGGGAGGAAACATCCAGAAGGTAATCCTTGCCAGGGAGATAGACAGGAACCCGAAGTTCCTTGTCTGCGTCTACCCCATCCGCGGACTCGATATGGGTGCTGCGGAGTTTATCCACAGGGAACTTCTGAAACTCAGGGAGAAGGGTGTCGGCATTCTCCTCATCAGCGAGGAACTCGATGAAATCATGAAACTGAGCGACCGCATCGCTGTCATATTCAAGGGAAAGAACCAGAAGGTGATGATGAAGGACGAAGCAGATACTGCGAAGCTCGGTATCTTAATGGCGGGGGTCGGTGATGAATAAGAATGCATATAAGATATGGTATAAAGTCTCTGTTATAGCAATCGCTGTCATAACGGCGATCCTCATCGGAGCCGTGATCATCCTGGCAACGGGAGAGAGCGTCATGAAGACCTACGGCATCATCATAACAAAGCCGTTCTCGAACTTCAGGTCATTCTGCGAAATCCTCGTCAGAATGATTCCCCTCATGATCATCGCACTCGGTATCTGCGTATCCTCCAGAAGCGGTATCAACAACATCGGAGCCGAGGGTCAGATGGCGATGGGCGTCATCGCTGCTGCGGCTGTAGCCCTCAACATGGACGGAGTGCCGAGAGTCGTTGCAATTCCGCTCTGTATCCTTGCAGGAGCCGTCGCCGGCGGTATCTACGGCTTCATTCCGGGATACCTGAATGCAAAGTTCGAGGTAAGCGAGCTCTTGAGCACCGTCATGCTCAACTATGCTGCAGTCCAGTTCTATGCCTTCATGATAAGAGTGCCGCTTCTCGACCCCAACGAGAAGACGGGAACCCCGATGAGCGCAAGACTCCCCGATGCGGCAAAGCTGACGAAACTCTTCAAGGGAACGGCAGTACATCAGGGCCTCATAATCGCCGTCCTTCTTGCCGTCGTCATCTACATACTTCTCTTCAAGACGAGCTTCGGCTACAAGATGAGAGCCGCGGGAGCCTCGAAGAGGGCTGCACGCTACGGCGGTATAAACGTGGGGCTCTACCTTATCATTTCAATGGTAATATCGGGAGCATGTGCAGGGATTGCGGGAGCGGCGGAGCTTATGGGCAACCAGGGACGCGCAATGGAGGGAATAACAGGCGGTTACGGCTTCTCCGGAATCGTCGTCGCTCTCTTCGGATGCTTACATCCCTTCGGCGTCATCCCCGCTTCGTTCTTCTTCGGAATACTGCTTTACGCACAGGTCAACCTCCAGATCCTTACGGAGGTTCCGCCCAACTTCGTAAAGGCGCTCCAGGGACTGATCATCCTCATCATCGTCGCTGTTCAGATGATTCTCAGCAATCCTTACATGGAAGAAAAATTCAGAAGAAGGTTCTTCAGCAGAAAGGAGGCTGAATAATGGATTTACTGATTAACACACTTACTCTCACAATTCGTTTCGCAGTAGCCCTGATGATCGCCTCCATGGGAGAGATGTTCAACCAGAAGGCCGGAATCTTCAACCTCGGATGCGAAGGCATAATGACGATGGGTGCATTCCTGGGAATGCTCATTCCATACACATACGGTGGCGCCGATGCCGTTCCTTTCGGGATAAATCTCCTCGGTCTTATTGCAGGAACCGCCGCAGGCGCCCTCATGGGACTCATCTTCGGAATCATCGTAATCACATTCCGCGCCCCGCAGGGTATTGCAGGAATAGGCATGCAGATGTTCGGCGTCGGTCTTGCCGGAACTTTCTTCCGTGCATATATCGGAGGCTCGCAGTCCATCACGGGAATCACGGCATACCCGATTCCCCTTCTCTCCGATATTCCGATTATCGGAGATATCCTCTTCACGCATAACCCGATTATCTACTTCTGTTATGCACTCGTGCCGGTTGCCTGGTTTGTAATATACAAGACGCCGTGGGGACTCAAGGTGAGGGCATGCGGAACACACCCCAGAGCTGCCGACAGCCTCGGTATAAACGTAACCCTCGTCAGATATCAGTCGCTCGCACTCGGAGGAGCCATGGCAGGCTTTGCAGGAGCATTCCTCACACTCTGCCAGGCGAAGATGTTCACTGCCGACATCATCAACGGCCGCGGCTTCATAGCAGTAGCCCTTGTCTACTTCGGTCAGTGGCATCCTGTGAAGATCTTCCTGGGCTCCCTGCTCTTCACATTTGCCCAGGTCTTCCAGACACAGGTGCAGATCTTCATTCCGTCATTCCAGTATTATGAGTTCCTGACGATGCTTCCCTACGTTCTCGTAATCGTTGTTCTTGCATTCAACAGGAAATCGAACAGGCTCGGCCCCACATCCCTCGGCAAGCCGTTCAACAGAGAAATGAGAGTCTGACAGAAAAAAAGGTTCCATCATCCTGGACGCCCGTTTTCCGGGCGTCCTCTTATTCGTTTGTCGTTTTTATCAAAACATGAATAAGCATTAACAGCCTTTTCTTATCACCGTTATCCGGATGTGTTGATATGGCCGACTGAAGAAAAGTTAGTTTTCTCTAACTTTTTTCAGAAAAACCCCTTGTCAAACTTATTGTGTTTTCTTATAGTTAGCTTAGACTAACTAGAAAGGCATCGGGACTCTTCCCTCCTGTGTGTGTTTTCCTCTTACAGTCCAGCAGTAAAGACTGAGTCCCGGCCTTGTTTAGTTTGTCGAGAGAGAGAAAGAGATGACGCTGACAGATCTTGTAGTAATCCATTGCGCGCCGACCCTGGCAGATATCAAATGCTCGTCTCTCGTCTGTCTTGCCTCCCTGGACTCCTTTGACAAAGGCGAACTCGGGGGACTCGGAAGAAAGGGGCTGTCCTTCAGATTCCTCAGAAACAGAAAAGGCTGCCCCCTTCTATTTCTTTACAGGAGAAAGAAGCTTGAGGCCGTCATCTCCGGTGAGGCTTCACCTCTTCTCAAGGAGCTCGGTTACGACACATCGTCTCTCGAAAGGTCGCTCGATAAGCTCGAGAGCAGGATGGCAGAGGACGACTTTCCTCACGAGGTGGGAATCTTCCTGGACTATCCATTGGAGGATGTCAGGAGCTTTATGGAGAACAGGGGTGAGAACTTCATCCTATCCGGAGTGTGGAAGGTCTATCACAATCCGGAGAAGGCTGAAATGACCTTCAGACGCTATTCGGAATGCACGAGGTGTCTTCTCTCAAGATACGAAAAATGCAGGGAACTTTACAGGCTCTGTGTATAGAGCCGATAGGAGAAAAGAAATGAAAAAAGTAGCAGTAGTCTATTTTTCCCAGACAGGGAATACTGAGGAAATGGCATCTGTCATAAAGGACAGTCTCGAGGGAAAGGCTGAAGCAGTCCTTATCCCGTGTGATCAGTTCACATCATCCGACGTCGGATCTTACGATGCATTCGCATTCGGATGTCCGGCTATGGGGAACGAGGTTCTCGAAGAGGACTCCTTCGAACCGATGTTCGCATCCGTGGAGGGACTTCTTGAAGGAAAGGAGGTTGTACTCTTCGGCTCATACGGATGGGGTGACGGAGAATGGATGCGCTCCTGGAACGAGAGATGTCTCTCCGACGGGATTGTCGTCAAGGCCGAACCCGTGATATGTCAGGAGAGTCCGGACGACAGCACAAAGGACGCGTTGAAGGCACTTGCGGAGGCACTTATCGCATAACCTTCTTGAAAGGAATTTTATACAGACAGAAATGGAAAGCGGGGACGTCGTCTCCGCTTTTCCTGTCACCAGACTATGGGATCAAATCCGTTTCTGACGAGGAATTCGTTAGTAAGTCGGAAATGATTATTGCCTAAAAAGCCCCGGTATGCACTCAGCGGGCTCGGATGTGCGCTTTCGAGAACGAGGTGTACGGGGTTTGTGATCATCCTCTTCTTGCTGCGGGCGTTCCCTCCCCAGAGGAGAAAGACGCGGGGTGTACACTCGGCGTTCAGTTTCTCGATACAGCGGTCTGTGAAGGTCTCCCAGCCCCGCCCGACATGTGAGAGTGCCTCATGCTCCCTCACAGTAAGCGTCGTGTTCATGAGAAGCACACCCTGCACCGCCCAGCGTGTAAGGTCGGAGGAGAATGAGGATGTGTCAAAGCCCTCGTTTTCAATTTCCTTCTTTATATTCTGCAGCGACGGCGGAATCTGCACGCCTTCCCTTACGGAGAAGGAAAGTCCCATGGCCTGCCCCCTCTCATGGTAGGGATCCTGCCCGACGAGGACGACACGGGTGGAGGACAGAGGCGTGAGTGAAAAGGCTGTGAATATCTCATCCATTGGAGGAAATACCGTATGAGAGGCATATTCACTCTTAAGAAATGCCCTCAGAGAAAGATAGTAATCCTTCCTCTGTTCTTCGTCGAAGAGGCTCTGCCAGTCATTGTTGATTCTGATCATCGTATCTCTCCAGAGATCGGGCCCCGGATTAACGGGGCCGTTATCTACATGTATTTATCAATGTGCGCGTCTTGAGATAAGAATAAACCCGCACCGGTGAGCTGTAAAGTGAAAAATTAATCGTTACATGCGGAAAACTGTATACCTCACAATTCCACATAAACGATACCCGAATAAACAGGGCACAAAAGACTCCGCTCATTTCCATCGTGCCTGCGTTGTCTCTTCTTTTACAATTCTTTGCATATCGCTCCATTTCTTCTCCATATCGGCAACAAGTTTTAACTGTGTGCGTGCACGGTCGAGATTCTGATTCTGCCTGTGAGTAGAGAAATAGCGGTCTCCTTCCAGATAATCTGTCAGGAATCTCATTCCGCATTCAAGTGTCATTATTTTTGCACCTGAAGAAAGAAGCATAATTTCATTGTCCGTAAGGCTGGGGAGAGCATGATAAAAGCCACGGGTAAAGACTCTGAACCTCGTCAGATTAATCTCCATTCTGGATAAATCCTTCTCGTCTTCAGCAGCAGTAGCAGCACCGAACCGTATTGAGTCGCCGAAATCATAAAGGCTTGAGCCAGGCATGACAGTATCGAGATCAATTACACAGCATGCTTTACGACTTACTGCATCCAGTAAGACATTGTTGAGCTTCGTATCATTATGCGTAACTCTGAGTGGAATATCTCTCCCCGTTAAAGCACCAGTCAAAGTATCCATTTCTGAACAGCGGTCAAGCACAAAGTCAATTTCCTTCTCTGCCCCCGAAGCTCTATCCAACGGATCACTAGCCAGAATATTGAGAAAAGTCTCGAATCTTTTCGGGGTATTATGAAAATCGGGAATCGTTTCATGCAGTTTATCAACAGGAAAATCTTCAAGCATCTGTTGAAAGTTTCCGAAGCCGACGGCACTCTGGAAAAAATCTTCATCTGACTCGGGGTGTTGAAGACAGATTGTACCTTCAACGAACTCATAAAGACGCCAGAAGGATTGGCCCCTGTGTAAAAAACTTTCTCCTTCAGAGGTCATGACAAGAGACAGCACCCTGTACGGGTCCTTTCTTTTTTGCTTCAGAAACTCTGTTACCGCTGTAATATTCTCCATAAGTTCCGTAACACACGGGAAAACTTTCTGATTTATCTTCTGGAGAATATATCTGCGGCCGCTGGAAACGCCAGCCAGAAAAGAGTCATGAATATGTCCGCTCCCATAAGGTTCACAGAAAAGAGGTTTAGAATCCAGCCGGAAATCCGACAATAAAGCAAGGAGATCTTCGCTCATCATCAGCGGTTCTTCGGTTTTCTCATTCCCAGATTATCACAGATACGGCTGTATTTACCCTGGGTATATCCGATTCCCCAGGAGGCATCAGCTTTCTTTTTCCCGCCATACCATACACGAAGAAGATCGTTTCTACGATCCAGGAGGAATGCTGTCCTATAAAGACAGAAATCATCCCATCTACCCTCCTCTCCCTGCTCCATAAGAGGCGTTGAAAATGTTTTCCAGGGCCTG
The DNA here is from genome assembly GCA_963626925.1 of Clostridium sp. AM49-4BH. Lineage (GTDB taxonomy): Bacteria > Spirochaetota > Spirochaetia > Sphaerochaetales > Sphaerochaetaceae > Ornithospirochaeta. Next base: position 7,929 of record CAVFZO010000015.1, read on the forward strand.
TCACCTTCTTTAACAGCATAAAACAATTTGCAGTAATCACAATTTGTTCCGTTCGGATACGCAGGATAGATGGCATGAAGGGAATTATTTTCAGTGTCCTTCTGAATAGTCAGATGCCATATCTGATATCCGCTCTGTACGAGGTCCAGACACGTTTCCTCTCCGCTCCAGCATAAACCGTCTTCCGATACACGGGTGCGGACCTTATTGTTCTGATTCTGATAACCCGTATCACCGGTATCTACGTACCACATACGCCATGTTCCATCCTGAAGACGCAGAACACAAGGTGAAAGAATACTGTATTTCTGAGCCGGATCATGTAGTACTATTTCAGGTCGTGTCCACTCGATCCCGTCAGACGAGCGCATAAGTTTAACCCAGGACTGCACGACATCGTCCGCCTCTACATAGTAAAGCCATAATTCATTGCAATCCCTGTTATAGACAAGTTCCACATCACAGTTATGACCCGTTTCCGGTGCAGGAGTCAAAGGATTCGAAAGACCTTTCGGAACAACCCATGTTTTTCCGTCATTCGAAACTATAATTGAAGGATCTTCCAATCCGTCGTTATTATAAGGATACGGAGTCATTGCCATCCAGTACAGATAGCCGTTCCATGGAGTATCGAAACGGACGACAGATGGATGCGTTGACTGATTGGAGCCATCATACGTCGGGATATACTCGGGCGATGGTGCATTTTTTAAAATACTCATTTGTTAATCCTCCATTTTTTCATATCTATGGTTTTGCCGCCATGCAGACGACTCTCTTCCGCCGCAAGGGCAATGAGATGACTCTCAACAGATTCATCGGCACTTGTCTTACTCGCTTTTCCGTTACGTACGGCTTGTATGAACTCCCGCATCATTGAGTAATCGCTGCCGCTGTGTCCTCCCTGCGGCGTATGCACATGAAGAATTGTGTGATTACCGGTGATAAAATCACTGATTTCTAATATGGATTTCTCGAGATTACCCACAATCTGTCCGTGACTTCCCATGATATTGATATTCCTCTCGCAGTGTTCAGTGAACGCACACATTGTCAAACTGACACTGACACCGTTTTCGTACTGCAGATTTACAACCTGATTATCAACGACATTGTTATCACACTGGTAGACACACCGCCCGTAAGGACCGTTCTGCAACGCTTTCAGAACAGCCTCGTTAGCTTGATCTAGACTGACAACGGAGACGAATCCATCAGAAACAGCCTTCGGATGCTCCAGGTAAAAACGCGGAGCATAATATGGGCACCCATCTCTATGCGGACATCCGTCCAGACAATATAAAGGTGCACCCTGGGGCTTGTGAGAGGGAGTGAAATGAGCTAATGAACCATAACTGCTCACCCACCTGCAGGGACTTCCGACAAGCCATGTCAGAATATCCGTATCATGACAGCACTTTGCAAGAATCATCGGACAGCTGTTATCGCTGCGACTCCAGTTTCCGCGTACAAAACTGTGAGCCATATGCCAGTAACCAACACTCTCGATATGCTGAATGGATACCAGCTGGCCGATACTTCCGCTACTTATCAACTCTTTGATCTTAACAAAAAAAGGCGAATAACGAAGAACATGACAAATAGAGAGTATGTGACCGGACAGTCGTGCCTTTTCTCCCATTTCAATCAATTCCGATCTGACATAACTCATGGGCTTTTCGCAAAGCACGTCATAACCTTTCTCAAGTGCCGCCAGAACTGGTTCGAAGTGCATTCTGTCCTGAGTACAGACAAATACACAGTCGGCAAACTTTTCCCGGGAAAGAGTGTCTTTCCAGTCCTCAAAACAATTCTCTGCGACAATTGCATGTTCTTCGGCAAGCGCAGTCCTTCTTTCTTCACGAGGCTCCGCCACTCCGACTATCTGTAATTCATTCGGAAAACTCCGGGCATAGGAAGCATATACGCCGGCGCCGCGCTGACCTGCACCAAGGATGATTGCGGTACATGGATTCATATTCAATGTTCCTCCTTATATTCAATTTCCAGAACAGTATCTACCGGATCTGGCAGCATATACGTAAAGTGGGGAATCGTACCGAGTGTAACGAAAGCTAGATTTTCATAAGCGGATGTAATCCAGCTGTTTCCTCTCAGTACTTCGGAGCCGTCAGCAAGTCTTCGAACAGAGCCGACCTTATCCGGTGCAAGCCCCGTCAAAGCAAGAGGCCCGATGGGGTTATCAAGAATGTGGGCATAAATGCGTCCTTTCTTTTTTGTGTACCACCCCCAGTCGGGTTTTGGAAGATCAGCACTGCCACAGCCGTAAACACTGTCTCCGTTGACAGAAAGCCATGAGCCGATTTCATCCAGTAGAAAACAGCTTTTCTCATTGAATCTTCCGTTTTTATCCGGTCCCACATTGAGTATCATATTCCCTCCTTTGCTTACGCACTCGACCAGCTTTCTGATAAGCATTGCAGATGACTTATAGTTCGTATCGAATGGGGTGTATCCCCAGTTATTGTTCATGGTTGTACACAACTCCCATGGAACACGTTCTCCCTTTACATTGCGGACACCCTCCGGAGGAATAATCTGCTCGGGAGATACAAAATCACCGCTGTAGAATGCAGGATTGTCTGTAACCAGACTGCCGAAGCCCTCCCCGCTTGTTTCAAGCCTGTTGTCGATAATGACATCGGGCTGGTAAGAGCGGACCATCTTTATCAATTCAGATGCTTTCCAGGCTTCTCCTCGTAGATCTCCGTAAGCATAGTCAAACCAGAGAATATCAATCTTCCCGTAGTTCGAAATCAGTTCCCTAATCTGTGCGTGCATGTACTGCAGATACCTGTTGAAGTCGATTTTCTCATCCTTATAAGCGGGATTCCCGCGCATCGGATGGTTTATATCATCGTATTTCGGATAGTCAGGATGATGCCAGTCAATGAGGGAATAGTACAGACCGACACGAAGTCCTTCCTGCCGGACGGCATCAACGAACTCTCTGACAAGATCTCTACCACAGGGAGAGTTCGTACTCTTAAAATCAGTCAACTCAGAATCGAACAAGCAGAATCCGTCATGGTGCTTTGCAGTTAGAACAACATATTTCATTCCGGCTTTTTTTGCTCTTCTGACCCAGACGGCAGGATCATAGTCCCCTGCTGTAAACTCCTCCATGTATTTTTCGTATTGCGAGGCAGGTATTCCGGCTTCACTCATATACCATTCTCCGCGACCAGGAATGGCATATAACCCCCAGTGTATAAACATTCCGAACCGGGCATCCCGGAACCACTCTGTCCGTCGTTCTCTCTCTGTCATCTCACTATCCTTTCACGGCGCCTGCGGTTAAAGACTTCACAAAAGTGTCAGAAAGCAGGCAGAAAATAATTATGGTAGGCATTACTATCAAAATGATTGCTGAAAACATCCCGTTCAGATTTTTCGAGTAAGCTGTCGTAAACTGCCCCAGCAGCGCGGGAAGTGTCATTTTTTCTTTGGATTTAAGTAATATGGAGGCAAAATAATATTCATTCCAGTTATTCAGAAATACCATGATGGCCGCTGTTGCAAGGCCCGGCATCGCAATCGGAACAATAATCCGAAAATATGTGCTCACATAACCGCAGCCGTCTATTCTGGCAGCTTCTTCCATCTCTTTCGGAATGGAAAGGAAATAGCTTCGGAGGATGAAGAACGTAGCAGCAATACCAAGACTGGAGTACACAAATACAATGCCGGTCAGAGTATCCTTAAGCGAGATGTCGGAGAGTAGTCTGTAAATGGGAAAGCTGATAGAGATGGCAGGGATAAACAAAGTTGACGCAAACATAAGTGTAACCAGATTCTTTCCTTTGAAGCGTATTCTTGATGAGACGTATGAGGCTAAAGAAACAGTAAACACACTGATAAATGTCGATCCGAACGTAACTACAAGACTGTTCAGAAAATATCTCCCGATATTCAGTTTTGTGAATATGGTAATATAACCATCAAAAACCCACTCTTGTGGAAGATTCAGGCCTCCGGGAGTTTTTTTGAAAGAATTAATAAACACCCAGAAAATCGGATATATAGAAATCAGGGTGACAAACATCATTAATAAGTATTGCAGCGTTTTTACAACAATTGTGCGAAATATTTTCCGTCTCATTTTCATCCCTCTTCTTCTCAATCCGATGCTTCTGATCTGAAAGCACGGTTAATAAGACAGACAATGATGATTCCAAGAATGAACTGGATGACTCCCGCAGTATTTCCCCGTGCAAAATTGAGCTTTGTACTGCCAAGAGATGTTTTATATATATAGTAACTCAACGAATATGTGGCATTATCGGGACCGCCGGAAGTAATCAGTGCAATTTCGTTATAAAGTAATAACGAGTAATTTGCAGCCATGACTGAAATGGTACCGATCATCGGACGGAGAAGCGGCAATGTAATATACCAGTCAATCTGTCTGCCGGATGCGCCTTCAATAAGTGCAACTTCGTAAATGTTCTGATCAATGGAAAAGATCTGTGTCAGCAGAAGAAGACAGTTTGATCCTCCAAAGAAAATGAATGTTAAGGTTATACCCCAGAATGCGAGCGTCGGGTTGGAAAAAACACTTACATCTACACCCGGCCGGATTCTGTTGAACAATTCTGTGACAATACCCCTTGAAGGGCTGTAAATGTTAAGAAATATAAGACCTATAGCTGCAGTGGAGATGATGTTCGGAATCAAAAATACATTACGTGTAAATTTCCACCCCTTCATTTTCTTCGACAGGGTTAATGCAACAAGAATGGTAAATGGAACCTGAATCAACAGAGTCAAAAAAACCCATTTCAGAGAGTTCATCAATGCCATCTTGAAGTTTGCATCATAGCGGAACAGCTTCACATAATTATCGAAAAGATGGTCCCAGCCGAGGAACTCCGGTGCCGTGAAATTAGTATAGTTCCAGGAGCTGAAGGAAGTGAAGAATATCGTAACCAGCGGATATGCATAGACGACCAGGAACAAGATTGTACATGGAGTAAGAAAGGCAATGACAAACCATGTTTTCTTATTGGTTACCGACCGTAAACCGACGCCATTTCTTCCTTTTTCCTTTTTCATTTAAATATGACCCCCTTTCCCGAATAAGAAGGCAGAATCCTGATTTTCATTCCGGCCCCGCATCTCTTCTCCTGCAGTTGTCTCCCGTTTTGCTCTTTTAGAGGTAACCGGCATCGTTTTCTATTCATAAATAAAGTTGTGCTGCAATCTTCCGTGATTTATGAGATTACCCGGAGTGGCTCTTATTTATGCATAACCCGGGGCCGGTCCCCCGGTCATCATTTCATAACACAATATCAAGGTTAAAAGTTAGGAAACAGGGGCGCTACTGCTTACCGAAGCTTTGTAACACCCCTTCCCGGATGCATTTTATAGTGCGCTTGCCACAATTACAGCATCCAGCTCTCTAATAACATCGTTTACAGTCTTTGAACCGCTCTTCAACCCGGCATATTTTGCCTGGATTTCTCCCTCATAGTCTCCGAACTGATTTCCAAGACCGAGAGCCTGATAATCGGCAGCCATACATAGCTGGCATGCAGAGACCAGCAGTTTTGCCTCCGGTGCATCCACCTTATCAAGGAGTGACATATAATCAACCTTCGTATTGGGAGCCATACCGATTCCGTAAGCAATTATCTTGTTGGCAATTTCTTCACTTGTCATGTATTTGATGAATTCAATACATGCAGCAGTCTGAGCATCTGTAAGGGATCCGGATACGACTAAACCTGTGCCACCGGACATAAGAGATGCACGTCTGCCCGGTTCGTTTGTTGGGAAGTTAGCCGGTTTTATGTTCTCTGCTCCTGCCATACAGCCCACACTTCCGCCTGCATCCCAGACTCCGTTGAAGAGCATAGCTGTCTTCCCATCAAAGAAATCGCTGCGATACTGCTCGTCGTCGTCACCGCCCGGACCGAAATTTGCGGAATCAATCTGCTGAAGAACCTGTTTCTGCATGAATGTCATTACTTCACGGAACGCAGGGTCATCAAAAGTCATTACATCTGAACCCTTTTCATAAAATGCACGAGTGGAATAATCAGCCTGGAAACGACCGGCTGTGAGAATATTGGTCGGCCAGCCTGCATTCAGACCAAACGGTGTAATTCCTGCCTTAACAAGCTTTTGAACTGCTTCTTCAAAGTCCGCCCATGTCTGCCACTCTGCGGGCACCTTTGCTCCAGCTTTCTTGAACAATGCTTCATTATACCAGAATCCGACAGCCTCGATCTGCTCTCTGACGGAATAAATCCTGCCGTCAGAAGTCAGGTTCTGATTGTAACAGACTCCCGCACCGGCTGTAAAATCAGGATCAGCATCCAGATAAGGTTTCAAATCTAGAATCAACCCCGCCGCACTTGCAACAGGAACGATATCCCAGCCTCCGAAATCTGCAATGTCATAAAACTTACCGCTGCTGATATCGTTGAGTGCGGTATTATAGATCCCCTCTGCTCCCGAGGAATCCGGAACTGCAACAAAGTTGAACTCGTCTTTGTGCATATCTGCGAAATCCTTGTAGATTTGTCTCATCTGAGCCGCAGCAGGCCATTCCGACTCCTCATGATAATAGCCGTGCACGAACGTGATTGTCGGCTTTTCCATCTTAGCGGATGTCTGTGTCTCAGACGCTCCCTTTGCAAATACGGATGTTAGTACTACTGCCAGAACAAGCAATACAACTGTTAGTTTCCTCATTTCAATCCTCCTAAAACAACAAATCCAATAAATACAAACGTATCATTTTTCTTGATACTTATTCCTCATAAGCAAATTCTTGCTATACAGAAATGAGGTTGTCAAGAAAAAAATGTAAACGATTTCATCTCATGTTCTTTCATATTCTTTTGATGTTCTTTCGTATTCTTCGTATAACCTTTCTTATGTTTTTGCCTGGAGTTATCTATCAACATGCTGAATTTTAAAAATAAAACTCAGATGTTTCGTCTGATTGCATTGATGAGGTCTTTGCGAACAAACGGTTTTCTGTTCTCAAACCTTTCTTTCCTGGTCATTCTGTATGTATATTCCTCTCCGAAACGGCTATAATCGGGCCATGAAAACCAATGCGATGAGAATCCTCGACAGTCTCGCCGTGGAATATACGACATTTGAATACGAATGGGACGAGGAACATCTCGATGCCGTGCACATAGCCTCGGCTGCAGGTCTCAGTACCGAAGTCGTCTTCAAGACCATCGTCATGCGCTCGAACGAGAAGAAGCTGTTCGTTTTCTGCCTCCCTGCAGATTTCTCGATATCACTCAAGAAGGCACGAGCCCTTACCGGAAGTAAGGAGATAGACCTTCTCCCTCTGAACGAGCTGCAGAAGAACACCGGTTATATCCGCGGGGGCTGCTCTCCGCTCGGAATGACTCATAAGTATCCGACATTTATCGAAGAGACGGCGCTCCTTGAAGATTATGTCTGCGTCTCTGCCGGCGTCAGGGGATGCTTCATAAAACTAAAACCCGAGGATCTCATCAGAGCTGCAGACGCCGATGTCTGCGATTTCACTTAAGGCCGAAGATGTGGCCGTGCTTCGTCTTTATGCGCTTTGATGCGCGGGCGAATTTCATCATCCTCTCCTTGAGCTCTTCTGTAACGGGTTCCCCGCTCTGCACTGTCTCCACATACTCCTCCATGGTGTCGCACGCCATTGCGTAATGGCGGTAGATGTTGCGTGCCCTGAACGAGAGACTCTCCATTATGGCCATGACTTTTGCGGGTTTCGTAGCGAAATACTGGGAGAGATTATCGTGGTTGATGATTTCCACAGTGCAGTCTTCAAGCGCCACAGAAGTACCGTAACGGGGCATGCTCTCGATGAAGCCGAGCTCTCCGAAGAATGTCGGTGCCTCGTTGATGCTCAGTTCAACCTGATGAGGCGTACCGTATGCGGCATAGATTCCGACCTTTCCGTAAAGAAGATCGTACATCCAGAGTTCAAAGTCCCCTTCCCTGCTAATGATCTCGCCTTTTCTGTATTTTCTGATTTCGCCCATAATCTGCTCCATAAGCAATGATAAACGGAAAGAGAGGGATTATGGAACAGAGGAACAAGTCTACCGGCGTCGAGTTAATGGACGAAAGAGACTCAGGGCTCGTTTTCTTCTTTGATGGAAGGTCTCTCTTTTCTGAAGATTGCAAATAGTCCGGCAGTATAGTTGATGATCCCGACGACGAGAGCCGCAAGAAGCTTCATCACGACCCCGCTGAAATGGAGCACGTCGACGAAGACGAACATCCATACTGCGTTGATGACGCCCGTCGTTATGCGACAGGAAAAGAATGCGGCCATCTCCCTCAGAAGAGTGGCGGCCTTCCAGACCCTGCTTTTATAGACGAAGATCTTGTTCGTGAAGAAGGCAAAGATTACTGTGAGGATCCACGCCGTAATTGTCGAGAATATATTGGGTGCTCCGAAGGTATAATAGAATAAGGAATAGAGTCCCGTCTCCAGAAGAGTCGCAAGAAAACCGTAGAAACAGTATGCGAGGAATGTCCTCTTCTTCCTGACGAATTTTATGACTCCCATCCTTTCCTCTCCATGCGTTATGATGACACCGGAGCAGTATAGACGCAAAAAGGGAGGAAAAGAAAGGACGTATTGTCGATAATCGCCCTTTTTCACCGACAAAAGAAAAAGAACCGTCTCGACACGCTCTCCCCTTGTGATTATAATCATGCTGTTTCGGATAGTAGCGCAGAGGCTTAGCGTACTTGGTTCGGGACCAAGGGGTCGGCGGTTCGAATCCGCCCTGTCCGACTTTTTTATGCCGATTTTCCGCCGAGAAGAGGCTCGGTTACATACTTTCTGAAGAAAGATATGACCGGGCCCAGGGCGAAGGCTGTTATGACCGTTCCGACTCCCAGAATGATAGAAAAGCAGAGTCCGATGAGGACACACATCGAATCTGTAAACACTCTGATCCACTTGAAAGATATTCTCGTCTGTACTTCTGCGAGGCGCAGTGCTATCCAGTCGTAGGTCGAAACACCGAGATCGGCTGTGAATATGAGTGCAGATCCGAAGCAGAGAAATATGAGGGACGAGAAAAGAAGCAGGAACTTCACTTCGATTGTCTCCGGCGCGAAGAGATTCTCTGCCAGGCCGGCGGAGAAGTCGATGATGTAGCCGAGGAGGAACATGTTGAAGAAGGTGCTTATCCCGATATATGAGCGTGCAAAGATGACCATCAGGACAAGAAAGACGGCGTTTATGATGATGAACGTCGTTCCGTAGTCAAAAACACTTATCGAGGCCATGGCACGCGTAAAACACTGGTAGGGATCGGTTCCGAGGGTTGAAGATCTGAGAAGCCCCGCCCCGGTTCCGAGGATTATCTGTCCGATAAAAGTCATCAATGTTCTTTTGAGTAGTTTCCTGTCTTCTGCCATAAGGAGAATTATGGTCTTTGGGGAGGATATTGCAACACCTATTCCCACTCATGAGGGAAAAATCCATAATGAAGCCATGGATTTCTTTCTCCTTACACAGGATGCAAAAGACGAAGCGGAAGCTCTCGTCGACAGAATACGGCGCACAGGCTCGGTCTCGTTCCCGCCGTCGGATGAATACCCCGTCTCACTACTGAAGGAAGGGGTCATGCTCGGCACTCTTATTGCCGAGACAAAAGAGGGAGAGAGAAAGATCCTCTACGGCTATTCGGGAGCTCTCAGCGGAATATACAATATCCCGGGATATGTACATACATGCTTCTCTCAAAAGGACTGGGATGAATACATGCTTCTCTACGACAGCAGGATCCATGAGCTTACACGCCTCATCGAAGAGGGGGACGGGAGTCTGAAGGACGAGCGCCATGCCCTCAGCGCTGCGGCACAGGAGGAATACGGCAGGATATTCCGCTTCTACAACTGGAGAGGAGAGAAGATAAGGGGACTTCCGCCCCACTCTCCGACGGGGACGGGGGAATGTGCGGGCCTCAAGCTCATCAACACCGCGCTCAAACGGGGCTGGGAGATAAAGGGACTGGCGGAGTTCAGATATTCCCCATCCTCTGACAAGATCGTCTACACACCGCCCTGCAGCGAGCGCTGCGGCCTTCTTCTTCCGTCGATGCTGGGTCTGGATTACATCTACCTCGACAGTGATATCGCAGTGGTGAACAAGAGGGCGGGAGAGCTCAGTGTTCCGGGGCGCGGAGAGGAGAAGAGAGACAGCGTCTCCTACCGCTTCCATACCCTCTTTCCATCATCTCCGGAAACAGCGCACGTACACCGCCTCGACATGGACACCTCGGGCCTGATGGTGCTTGCTTTCAATCCCCGGGCGAAGAAGGATCTATCCCTCCAGTTCGAGAAGCGTGAGGTCAGAAAGACATATATCGCCCTTCTTGAAGGCGTAATCAAAGAAGAGAAAGGGAATATAGACCTTCCCATGCGCCTGGATGTGGATCACCGTCCGGTGCAGATAGTCGATTTCGAAGAGGGGAAGAGTGCTTTCACCCACTGGGAGAGAGTGAGCGTCGAAAGACACAACGGAAAACTCTGCACCCGTGTAAGGTTCTCCCCTCATACGGGACGGACACATCAGCTCAGAGTTCACGCCGCATCGGGGCTGGGACACCCTATCATCGGCGACAACCTCTACGGCAGACGTGATGAGGGGGAAAGGCTCTGTCTCCACGCCGAAACAATCACATTCAGGCATCCGGGAACGGGAGAAATGATTTCCTTTACTTCTGCTCCTGCGTTCTGACGAGTCTCTCGACGAGGCCCTCCAGCCTCTCTATCTCTTTCGATATCTCGTCAATCTGGGTGTCTATCCTGCTTTTCTCCTCCTCAAGGATGCGGATCTTGTTCCTTTCCTCCTCGATGAGGGCCTTGTAGTCATCGGCCTTCGCCTCTTTCTGGAGCTGCTCCCTTTTCTTCAAGAGGCTTCCGTATTCGTTCTGGTTCTCGAGAATGAGCTGAAGCGTGTCAAGCACCTCCGTCGGAGTGTTCTCCCCTATCCATGAGCCGCCACGGTCATAGAGATAGTTGCCGTAGTTTATGATACACTCATCAAACTCGGCCTTCCTTGTCTCGAGAGAGCTGCCGTCCTCCTCCATCCCTCCTTTCTCGAGGTTCTTTCTCCTTGAGAGATTTTCAGAGAGGTATTCTTCAAGCTTCTCATCCTCATCAGTCAGCATTACCCTTTCATTTTTCACATCGCTGAGCTCTTTGATGAGGTTCTGCGCTTTTTCTCCTGATATAAGAATGGCTGTGACGTCGTTGTCGGCGAACGATGAATAGTCGAGATATCGCTCCCTGTCGCTCCGCTTCATGCGGCTGAGGGCCGAGGAAGAACGAAGCCGTGACCAGAAGGAGCGTGAGCGGCTCTTCTCCGCAAGGCTCTTCTCCTCGTCGGTATCTGCATAGACAGAGGAAAAACTTTCACGGGGAAGAAGATCGAGAGAGCACTGCTCGTAGATGAGTGCCCCGAGCCTGAGCCTTATCTCCCTCTCGCTCTCCCTCAGCTGTTCGAGCCTGTCGTCCTTCTCTATCTTCTTCCTCTTCTTCGAGTCATATTCATTGGAGAAGCTTTCGTCATCGCTTTTCTTCTCTTCAGCCTCCCTCAGTGCCGTCTCTGCGCTCTCTGCGGCCTTTACAAGGCTGACCCCCATTCCTCCCGGAAGGAGATCGGGATTACGGAAGAGCATTATCCCGAGATCGAAGAAATGGGATCTGAGTTTAAGCGTGGTGTTTTCAATCTTCTCTTCCGTCTCTCTGAAGAGTTCCTCTCGTGTTATCATCCAGAAAATATTATCACAGAGAAAGAAGCATGTACATAAAACCGATGAGCCGTTGACAAATGAGAAGTGAGCTAATTATTCTATCACTGTCGGCCCGGTCTCTCATCTGAAAAAGGACGGACACAAAGGCGTTTACCCATTCACAACGTCTTATTTTTCAACCCCGCACCCATGCGGGCGTGTACAGGAGATAACAATGGAAAGTGATAAGACAGAGCTTTCACAGGAAGTCTTGAAAGAGACTATCGATAGAATCATGGGCAAGATCGGCTCATGCCAAAACCCGGACGAGATTGAAGCCATCAGAAAGACAATACGGCAGAACGTTCCGTTCACACGCCGCGGCTATTTCTCGGCTATGCTTCTCAAGGAGCTGCTCTCGGCTCCGAAGAACGGTCCAAGAAGCGAAAGAAGTGATAGAAGCGAAAGAAAGGAAAGAAAGGAAAGACCGGCTGAGGAGAAGGAGCATAAGAACGGCGGAAGCGAGAGTTCTTCACAGGGCGAGAAGAAGTCCCTCCCCGAGGATGCGAAGACTCTCTATCTCAACGTCGGCAAGATGAAGCACCTCTATGCAAAGAACCTCTCGCTACTGCTGCAGAAGGAACTCGGAATCACAAGAGACGACATATATTCCCTCCGCGTCCATGACAAGTATTCGTTCATAACGATGAGCGAGGAAAACTGCGAGAAGGCAATCAGCGTTCTCAACGGCAGGGACATCAACGGCAGAGAAGCCCAGATCAACTACTCTAACAAATAAGAGAAATCAGGATGAGAGAGCCCGGGAAGAAAGCCCGGGTATTTTTATGCTACAATGGAGCCATGAAAACGACAAAAATCACCTGCGGGCTCTTCAGCACCAACTCTTATCTCATCGAGAGGGGGGATGAGGTATTTCTCATCGACGCCCCGGACGGAAACGAAAGGATGTGCAGCCTCATAAAAGAAAAGGGGAAGCTCACCGCCCTATTTCTGACGCACGGCCACTTCGACCATATAATGGGATTGGGGAATGTGCTCTCCCTCTTTCCCGAAACTCCCGTATACCTCGAAAAGAGCGACCTCTTTCTTCTGGAGGAGAACAGAAAATACCTCTCCGCATTCGGCATTCCCCTCTCCCTCTACAGCATCCCGGATGATATCTTTCCCGTCGATTACCCGGAGGAAATCGGACCCTTCAGTGTCATGAGAACACCCGGCCATACTCCGGGCTCGGTATCACTATATTCGGAGGATGACGGACTTCTCTTCTCCGGAGACACCCTCTTCTACAGAGGAGAAGGACGCACAGACCTCGGAGGAAGCCTAGGCGACCTCAGAAAGAGCCTGGGGGATTTACTCGCCCTCGACGGAGATACCGTCGTCCATCCCGGACACGGCCCGGACACACTTATCGGGGACGAAAGGACTACCTTCCGCTTCTGACGAAATCCTCGATGACGGCGTAGAACTCGTCGTACGTCGTACAGAGCGGAAGTTCCGGATACTCCTCGAGAATATTCGCCGGAGCACGGAAGAGCGCCCCGCTGTCGGCTCTCTTTATCATGGTGAGGTCGTTGTAGCTGTCACCGGCTGCGAAGGTGCGGTAGTTGAGGCTCTTGAATGCATCTATCGCCTTTCTCTTTCCGTCCTCGATCCTCATTTTGATATCCGAAAGCATGTTGTCACCATCGACGACAAGGCTGTTGCAGAGAATTGTCGGCCACCCCAGCTCCCGCATCAGAGGAGATGCAAACTCCTCGAAGGTGTCGGAGAGAATGACGACCTGCGTGAGGCTTCTCACCTTCTCAAGGAACTCCACTGCGCCGTCAAGAGGCTTTATCTGAGCAATCGTGTTCTGTATATCACGAAGGGTGAGATGATTCTCTCTCAGAATATCCATACGCCATGCCATGAGCTTATGATAATCGGGCTCGTCGCGGGTAGTGCGGCGGAGGGCGGGAATGCCGACCTTGTCGGCAAAGGCAATCCATATTTCGGGAACGAGAACCCCTTCAAGATCGAGACAGATTATTTCCATATATTACTCCTCCTCGCATTTTTCGAGATTACCGCCCGAAGAGAGCATGATAGAGAGAGGTCTGAGGGAGGGAATCGTTGCACAGACGACCTGCAGGACACAGGTGATCGGGACTGCGAGGAACATTCCTGCAATTCCCCAGATATAGCCCCAGATGGCAAGCATGATTAAAATGATGAGCGGAGACATATTAAGCTGTGCACCCTGGAGCTTGGGGTCAATGATGTTGCCGAGAATCATCTCCGTTGCAAGGAAGCCCAGGAATACGACTATCACAATACCCCACTGCGGCATGAACTGGATGGCGGCCATGAATGTCGCAAGGATAGTCACGACGATACTTCCGATCGTCGGAATGAAATTGAGAAGAAATGCCAGAACACCCCATACAAGCGGGAAGTCCATCCTGCTGAGCATCGCGATAAGGTAGAAGCATGCGCCCGTCGCAAGGCTTATGAGAATCTTTACAGAAAGATAGCGGGATGTCTGCCTCGCCACCCTTCTTACGAGGACGGAAGCCTCTCTCTTCGATTCGGGGAACGCGGCGTGAATCTTCGGGAATATCGTGGATTCCTCCATGAGGAGAAAAAGAAGATAAACAATCACCATCGCCACATCGCCGACAATCGACGCCGAAGCCGACGAGAGAGTACTGAGTATGGTCTTCATGTACTGTGCCCAGTCGATGTTGAGCATCTTGATTATCGAAGGAAATTCATCCCTTTCGATATTGAAAAGGTCCCTGATCCAGGAGGAGATATAGTCATCGAATACAGTCACCTTATTCAGGTACGTCGGAAGCTCCGCCATCAGGACATTTATCATTGCTATGATTATGTAGACGAAGCAGAGGCAGAAGAGCGTCGTGATCAGAAGAATCAGGGCAATGGAGATCACAGTCGGGAAGCCGATCTTCTTCATCTTCTCCATAAGCGGACTCACAAGCATGAATACGAATATGGCGATTGCAAACGGAATGATTACGGACGCACCGATCTTGAGAATCGCAAGCGCAAGCACTAACCCGATGAATATGAGAACCCTTTCTGCAACCTTGTTCCTTTCCATTTTTTTCCTCGTTCTCCCCTTATTATAGAAAAAAAGAAGACATCTGAATAGAATTGATTACATGGATAGTACAGCTGGAAACGACAGAATCGAGATAGTTCTTGTAGATACACAGGACGGAGCCAACATAGGCTCGGTCTGCAGGGCGATGAAGACGATGGGGCTTACTAAGCTCACGATAGTCGGCGGAAGGACCTATGACGAGGACAGGGTACGCACTCTCGCCCTTCATGCCGCGGATATATGGGAAAACGCGAAGCGCTGCCCCACCCTTGAGGAGGCCCTCTCATCCTCCATCTTCACTGTGGGGGCGACAAGAAGAAGAGGAAAGTTCAGAAAGATGAGCTCATACTCCCCCCAGCAGCTCTCCGAGAAGATAAAGTCCCTCCCGGAGGGGAAGGTCTCGATAGTATTCGGACGGGAAGCCGACGGCCTCAGGGACGACGAAGTGAACATGTGTGCCGCAATATGCACGATCCCAACCTCCCCGCTCTTTCCCTCGCTCAACCTCAGCCAGGCTGTGCAGATCATATGCTACGCACTCTTCACAGGCGGGATGGAATACAAAACGGGCCTTGTCGCGGTGACGAAGGAAAGAATAGACAGGGCCGTTGAAGGAATGTCGGATAATCTCAGTGAAATCGGCTACTACAAATGGGACGAGGAGAAGAAGTGGACAGAGCAGTTCCTCTCCGACCTTATTGAGAGGGCCGCCCTCAGCGAAAGCGAACTCCAGCGCTTCGAGAAGATATTCCGTAAGACAGAATCCATCGTGAAATTCAAGGACAAAGAAAAATAGCGCCCTTTACTCTTCTGTGTTAAACTCTCTCAAAGAGGATAACATGGAAAGCAGGGTTTATTATTCGGATCTGCGTACAACAGACGGCAGGAGCCTACTCGAAAAGCTCGACAGACTTATCGGTGAAGCAGGCTTTGACACTATCGATTTCAACAACCACTACGCGGCGGTGAAACTCCACTTCGGAGAGAGCGGCAATCTGGCCTTCCTGAGGCCCAACTGGGCGAAGGTAGTCGTCGACAGAGTAAAGAAGAACGGAGGGAAGGCCTTCCTCACCGACTGCAACACACTCTACGTCGGCTCGAGAAAGAATGCAGTCGACCATCTCGAAACGGCATCACTCAACGGCTTCGGCCCCCTCACGACAGGAGCCCACGTCATCATAGCTGACGGAGTAAAGGGCGACGACGACACCGAAGTGCCGGTCGACGGAAAATACGTAAAGAAAGCCAAGATCGGACGCGCCATAATGGATGCAGACATCTTCATCTCCCTCACACACTTCAAGGGCCACGAGGCGACAGGCTTCGGAGGTGCTTTGAAGAACATCGGAATGGGCTCGGGCTCGAGAAGAGGAAAGATGGAGATGCATAACCAGGGAAAGCCGCGGGTTATGACCTCAAGGTGCATCGGCTGCCGTAAATGCACACACTCATGTGCACACTCGGCACAGATCTTCACTGACGGGAAGTGCTCCATCGACAGAGAGAAGTGTGTCGGATGCGGCCGCTGTCTTCCCGTCTGTCCGGTGAACGCAATTGTTCCGACAGTCGATAACTCTGCCGAAGAGCTCAATATGAGGATGATGGAATATGCAAAGGCCGTCGTCCAGAAGAGGCCGTGTTTCCACATAAGCCTCGTAATCGACGTATCCCCCCTCTGCGACTGCTACGGCACGAATGATCTTCCGATAGTCCCCAACATCGGCCTTTTCGCATCCTTCGATCCTGTAGCTCTCGATCAGGCATGTGCGGATGCAGTCAACGCCTCCCCCGTCAACCCCGGAACGGCTCTGAGCGGAAAATGTGATCACAGCCACGACCATTTCACAACCCTCCATCCGGATACGAACTGGAAACAGGGACTGGAATATGCCGAAAGCATAGGGCTCGGCACAAGACGTTATTCACTGATTGAAGTCAGGTGACACAAGGAGAAAAATGATGAAAAAGACACTGATGGTACTGCTCGTTCTGGCACTTCTTCTGCCTCTTTCGCTTTATGCATTCGAGAAATCAGGCTCCCAGTGGAACCTCCACACGGGAAGCAGTATCTACGTAAGCCAGATAGGAGTCAGCAGAGATGTCGGGGATTGGGAATTCGGACTCAACCTCGACTCGGGCTTTCCGAACCTCGTCATCTACAGCATGCTGCAGGAGCCGGGGGAGGGAATAAGCAGAGGTGAGCAGTTCTGGCAGGCCCTCAAGGGCAGCCTCACACTTGCATATGCGGGGGACATCTACGCAAAGTTCGATGTCGTCAGAAGCAGCGCGATCGACCTCGATCTTTCGGCGGGAATTGCAGGACTCTATGTCAATCTCGCCTCCCTCGGAACGATAGCGGGAGGCTTTGCAGAGCTGGGACTGAGACTGGGATGGAACTTCAATGAACACAACGGCATCTATCTCGAGACCAACGTCCCGCTCTACGCCCTCATCGTAACGAAGGATAAATCGACGGGTGAGACGACTCTCAATCATGTCTTCCTCTTCGCAGGCGATGACGGAATCGGGACCCTTCTCATGATCACCGGTCTCTTCTGCACCCGTATAGGCTACAGGTACAGTTTCTAGTCTGCCGTCACGGCTCTCTCTATGATTGCCGATGCGATGACCCTCTCTCCGTCGTAGACGACGGCGCTCTGCCCTGGAGTCGGGGCTTTCACTGCCGAGGAGAATGTCAGATTAAATCCTCCGGAGGTCTTTTCTGCAGTGGCGGGGACACCGGGGGATGTGGAGCGTATCTTTGCAGAGTATATTTTTCTGCCCTCGAAATCAGTCTCTCCGACCCAGTTGGGATTGAGACAGACAACACCCTGTCCCGTTATGTACTTCTCAGTTCCGACGACAACCTCGTTTTTCTCCGGATTGAGGGAGACTACGTAAAGAGGCTCTGAATATGAGACTCCCAGTCCCCTTCTCTGCCCTATCGTATAGTGCCAGAAGCCGTTGTGCACTCCGACCTTCCGTCCAGTATCTGCAAGGATGATGTCACCCTCTCTGTCATCGACCTCCAGGAGGTCGGTGTAGTCACCGCTGTAGAAATCCTGGCTCTCGCTCATCCCCTCCCTGTGGAAGCCGAGCGAGACGTCGATCTTCCTGACGTCGTTCTTCGTCATCTCCCCGAGGGGGAAGAGCGTCGTGGAGAGCTGCTCCTGAGTCAGGCGTGAAAGAAAATATGACTGGTCCTTCTTCCCGTCGACGGCCTTCAGGAGGTCATACCTTCCGTTTTTCTCATTCTTTCTTATACGGGCGTAGTGTCCTGTTGCAAAGTAATCGAAATCGAAGAGCTCCCTGGCCTTGTCGACCATGGCACCGAACTTGATGCGGCTGTTGCACCATATGCAGGGATTGGGAGTGCGTCCGTTCATGTACTCCTCCCTGAAGTTTTTCAGGACAGTCGATTCATAGAGATCCGAGCAGTCCACGGTATGATGGACGATGCCGATTCTGCGGCATATCTCTTCGATTTCACGTATGTCCTCTTCTTTTTCTGGATTGTAGCAGCTGTTCGATGAGACCGGTGCCGGATATGGGGAATCCTTACGCCATATGAGCATCGTGATTCCCTCGACAAGATACCCCTGCTCCTTAAGAAGTGCTGCGGCGACAGAGCTGTCGATACCGCCCGACATACCAACCAAGACTTTTTTCATGCCATGAGGGTAGCACAACACCTCATTGATGATAAGAGGGAAATACTTTGAAAAGAGCCTCCTCTGCGTCTATAATCAGAGAAGGAGATTTACATGAAGAAAGCCGTACTAACCCTTCTCGTCCTCTTTCTCGCCTTCTCTCTCGGAGCCGAAAACTTCATTATCGATTCCTATGATATAGAGATAACGGCCCTGCCCGATTCGACGCTCCACATAAAGGAGACAATCTGGGTCGACTTCTCCAGATCCTCCCACGGCATCTACCGTGATATCCAGTACAGGTTCCCGAATCCCGACGGCAACTTCGCCGACCCTGTCATAGCAACGGTGAGTTCATTCAGAAGCGATGACCTCTTCAAAGCGGAAAATGAAGACGGCTACTACCGCTTCTACCTCGGCTCGGATGAGAGCTATATAAAGGGAGGCAAGGAGTACATTATCGAATATGACTACTCTCTCGGAAGAGACCTCGGAAAAGGCTATGACGAGCTTTACTACAATATAATATCGCCTGACTGGGACACCCCTATATGGAACATAACATGGTCGGTGACATTTCCGGAGAAAATCGACAGCAGCAGAATATGGGTCACCGTCGGGGAAAAGGGTTCGACAAAGGCAGGATTCTTTGCTGTGGACGACGACGGCCTCACTGTCTATGGCGCTGAGAGCGGCCTCATGAACTACGGGGCGCTTACACTCCGTGTAGAGATGGACGAAGGCTACTGGACAGGTCTTGAGAACAGAAAGGACAGCTCTTCTGTCTTTCTTGTAATCTCGATAGTTCTCTCCCTTGCGCTTTTCATCCTTACACTCGTCATATGGTTTCTCTTCGGACGCGACAGACCCTACGTCCCTGTTCCCTCTTCCGATATTCCCGGCAATCTCACTCCGATGGAAGTCAGATACATTCTCGAAGACTCCAAGGCCAGGCCCGATACAGACCTAATTGCAATGCTTCTCTACTGGGCGGAGAAGGGATACGTCAAAATCATCGACAGGGGTGACAATAAATTCACCATAATGAAGCTCATGAACATTCCCGAGGAAGCGGAGGAAATCGAGAAAAGTCTTTTCAAGCTTGTTTTCAGGGGAAAAAGCGACCGCACGACATTCTACTCCATCATAAGCTCCTCCTTTTCATCCTCGTACAACAGCAAGGTTGTAAAGAAGATGAGAAAGAAGTTCTCCGAGGGTGAGAAGAGTCTGAAGAACAGACTGAGCACGAAACTCGAGAGCATACTGGTCTTTGCATTCTTCATCCTTTCAATTGCCGACGGCATCCTCATGGCGGCGAAGTTCCCCGGCATTCTCTCCTTTCTCTTCTCGCTCATCCTTGTCATCATCTATGTAATATCTGCCGTATCGGGCTCGCTCTATCAGAACCGGAGGGAGATATGGACGAAGGCAAAAAGAATAACAGCTGTCGCCCTGCCATCTCTTTCAGCATTTCTGGCTGCGCTGATTCTTCTTTCACTTGCGGAGACGACATTTCTCAACGCCCCCGAAATAATCTGGGCCGTCATCATCAACGTCATTTCCATACTTCTCGGAACATTCATCTCGAGTCACCTCGAGCAGAAGAGCCAATATGGTCATGACATCTACGAGCGCTGTCTCGGCCTCAGAACATACATAGCACAGGAGGGAGGAGAAGGCGATACAAGAGAAGAATACGGAGCACTCCTTTCATACGCAGTCGCACTGGGACTTGCGGAGAAATGGGTCGAGAGCCACCGCAGCCTGATGTATGAGGATCCTGACTGGTACGAGAGAGGAAGAATGGCAGCGAACGCCGATATTGCAGCTGTCTGGTACACTATCTTCTCCGCCCTGCGCAGTGCTTACGGCGCAGAGCTCTCGCGCTACCTTTCATCATTATCATCCTCATCATCATCCTCCTCATCATCCTCCTCCTCGTCTTCATCTTCTTCCAGCGGTTATGCTGGCGGCGGATACTCCGGTGGCGGTGGAGGCAGCTGGTGAAGCGTTATATTGCAGCAGATGTCATGTAGAAGAGAAGAAAGCATGAGATTCGTTCTCTGGAGGCGCCGCCATTGCAGAAGCCGACAAAAAAACGATGCTGTGCTTAAAACAGGGACCATTTCCATACTGGTGCATATTGTACTCTCGATGCCGATATTGTGGCGCCGCTTTACATCGCAAGAGGCGGCCTCCCGTCCTCATCGGTAATAGGAGAGATTGCCTCCTACTTAGACGAAGGAAAAGAAAAATCCCTAATGTATGACTTCCAGAGCTGCCGGGGAGAGATGCATGCCGGGCCGCAGAAGCGATTACCGCCAAAGGTTATACATGACAAGATGCCCCGTAGAGAGGCATCTCAATCTTTATGAAAGACTTTTCTTCAGTCTTCTGAGGGCGCTTATGACATCCTCGAAGTCCTTTCTCGAGAGTCTGGGGTTGAGAAGCGTGAACTTCAGCATCACGCGCCCGGCCGCAGTCGTCTGCCCGATAACAGTCCCCTCGTCAAGGAGTGCACGCCTGGCCTTTCTGTTCACCTCGTCGGAGGCGTTGAGTGCGAATACTACAGATGACAGCTCGGGTTCGACCGAAGTAATGAAGTCATCGTCATCCTTTATCATCGAGTAGAAAAGAGAAGCGTTGTCGATAAGACGTGTGACGATTTCGTCGTAGCCGTCCCTTCCCCTCGTCTGGAATGCCATGAACACCTTGAGAGCATCGAAGCGGCGTGTCGTCTGCATGCTCTTTCCCACGAGGTTTATATAGCCGTCCTCCTCGTCCTCCTCACGGTTGAGATAGTCGGCATGGAGGACGAAGGGCTCTAGAAGCAACCTGTCCTTCACAAGTATTGCCGAACACGATATGGGGAGAAGGAACATCTTGTGGAAGTCGACCGTAATCGAGTCTGCGAGGCTCAGATCTCCCAGCCTTGACCTGTACTTACTGCTCATCACCGCCGCCGATCCGTAGGCCGCATCAGCGTGAAGATGCATGTGATATCTGTCACAGAGCGTACGCATCGCTGAGATGTCGTCTATCGAGCCGAAGTCGGTCGTGCCGATTGTCGCAACGGCAGCAAACGGAAGAAGCCCTTCTTTCGTGTCCTCTTCGAGCATCCTTTCGAAAGCGGAGATATCCACACGGTACTTCGAGTCGACTGGAATCTTCCTGACGGCATCGTAACCCAGTCCCAGTATATGGGCCGACTTATCCATCGAGAAGTGTGATATCTCGGAAGTGTATAGCCGGAGCTTACGCCATTCTTCCGGAAGCCCCTTTTTCTTGACATCCCATCCAAGTTCCTCCATGCAATAGCGGTCGCGTGCCGAGATTATCGCACTCATATTCGACTGCGATCCCCCCGATGTAAAGGTTCCGTCTGCGTCATCGGTGTAACCGTAGAGCTTTCTGAGGCCGTCTATCATACTCACTTCTATTTCCGTCGCGGCAGGTCCCTGGTCCCAGCTGTCCATGCTGTCGTTGAAGGAGGCGATGAGGAGCTCGGAGGAGATGGTCTCCATGAGAGCAGGAGAATGGAGGTGGGGCATGTACTTCGTCGACCATGTTCTGAGAAGGGAGGGAAGAATCACATCCCTTACCTTTTCTAGAGTCTTGTCGAAACCCAGGCCCTTTTCGGGGAGGAAGCCGAGCTCTTTCACCTTCTCTCTCAGCACATAAGGGTTTATTCCCGAGAATGCGCTGTCATCCTCCACCGAGGAGAGAAAAGAAGCCATGGTCTTTCCGACCACAGCTTCATATTCCTTTCTTGTTATTTCATCGTTTGCAAATATGGAGGGAAAATCAGACATAACGGCGGCTGATCTCTCTGACGACCTTCTCGAAGATGGAAATTCCCTTCTCGAGATCCTCGTCTGAAATGTTGAGTGCGGTGAGACACCTCATTACAGAGCCGTTTCTGCCTCCCTTTTCCATCACAAGTCCGTTCTCGAAGCAGAGCTTCTGGACTTCGGCACATATTCTGCCGCTTTCACACGGATGTCCCATGAGGTCCTTCTCTCCCTCAGGGTCGACAAACTCTATGCCGAGCATGAGGCCCTTTCCTCTCACATCCCCGATAATCGGGCATTCCTTCTGGAGGGAAAGTAGTCTCTCCTTGAAGAGATTACCTTTCCTCACAACTTCTGCAAGGAACTCCGGCTTTGAGATCGTCTCCATAACCACTGTGCCTGCAGCCATTGCAAGCTGGTTGCCTCTGAATGTGCCCGCATGTGTTCCGGGGCCCCATACATCGAGCTTCTTGTTGTAGATGACGACACTCATCGGCTGCGTGCCTCCGATAGCCTTTGAGGCAAGAATGACATCGGGAACTATTCCGGCGTACTCGAACGCAAACACCTTTCCGCTTCTCCCCATACCGCACTGAATCTCATCACAGATAAGAGGAATATCAAGTTCGGCCGTTACACGGCGCACCGCCTGTAAAAACTCTACCGGTGCGGGAATGACTCCGCCCTCCCCCTGGATAGGCTCTATGATGACACATGCCGGCTTCGGAACGCCGCTCTCGGGGTCCTTCAGGAGACGTTCGAAATATGCTGTGCAGGCCTTTGTGCCTTCTTCTCCTCCGAGTCCCATCGGACAGCGGTATGAATAGGGATAGGGCATGAACTGTACGCCGCCCATGAGATTCGGAACCTGGCTCTTTGCATAGCAGTTGCCTGTGACAGCCATTGCTCCGTGGCCCATCCCGTGATAGCCGCCGGAGAATGCTATGACACCCGCTCTGCCGGTTGCTATCTTGCATAGCTTGATTGCAGCATCGGTTGCATCTGTGCCTGAAGGTGAACAGAACTGGATTTTGACATCATCCGCCATACCGAACGGAAGAATCGAATGGATTGTCTCGACGAACCTGTCCTTGGTCGGGGTGGTAAGGTCGAGCGTATGAAGCGGAGCACCGGAGGAGAGGAGGTTTATCATAGCCTCGTTGACCCTGTCGTCGTTGTGTCCGAGAGCCAGTGTGCCTGCCCCGCACAGGAAGTCAATATATTTATTGCCCTCCACATCCTCGATTGTGACGCCCTTTGCCTTGTTCAAAGCGAAAGGAAACTTCCTCGGATAGCTTCTTGCCGATGATTCGAATTCATTCTGACGGTCAGTGAAGTACTTGTTAGTAAATGTCTTGTCCATTACCTTCTGTCCTTATTCCATAAAATCTTTTTCCGGGTTTACCCCGGCCCCTGAGTTGAAAGTCTGCCCTTCTCCGCCCTCTTCAGTCAACGAAAGAAGATGACAGAGGATTTACAGGCCCGCTCATATTAACAAGAAACGGGGGTATGGGCTACAAAAAAGTTTAAATTAACAGAAAAACGGCCTCAGTCCGACTCCACGTCGTCGTAGTGCTGCAGAAACGAGACCTTCTCTTCTCCGTCTCTGTAACCGGGGAATGTTGAGATATATACATTATGGATGCTGTTGAAGATGGATTGAGCAACATGCGGATTATCCTTCTTCATGCTCTTTATGAGGTTTTTGACCTCTTCGCGCTTGCTCCCCCCGCCGTTCTCCTCATTCTTCTTCGTCACAGTGCAGGCACAGCGGATGAAATGGAGGTTGTTGAAGGAGCACCATGACTCGATATCTTCTTCGCTGATGCGGTAGAGGGGACGTATGAGCTCCATGCCCTCATAGTTACGGCTTCTCAGCTTCGGCGGCATGTTCTGCAGCTGGGATGAGTAGAACATTCCCATGAGGACTGTCTCTATGACATCGTCCATGTGATGTCCGAGAGCTATCTTGTTGCATCCCTTCTCCTTTGCCTTCTTATAAAGCCATCCCCTCCTCATACGGGCGCAGAGATAACAGGGGTACTTCCCTGCTCCTTCTACAACTGAGAATATATCGGAACGGAATATTTCCGCCTTGACGGCGAGCAGACCGAGATTCTTTTGAACACGGTCCAGAATCTCACATCTGTAGCCGGGATCCATGACTATATATTCAAGCTCGAACGGAAAGTCAGATATCCTCTGTAGCATTCTCATGAGAACGGCAAGGAGCATTGAGTCCTTCCCTCCCGATATGCAGACGGCAATTCTGTCGCCGGGGGAAAGAAGCGAATACGTCTTGAGAGCATCGATAAAAGGTGCCCAGAGCCGTGAACGATACTCCCTCATTATCGAATTCTCTATCTTCCGGTAATCTTCAAGCTCTCTCTTCATGGGGCTAAAATACCACAATCGGGTAAGAACAGAAAGCACATATTCAGGAACATGTGTTTTCTCCGCCTTTAACCTCAATCTCTCCCATGATGCTTTCGCTTCTCTCGTCTATTCAAGATTCTCGACAGTCAAGAAGTCATCCTCTGATGTGGATTCCCTCAGTCGCTGTAGTAATCCTCGTCGAAGTCTTCATAGCTCTCCGACTGTTTATCTTGATAGATGTCTGAGAGAAGAAGTGCCGTGTTGCTGTCTCCGAGTTCCATCTCTCCTTCTGCAATTCTCTCCCGGTACATTTGGAAGAAGTCCTCGAGGAATGGTGCTTGAAGTACAATCCGCTTTGCCCTCTCCATCAGCTGTTTCCTGTCAGCTTGAGACTTTCTACTCTTATCGCTATCTCCTCAAGGTTCTGCTGGCTCTGCGACTGAAGAGCGTCGAGGTCGACTTTGTTCTGTTCGAAGATACTCTTGACAAGTGAACTACTCGGTAATAAATTACCAGAGCATCATGGCTGAGATTGCTCTCCCATGGGTGCGTCCATGACACCGCTACTGCTATTGCTAGACAGCTACTTTGTATACATATGGCATTCGTATGTCTGCCATTTGTATTTGTTTACCCGTCCTCTGCCTGTATA
>CAVFZO010000016.1:0-30105 GCA_963626925.1 Clostridium sp. AM49-4BH
TGAGGGAAGGATTATGTTTTCAATGCTGCCGTCGATGACTGTCCACCGTTTCTCACTCTCGCCGTTCAGCTGATAGCGGTAGTACCCGACATTTTCTCCGGGGTTCTTCCATGACCATGCGATATCAGATGAGAAAAGAGAAACGGAAGCAAAGAGGAAGAAGAGGAATATCGACAGAATCCCCTTCTCTTTGACACTCAGCCTATACTCTGAGCAGAGCCCCCCCCCAGACGATTTTCTGACGGTCTCCGCTGCCTTATATGGTAGCACTATTTTTCCCCTGTTGGTCTTGCCAACAATCAGAGAGTAAGGCCGGAATGGTGGAAATGCAACCAAAATTTGCTCTCCGCTGTCATATTTGCGGTATCCGGAGGGAATTTTGACTGAATATTCCAGACAGCGTGTTCGTTATCTTTTGTATTTTTACAACTCTTTCAAAGCTGTCGGAATACAGGGCGTAAAAAATCGGCCGCCCGGATTTACGGACTGACCGACTCTGCTTTCTTCGGGAAAGCTTATTTGTTCATAGCCTCTGCAACTGCGACTGCAACTGCAACGGAAGCACCGACCATCGGGTTGTTTCCCATGCCGATGAGACCCATCATTTCAACGTGTGCCGGAACTGAGGAGGAGCCTGCGAACTGTGCGTCCGAGTGCATTCTTCCCATTGTGTCCGTCATGCCGTAGGAAGCAGGACCTGCCGCCATGTTGTCCGGATGGAGTGTTCTTCCCGTACCGCCGCCCGATGCAACGGAGAAATACTTCTTTCCGATTTCATTGCATTCCTTCTTGTATGTACCTGCAACGGGATGCTGGAATCTTGTGGGGTTGGTGGAGTTACCTGTGATCGATACGTCGACGCCTTCATAGTGCATGATGGCAACGCCTTCTCTGACATCGTCAGCGCCGTAGCAGTTGACTGCAGCCCTCTCTCCCTTCGAGTAAGGTGTTCTCGAGAGAACCTCGAGCTTACCTGTGAAGTAGTCGAACTTCGTCTCGACATATGTAAAGCCGTTGATTCTGCTGATGATCTTTGCAGCGTCCTTTCCAAGTCCGTTGAGGATGACCTTCAGGGGTTCCTTTCTTGCCTTGTTTGCGTTTCTTGCAATACCGATGGCACCTTCAGCTGCTGCAAACGATTCGTGACCTGCAAGGAATGCGAAGCACTTCGTTTCGTCGCTGAGGAGCATGGCTGCAAGGTTTCCGTGTCCGAGACCGACCTTTCTGTCATCTGCGACGGAGCCCGGGATACAGAAGGACTGGAGACCTTCGCCGAGGGACTTTGCAACGTCGTATGCGCTCTTCTGGCCCTTCTTGATTGCGATTGCAGCTCCTGTGATGTAAGCCCAGCATGCGTTCTCGAAGCAGATCGGCTGGATGGACTTCACGATGTTGTAGACATCCACGCCCTTCTCGTCACAGAGCTTCTTTGCTTCCTCGATCGATGCGATTCCATATCCGTTGAGGACACCGTTAATCTTGTCAATACGTCTTTCATAACCTTCAAATAAAGCCATCTTGTCCTCCTCATTCCTTTCTGGGGTCGATGTACTTGACGGCATCAGCAAATCTGCCGTAAGTCTTCTTCGCCTTCTCGAGAGCCTCTGCAGGATCCACACCCTTCTTCACGTTCTCCATGAAGACACCCATGTTGACATACTCATAACCGATGATTTCGTTGTTCTCGTCAAGTGCCTGGCGGAGGATGTATCCTTCAGCAAGGTTGAGATATCTCGGACCCTTGGCACGGGTTGCATAGGTTGTTCCAACCTGTGAGCATGTGCCCTTTCCGAGGTC
The DNA here is from genome assembly GCA_963626925.1 of Clostridium sp. AM49-4BH. Lineage (GTDB taxonomy): Bacteria > Spirochaetota > Spirochaetia > Sphaerochaetales > Sphaerochaetaceae > Ornithospirochaeta. The sequence continues at coordinate 1,798 of CAVFZO010000016.1, forward strand.
TTCGAGACCTGCGCCGATAACGAGTCCGTCCTCACTGAATGCGCTCTGGCTGCGGCCGTAGCAGATCTGGAGGAAGAGCTCTCTCATAGCTGTATTGATGGCATCACAGACAAGGTCCGTGTTGATAGCCTCGAGAACTGTTCTGCCGACGATGGCTTCACTTGCCATGGCAGCCGAGTGAGTCATGCCCGAGCATCCGATTGTCTCGATGAGTGCCTCCTCGATGATCCCGTTCTTGATATTGAGAGTAAGCTTGCATGCTCCCTGCTGGGGTGCACACCAACCGACACCATGGGTGAGACCCGAGATATCCTTGATCTCCTTGGCATATACCCACTTTCCCTCTTCAGGAATCGGAGCACAGCCGTGCTGTCCACCGCACCTTACCGTACACATGTTTTCAACTTCTGTAGAATACTTCATGTATAATCTCCTAAAAGTGTTTTTCGACTTAAAGTCCTTACGCGTTCATCATAATACCAAACCGCTATTTTTTTAAAGAGTATGCAAAAACAAAAATGGAATAATCTCGTCGTCCTGTACAGGAAAGAAAAGGACACAGGTTATGCAGAATTTACATTTTCGGGAATTTTCTCTCAAATCCAGTCGCGGTAGGTTCCGACGAAGTAGATTTCGATATCGAGGGGCGAGAATGTGACCATGAGCTTTCTGTTGACGAAGTCGTAGCCGACGTTTGTCCTCAGGCCCCGCTCCCTTCTGCTCGTTATGGGAGAGCCGAGTGTCAGGGGGCTTATGCCGAGATAGATTCCCGCTCCGTTGTTATCGCTGCGGTAGAAGGCGCCGAGGGATACCACTGTGTTCACGCACACTCCCGCAACCTTGCTTCCCGTGTTCCTTTTTCCCAGGAGTGTCATCCCCGCTTCCAGCATGAATATGTTGCGTCTTCCAGTATCGGGAATGAGCTCCGTCATGGCGACGAAGGATAAATCTACGCTCTCCGTCAGTCCCGCCGTCAGCCCGTACGATACTGCTATCCCCTCTTTCGGGGAATAGAAGTTTCCGCACCCGAGCATGATGGCAAAGTCCCGGGCGGATGCCGGAAGAACGGAGAGTGAAAGAATGAGTATGATGAGTGCAGTTATTATTTTCTTCTTCATGTCAGAGCCCCAGAAATCCCGTCATCTTCATCACCCTTATCCCCCATGCCGTCCCGCCGTCGAGGCCGAAGGTGAAATAGGGGGAGAGAAATTCATAGCTGAAGGAGGAATCGGTGAACTTGAAGGGAGAAAGGAGAAAACCGAAGAGCCACCTCTCTCCGCTCAATCTGTACTGTGCCAGCAGTCCTATTGTCGGCTCCCAGAGCACCCTGTTCGAGAATGCATACGAGAAAACGTCGTTCGAGAGCGCCACTACCGGTGTCGAGAGTGATATGTCCACCCCCCGGAAGAATCTGTCGAAGCCCAGAAGCGCACTGAGCTCCACAGCTCCGTAGGGTTTCTCCTTTTCAGGAGAGAAGCCGAGGGCCACTGTAAAGGAACCGAAACTACTCTCTCCGCACTTCTCGCCCATCTGCGAGAACGAATAGGTGAATGCAGGGGAAGCAGTGAGGGCAGAGACGATGGAAACCAGTATGATGATGGTTGTTATTCTTCTTTTCATGATCAGCCTCCGAAGAATGTAAAGACGTAGGCAAAGAAGGAGCCATACTCCTTCTTCTCCGCCGCGGCATCCTCCTCTGTCACCAGAACAGGATTCTCTGCAACTTCTTTTATCGCACTTTTGACTTTCTCAGCCATTTCGGAGCTGTCGACTACGAGGGCAAGCTCATGGGAGAGATTCATCGAGCGGAAGTTGAAGTTCGAACTTCCGATTACGGTGTATCTGTCATCTACTACCATCGCCTTCATATGGAACATCGGAAGCTCGTTGCCGTCCTCGTCCTCCGAAACGTCGTAATATGTGACGCCGGTTTCGCTGATGAGCTTCTCTATCGAGTAGGCACCGCCGGCCTTTGCGTAGCCGCGGGAGTCCACGGAACACCATATTTCGAAATCCACTCCCCTCTCCACTGCACTCCGGATGCTCTCCATCATGCTGCTGTCAGCCGTCGGAAGATACGGGCAGAGGAATACCGAGCTCTCCGCATCGTTTATGAGGGAGCCGTACATCCCCGAGAGCGATGTGTCATTCTTGAAGACATTGCGGTTGAAGAGCCATGCGTCGTATATGCACTCCTTGCTGTCCTCTTCATTCCGGATGTACCTGCTGCCGTCCATCTTGTCCACCGAGCTCTCGTTCCAGATGGTGACGAACTCGTCTATGCAGAGATTGCTCAGCGATGTCGAATGGAAGACGTACATGCTGTCCCTCTGGCTCTTCTCCCCCGCCCCCATCGATATGTAGTTGAGGTTCATACCCCCGATTGCGGTCACCCTGCCGTCGACGACGAGCATCTTCCTGTGGTCCCGTATGACGATGGATGAGGGATTGACAAGGTGCGTGAAGCTTATCGGCTGGTAGATGAGAAGGTTGATTCCGCTCTCCCTGAGGTAATTGAGGGGCGTCATGACAAACCTTGTCTCAGTCATGTCGAGGTTCGACGTTCCGTCGATGATCATGTAGATTTCAACTCCGCTTTGAGCCTTCTCCTCCAAAAGGTCGAATAAGGGCTCGAGGGATGGAGCCGAGGATCCCAGGAATGTCGAGAGGAGTATGTAGTCCTCCGCTTCATCTATGAGGGTGAGCATCCTTTCGTACCAGTCATCACCCTTGTAGTACATCTCGGGAAGGTCGACCTTCACACTCTTTCCGCCGTAGTATTCAAGCTTCTGAGCTGTTGTCAGATCTTCAGAGACGGCGGCGCCGCTTACAAAGGCCTTCGTGCTCGTGCATGACGAAAGCAGTATGAGAATGACTGCAGAAACAGTCATAAAGAGATTCTTTTTCACGATCACTCTCCGAATTCGAACGGATGTGGAAGAAGATCCGAATACATGTAGCGCTCCGTTGTTCCGTCTGCTGATACAAGCACAACGGGGGTTTCCGGCCTGATGAATTCACTCATCACCTGGAGACATACCGCACAGGGCTGTGCCGGCGGGTTGCATTCGGAAGATATGACAACAAGGTCGATTCCGATTGCTCCCTCACTCGTCACAGCCGTCGTTATTGCATTGCGCTCTGCACATATCGTCGCACCGTAGGATGCGTTCTCCATATTGCATCCGCGATATATCCTTCCCGTAGCGGCGGAAAGAATTGCAGCTCCGACACGGAACTTCGAATACGGCGCGTAGGCGTTGTACATGGCCGCTCTCGCCTCCTCTACGGCATTCTTCTCCACGACGTTCATGGGAAGTGTGCGCCCGAGCGGGGTTATCCAGTTGGCGCCGTACTTCTTCGCCCCTTTTCCTATATGCCTGAGCGTCTTCAGCGCCTCGTCAAGCTCCTCCGCACTTTTGAACGACGGGAAGAACGAGAAGCTCTCGAAGACGAACAAGGCGCCCTTCTTCTTTGCGTCCGCTGCAGTAAGACTTCCCGTCATCACTGCACACGGAGAGCCGGCAGCAAGGGCGGCCTTTATGCCGCTTTCCGTATCCTCGAAGACAAGAGCCTCTCCCGGATCGAGACCGAGCTTGATTGCGGCAAGAAGGTAGATGTCGGGTGCCGGTTTGTTGCGGACGATGTCCCTCCGGCTGAGAACAAGGTCGAAGTCATCCTCTCCGAGTCCCATACTCTCTATATTGGCCTTCACCCTCCAAAGAGGTGCCGACGATGCAACGGCGGTCTTTATGCCGCACTTATGTGCATTCCTCACAATTTCCGCCGCCCCCTTCACGGGTTCAACCGTCTTGAGAAGCTCCGGGTATACCCTCTCGGCATAGCTCAGGGCATCGGCAATGTCGACTCTCTTTCCGATGTCACAGGCGGAGTCGGAGAAGAGAGCCTCCATCCCCTTACCCAGATTTTTAACGATGCTCTCTTCCGATATCTCCCAGCCGAGAGACGAAAAATAAGACCTTACGAGCCTGACCGATACCTTTGCCGTATCTGTCAGAACGCCGTCCATATCGAAAACGAATGCTTTGATCATAACTCCTACTATCCTATAAAACCTTTGAATCTGACTCAATAAGCGGAGACAATTTTCCGCATTGAGAGAGAGAAGTCCCCCGCTTCCCGCGGGGGATGTGTTTCCGCTTTTTATCTTTATTTCCTGTGCGCCTTCACGAACTGGCCGTCACCCTCGAGCCCCAGGTAGATGCCGTCGCCCATGATGAGGCGTCCCCTGAGGTACGTCATCTTGACCCTGCCCATGACCGTCGTTCCTTCGTATGGGGTATAGCCTGCTGCAGAGTGGGTGGTATCACGACTGATAGTCCAGATTTCCGAGGGATCGAAGAGAACGATGTCGGCATCGCTTCCCTCCCTCAGTATACCCTTCTTCGGGTAGAGGCCGAACTGCTTTGCAGGTCCGGTGGAGAGAAGGTACACTATCTGGCTCATCGAAAGCTGCCCGGAGGTGTGACCGAAGTTGTATATGAGAGGTAAAAGCTCCTCCGTTCCCGGGATACCCGGGTATATTGTCCTGCAGTCATGGCTTTCGAGCTTCTGCTCGTAGGTGAACGAGCAGTGGTCTGTTGCAACAACCTGTATCTCGCCGTCGATGAGAGCTTCCTGCAGAGCCTCGTTGTCCTCCTTCGTTCTGAGAGGAGGCGTCATCACGTACAACGGTCCGAGTTCCCCCTCGAGCTTTGACTTATCGAGGAAGAGGTAGTGCGGCGTCGTCTCGACGATGACCTTCACGCCCTTCTCGCGGAGATCTCTTACGACCTCGAGTCCCTTCTTTGAGGAAAGATGCACGATATAGACAGGCATGTCGAGTTCCTGTGCGATTCCCCCCACATATCTGATTGCCTCGGCCTCGGCCTCGCTCGGTCTCTGCGCCGCATGATCTATCGGCCGGTATTCACCCTTCCAGTTCCCGTTGATCTCGCTGATGATCCTGTCGTCCTCGCAGTGGACGCATACCATGAGTCCGAGTTCCTTGCACATTGCGAAGATTGCCTTGAGATCCTCTCTCTTATCGACCATATAACCGACATTCTTGTACGTCGTGAAGATCTTGACGGCCCCCACTCCGCTTGCCTTGAGCTCCCTGAGCTCGCTCTTGAGTGAGTCGCGGTACTCGTATACGCCCTGGTGCAGAGCGTAGTCGATGCTCATCGGCCTCATCTCCCTCTTTCTGTCCTTTGCGGACCCGAGGAGCGACCTGTGGTTGTCATCTGCAAAGTCGACGACTGTGGTGACGCCGCCGAAGGATGCGAGCTTGCTTCCTTCACAGAAGGAGTCTGCGGTGACAGTCCCCCTGCTCACCAGATGATAATGTGTATGAGCATCGATGATGCCCGGAAGCACACATAAACCGGAGGCGTCGACGATGTGCGTGCCCTCCGGACAATCCTCGATGAGGATATTCCTTGCAATTCTCTTAATTCGTGAACCCTCGACGAGTATGTCACTGTGTCTGGTCCACTCCGTATCTACAACAAGACCGTTTTTGATAAGTATATTTGCCATACGACTATTTTAACTGTGTCGGTGGATAAACGCAAATGAAGAGTTTGCGATTTATCTCTGAAGAAAAAGGCCCCGGATGGTGAGTCCGGCCCGGCTTGTCTTTCCTCTCTGTAAAACATTGTCTGCATACTGGCAGACTCCCGGAAAGGAAACTGCAGCAAAGAAGCCTGAAAGAACAGCCGCCGTCACAGAAAGATATACCGGCCAGAGCAAACACCTTAAAAAAGACTGACGGAAGGCCTTATCATCCCGTCAACCGGCCCTGTTCTATATTCGAGGATGCGGTGAAATCAGTAATTACTGTGATCACAACTCCAACGCCTCTCAGCTCATCCGATACTTTTCTTGAAACACTTTTGAACCACATATGAAAAATGCTTCAAACAGGTAGAACACCATCATTAACCGCAGTCATATATTCCACGGCCATCAGGTGCATATCAACTGGATTACCATTTATTTCTGTGATTGATATCTGCAGCTCTGAGCATACTTATTCTCGAGTTCCTTCATCCGTTTCCGGCACTCGTCAAAGATTTTATCTTCATTACTGAAATCTTTAGCCGGACGCCTGTTTGCTCTGAATATAAGCAGAATTAAGAAGGCAAAAACACCACCAATAGCCCTATACGCAGTCTCGGTTGTCAGCATAAAGACGACGGCGACAATCAGAGCGCAGATGATCAACAGAAACAGAAATCTGTAAAATTTACCGATTGCATTACCGCGGGAAATTTTCTTACGACATTTGTTGTATTTATTCTCCACATTCTTCTCTGCGCTCTCCACGGCCTGGCGGAATTCTTCAAAAGCCTTAATCTGCTCACTTTCTTTCTGTTTAACTAGTTTCTTTGCTTCTTCTACAGTCATCTCAATTATCTTCCTCTGCTCTAATGAAGGCATCTGCAAACTTACCGACCCATACTTTTGACGGAACTTCATATGGTCTGAAATGGGTATTCTTTATATCTCTTCCGATATCCATATAGACCGACGTCTTGCCCCTGAGCGACTTCGAATCATCCTCTGAGACCAAAGTCTCCATAGCCTCTTCGTTGAGATCATATGCAATTCGTTTATCGAACATTGCTTCATATCTGTCACCGATGACAGACTCGATGCCTCGGATGCTCTCTCCCCAGCACACGCTGTTTATGCCGTATTTCGGGCCCTTTGTCAGAATTCTCTGCAGCTTCTCCACAGCCGTCAGTTCATCTTCCGAATCACCATCATAAAACCTTTCGGCACATATGCGCTTTGCACGGTTTACACCGAAGAACATCAGGAATTCACGGGAATCGGTTTCATCCGGTCTCCCCACTCTCTTCTGCAGCATATCGTAAAGAGCTGAAAGCAGCGTCTCAATCTTATCCATCTTCACAACAGAGATGCGGGAGCCGAATTTCTTTTCAAGATAATCGAAATTGCAATCGTCGTTCTCATCTTCATCAAGAAGGTCGACAACATATATGTGAGTTCTGGTTTTTCCTTTCTGCAGCGAATCATAGAGTATGCTCATGATTGAGAGATCAAAGATTCCCAGAGCAAGATTCTCATTCTTTGTAACGACAAGAATGTTGTCTCTTTCACGCCTCTCCATCTCCGTTACGAACATACCCTTCTTCCCGAACTCCTGTCCCAGAAGCAGTCCGTATCCGGTGCTCGTCGAAGAAAGAGGATGAAGACTTCCCTTTCCCTTCACTATCAGCTGGTTGAAGCAGTTGTTGATATTGTCTTCTGCATTCGTCAAAAGGATTCTCGGCTGGTATTCATCGTAACGTTTGGAAACTGAAACATCCGTAAAATAACTGTCAATCCTCTTCAATAGATCGAGTCTCTCCTCCTTCTCGATAAAACTGATCTGGAAGAAGTTGTTTGCCATCTCTACACCGCATGCCCCGTTGTAGATCGCAGAACCTGCAGGCTGATTCTGGAGAGTGAGAATCCCGGGATTATCGGCACTCAAAATTGAAGATGCTCCGTCGACGGAACCCCTTACCGCAATTCGTATTGCCATCTGACTGAAATATGCCTCGAGTCCGCTGCAGTTGCGGAAATCCTGACATGCAAAGATGAGATGTATGCCCATCGCCCTTCCCTGCATGACAAGCTTGTTGATGCAGGACAGGCATTCACTGCTGACTTTATCGCTCTCCTCCCTGCTCCTGAAAAGCTCCTGGACCTCATCGAAGATAAGAAGAAGTTTAGGAACCTTCGGAAGATCTCCACGGGCAGAGTAATCGAGAATGTTGTCCACACCGTAACGCGTAAACAGTTTCGCCCTCTTCTCAAGTTCATTGCAGAGTTCTCTGAGGACATTCAGGCCGAACTCTCTTTCGCTGTCCAGAGCGATGACTCTCAAAGACGGAATGCGGTATTTTGTATAGTCAATGAACTCGACACCCTCCTTGAAGTCCAGAAGGTACATCTGCAATTCTTCAGGAGAATAGCTGACAAGCGCACTCATTATGATGGTATGGAGAAGTGTCGACTTTCCGGCGCCCGTCTGTCCGGCAATGAGGGCATGATGCTCGGTGCTTCCACCACCTCTGCCGACTACGAAATCCACGATTGTATTTGCACCCTTTATACCTATCGGCAGGCAGATTTCATCATGACGGCCCTTGAACCAGTTTCTGCTGTCACGAATGTCTGAGTCATATAGACTTCCGAAATGCTCTATTTTGAGCTGCATGTGTTCTATTCCCGATTTGATGATGGGGAAAATTCTTTCCTTGTCAGCAAAAACATCTCTGAGCATATCGATGTGAAGCTCGATTTTCGAGGCCTCGAAGTCACCGATCATCAGTTTGTTTCCATTGACTGACGTCAGTGTCAGGCCCTGAAGTATTTCAGAGACAACGGCGTCGTTTTCCTTTCTGAGTTTATTGAGTTCATCGACATTCACACATATGAATATACATACTCCAAGGGTTGCTGCATTACGGACAATGGCCTGAAGATCCTTGAGCGCGGCACCATTGAATCCGACAGGGAAATCTGCAATCGCAAGCGCTCTGACAACCTCTTTACTCAGACGGCTTTCCCTGTCATCCCCGTATGCCTGCATGATATTCTCCAGACGCTGCCGGAATGTCGCCATGGCATTTTCGATATCTTTCTCCTTACACCATATCTTCGTATCTATGACTCTTCCGGCATTCGCCCCCTGTCCCAGCTGCAGGATATCTGGAAAACATGCTCCAAGATCCAGAGGATCTATCATCGTTGCTTCAAGCTTTCCTGCAGGGAATGACATGAACATATTGAGAAGCAGAGGCTGCAGCAGGCTCTGGGCATAGGACCTGTCCCTCGATTTATATTCAATCAAAAGGGAGATTCCGTCTTTGTAGGACTGCACATACGGCAGTGCGACATCATACCCCCTTCCGGATGCCTTCATTACCGGGTACGTTGAATCAATCAGCCTGATAAAACTGTCCCTCCCCTCCGGATAACTTCCGACATGACAGCTTACATCCCCGAGAACAACAAATTCGGGAACAGAGGAAGGATCAGCATATGTTGAAGCTCTCAACCTTTTGGATGTCGCAGTTTTATAATAATCGGTGAGAGGCGAATTCAACAGGAGTCTGTAGAAGCTTTCCTCCGCAGTATGTGAGACCTTGCATTTCAGCACTTTATACTCATCACGGTATTTTTTCTCAAGCGCAGTCCAATTGTCCCCGATCTGTGTCATCCTGATGCGGAAATTATTACCGTTGACTTCGTTTCTGCTTGCCTGGAGTTTTCCATATGCTTCGTGAAGGTTCTTGTTGGACTGCCAGAGCTTAAGTGCAGCTTCTCTAATCAGATCAGAGTTTTTTGATGCCACTTTGCTGACAGGAGTGAAATGAAGACGGCCGAGATCGGCTTCGAGGGCGGCACAGCTGTCGTTTACATATTCTGCAATTCCGCCGATGTCGGTCGCTTTCATATTTTCCGAGTATTCATTGTTTGCCCACGCACAATCATTATTGTATGTCTTCTCGGCCGCTTTATTTGCTGCAGCTGTCTCCTCTTTGTTCTTCTTCAGGGCTGCTTCTTCCGAAGCATTGAGATTATCAAGAGAAGCATTGAAATTCTTCATCTGCTCATCGATGAACTGAATCATGTTGATAGCAGTATTCTTTCCGGGATACCCGTCATTCATCCGAAGAATCCTGGCAAGAAACTGAGAATCGACCTTCGGGTTCACAGCTGAGAGTGAAAAGGACACTCGTCCGTCCGCCCCCGCGCGGGCTATAATTCTTACATCATCATTGACTGAGACAAAATCGGAAGGGAAGGTACCATCACATTGTACAATCGTACCATCTGAAAGTTTCACCGATATAATCCCGTCGGCAAAAGATGTAACGCGTCCGATATATTTCCTGTCAAGTTTTACTACTGCCACTGTTTTTCCTCCGTCTATTCCCGTCGTTCAATTTCTTGTCTGATAATCTGTCCCTGTTAAACATCTGTTCCCATACTACTCAGAAGCTCTCTTCTGATTTTCAGAGCTGTATCATGCCGCCTCTTGACGCCTTCCAGAAGATCTCTTGCGTCAGAGCCGAACTCATCATCAACCAACCGCCCGATTTTTCTGATGTTTCTTTCTTCTGTTTCTGTATATTTGTCAATGGAGCCGATATGGTTTCGGATTTCCCAGTTTACCTCTTCAAGATGCCTCTGTGCTTCGTCCAACTCCGTCTGTGATCTCTCAAGCTCCCACTTTGCCATATCCAGTCTTACACTGGCGGCGCCTACATCTCCGCGATAGTTGCCTTCCTCATCGACCTCCATCGCTTTTCTTAACTCACTTTCCGCACTTGAAACCCGGCCGGAATCCATCTGCACGCTGTTTCTGCACTTACGGACTTCCCCCTCCGCCCTGTAAACACTTTCCATGAGTCTGTCTGCTTCATCCCTGATTTCTCTGAAACCTCTCACACTCTATCCCCTTTGAAGCACACTCCGGCGGTCATCCGAAAACCCCGCTTAAATTTTCCTTGAGGTCCTTTATCGCCCTCTGGGTTTCCTTCACAGTAACGTCTGCGTCGTTTATAATCGTCTCATATTCGGCAGCACTTTTCTCAAGCCTGCCCCTCGCTCTTTCAGCAACATCGCTTCCTATATCGGAGACACCTTTCGCCATCTCGAGTTTACTTATCCCACCCCTGACTCTGCCGAGTTCGGCAATGTTCTCATCCATGATGTTTTCACCCGTCGCGGCTACTTCTTCGCCCTGGGTCTCGATTCTTGTTTTAAATGCCGTGTCAAAACTTCCCTGATAATTATGCGACGCTTCTGATACACCCTGGATATCCTCATTATCAACAAGTTCGATGCTCTCAAGAATATCGTTGATCTGCTCGGCCTTGCTTGTCATGTCAGAGCCCTTTTCAACAGCCCCGCGACCCTGCTCTTTTATTTCACTTATTCCTCTTCTGCTCTGTTCCCTGAATCTTCCCACTGAACTACTCCTTGATATTTCCCTGATTCCTCAATCTTCAGCAAACATTAAGTCAATTCCGATATATATTCTTCGGTTCTTTCAAGAATTTCCAGAATGCCCTTCGTTGAAGCCGGAAATGCCGAACTGCGTATGCTCACAAGGATATCATAACGAAGATCTGAAGGTTTAAGATCGCCCATCGCCTTTATCTTCGAAGCAACACCGTTGTAGAAAGACGACATCAGGATCACCTTTTTCTGCATTAAGAGAAGCACTCTTCTGATTTCCTCACGGGGTACAAGGGTCTGATTGAACTTGCTCCATCGTCCCTGAGTCAGACGCGTGATATTCCGCATCCATTCACAGAATCGGGTTGCAATGTCGAACGGCTTTGAAAGGACATCATCTCCACTCTCGAACCATTTTTTCATTTTCCTCAAAGTGTTGCCGAATTCGTCATATTTGGCATTAAGTTTTTCATCGCTCAGTTCACTGTGTCCCAGCGCAACCTCACACAGCTCCCTGTACTGGACATCTATCTTCTCAAGAGCCTCCGTCAGATTACCGAAGATTTTACCAAGCTCATTTATTTCATCATCCTTCTCTGAAATCAACAGACGGTACTTGTCCATGACAATCCTTACGCTGAGCCCGTTCTCATCAAGGAACGACGGATTATTGAAAAGAAAGGTTCTGAGCTTTGCATCACTTCTGGCAGTGGTATATCCCTCCCGTCTCTCGGGCGGTTCAACTTCTCCCATCCACTCATCGACTTTTATCATGAAAGGTCTGCGGAGTTTCTCATAGAATATGAGCGCCTCACCTACGGAGAACGTCGACATCTGTTCAAGCTGCAGCGGAGAGGCCGCCATTGTACTTCCCAGCATCTCCCTGTCGTCCGATGAGGTAAGTCTGAGTCCTATCTTCAGTCCTGTATTCTTCAGAATCTCCTGTGCCATGACAGATGGAAGCTGATCTGCAATTACGATACCTTCCTTCAGGGCTCTGACTTCAGCAAGCATTCTCACTATAAACGCGGTAGCAGCCTGCTTCGGATCTGCTTCAAGCCCCCTCTGTTCTTCAGAATCAGCCCCTATGAGGTTATGAGCCTCTTCAATGAATATGACATGACGAACAGCTCCGCTGTAGTGCGGGTTCACCTTCAACGTCTCTCTGATAAGGGAGCAGAGCATGAGAGTAAGGAAGTTCGCAGGTCCGGTACCCATTGCTTCAAGTTCAATGACGGCCGGGACGGTAAGCCACTTCTCCGGCACGAACGTAGAGCGCGGGACATCAAACACGTCTCCCATTTCACGGCGCAGCAGACTTCCTATTCTGACCTTCAAAGCCGATTCGAGGTTGCCTCTGACTTCATCGCTGTATGTTGTAGAACCGACCTCCTCTTCAAGACGTCTGTAGAGCATCGACATCGTAGGAAGGCTTTTCCCTCCGTTCTCTCTGATGCCGTCATAAACATCATCAGCAAGCCATCCGCAGTCCCTGTATACCGCTTCGATGGCCGTATCGAGAAGGAACGGCATAGGCGGTTCGAGAGGAAAAGCTCCCTCGAATACCGAACACAGGCGCCTTATATGTTCGGCAACAAGTGTTCCCTCCGGCATTTCAAACGGATTGATATGAAGGGGGAAACTCATATCGGCATTGGGGGAGAAAAGATACATCTCCTTCATTCCGGGATCATTCAGAAGCGCTCTGTATTCCTGTTTCGCCGGTTCAAGGACAAGGAAAGGAATCCGGTGCTCCTTCCAAAGCGATGAGGTGATATGATGCATGGTGTTCGTCTTACCGGAACCCGGTGCACCCGATATGAATGCGTGCTTGGGAAGCAGCGACAGGGGAAAATAAACATCATATCCGTTAATGTCCTTTCCCAGATGAAGAGCCGCAGTCCTTTCGACGACGGCAGGGGCGGTCTCCTTTGCTATCTGGATGGTCTCCCCGTCATAAAGTGCGGGGAAACGGAAGAACGGAGCAATCTCCTCCAGTGTGAAAAGTGACGGAAGGTAATTGATATTGATGGCGGATGCATCTTCACAGCAGAGTGTCAGCCCTTTCTTTCCTTTCTTCAATATCATGCCGGAGCTTTCCACGGCGTCGAACTCTCCCTCGAGAAAAGTCATCGGATAGAATCTGGCAGAAAAGGAAGTGATGTTGTATTTGCCCTTCTCAAGGCTTTCAGAGCCTGCGGCGTCCAGTATTGCTACCGAATTCTCCCTGCTGTCTGCCATCACCATGATATTCGCAATGAAATGAGGAGAAGAATCGAATTTCTTGATTACATCCTCGTAAGAGGAAAGAACATCCTTCCCGTCGTAATCCCGGCGTCCGCTTCCCGAATAATCTTCCTGCGCCCTTCTCAGTCTGTTCATGGGTTTCCTGAGTGCTTCGCGCAGCGAGCTGCTTCTCTCGACGGGATATAGATCAACTCTGTAAAGAGCTGTCTTATTGAGAGCCTCCATGATTTTGCACATATTGTACAGTCTGCCGGTGCCGTCGACATCCCAGTCCCGTATGAGATAGTAGTCGGAATCGCTGTCTATGGAAGAAGAAGAAAGGAGTGTCTCTGCCTTGGAGAGCACTGAGCACGAACGGAAAGAGAATTCGTCAAACCCGGGTTCCCCTCTGAACGGTTCAAGAACAAAGAAATCCGAAAGAGGAGAAGCTTTAATCAATGCCAGAACATTCTCCAGAGCATCATTCTCCCCTCTCACCATCAACCATATCTGAAGTCTGTGGCCGGGTCTGTCGTCATCTTTGTTATCTGGAACAGAATAGAGATAGAACAGATGGTATGATACCGATGAAACAATACCCTTTCTGTTAAGCTGACGAAGGAATGCGACATGTTTATCCAATACTCCTTCAACGCCGTCACTCCCAAGAGATTCATATTTGTTCAGTGTCAAATCAGGTATCCCGCTCAACCTGTACCACAATTGTTCCATCATCCCTTCCCCTTACTGAATACATGTGTTGAACAGTACCCAATGCAATTTTCACTCTTTCCATTCTAAGCCATGTCATGCCATATTGGCAAAGAAAAATATGCCGGCTGATCTCCAAATGGTATCCGAGACGGGGATAATGATGTTAATCGATGGAAAAACTCCGAAATCTGCTGACTCCGGAGCTGTTTCTGAATTCTTTCTTATTCCGTTACGGGGAAATACTCCTCGAGTGCCTCGAGGTCGAGCTCTCTGTAGAGAGGAAACGCGTCAAGAAGTGCCCTGACTCCCGCCCTTGCCTCTTCCTTCACCGCCGCGGGAACCTTCGCCTTGTTTTTACTTGCTTCTCCCTTGTGTTCACCCTTTGTGAGGACTACGGGCTCTGCAGATGAGAGCACCTTGGTGATTATGGATGCTATCTCGTCCATCTCCTTCTTTCCCATTCCCAGTGTCGTCACTGCGGCCGTTCCGATTCTTAGGCCTGAGGTGTACCACGCTCCGTTCTTATCAAAGGGAAGCGCATTCCTGTTGAGTGTTATGCCGCACTCTCTTACAAGGCTCTCCGCCTGGCGTCCGTTGAGACCGTATGGCGATACATCAAGAAGCATGAGGTGGTTGTCTGTACCTCCCGTGAGGATCTCGGCTCCCTTTTCCATGAAAGAGGATGCAAGATACGACGAATTGTCGACTATCCTCTTTGCATATTCTCTGAAGTCTTCAGTTTCCGCTTCCCTGAGGGCGACAAGCTTGGCACCCATTACATGGGGAAGCGGTCCCCCGATGACAAGCGGGCAGCCCTTGTCGACGCTCTCCCTGAACTCCTCCTTACAGAGGATGAGGCCGCCCCTGGGGCCGCGGAGGGTCTTATGTGTCGTTGTCGTCACGACGTCAGCCCAGGCAACGGGCTCGTATTCGCCTGTGAAGACCTTTCCTGCAACAAGGCCGGCAAAGTGTGCCATGTCGACCATGAATACAGCCCCCACGGAGTGTGCAATCTCGCCGAGTCTTCTGAAGTTTATTCTTCTCGGGTATGCCGAATAGCCGGCAAGGAGGATGAGGGGCTTGATCTCGTTTGCCATCCTCTCGATTTCATCGTAATCGAGAAGCCCCGTCTTTCTGTCCACCGAATATGAGTAGGCGTCGAAGAGCTGTGCCGAGATATTCTGTCTGTAGCCGTGTGTGAGGTGTCCGCCGGAGTAGTAGTCCATACCTAAAAGGCGCTGGTTATGGAGTATTTCCCTTATCCTGTTCCAGTCCTCCCTCTTCATGTCTGAAGGATTCTTCACCCCCATTTCCTCAAGTGTCGGAACCTGTACTCTTGCGTTCAGTATTGCCCAGTAGGCACAGAGGTTGGCGTCGGCCCCGCTGTGAGGCTGGAGGTATGCATGATCGGCGCCGAAGAGACGCTTTGCCGTCTCGACAGCCTCGTTCTCTATATCGTCGACGTTGTCGCAGCCGGCGTAGAAGCGGTGGTAAGGATAGCCTTCGGCATATTTATCGGTGAGGAGGTTGCCCATGGCAGCCTGTACGGAAAGGGAGGAGAAGTTCTCGCTTGCAATGAGCTTGAGATATGTTCTCTGGTCCCTCAGCTCCTTCACTGTCTTTCCTGCGAGGAATGGAGAGACTTTAGATACAAGGTCGAGGGAAGAAAGATAGAAAGCCGTTTCATCCGAAATGTGGTTGTTGTGTCTGTTAAGATAATCAATGAGTGCGCTCATAATCACCTCCGTGATGAGGTCATTCTAATTCAAAGGCCCTTATTGTTAAAGATTGGAAAGAGTATTCTACTGTCATGGTTGTTGGCTTTTCTTCTTTTTCCCTTGTGGACAGGCCGCAGGGTACCCTATAATCAGAGAAAACACATTATTTCATGGGGGAAAGAAATGAGAAAAACAATCATTATCGTCATTTCACTCGTTTTTCTGCTCGCTCTCACAGGCTGCGTCTCCGCGAAGATGGGATACGGCGACTCGGGAGTCACGACAAGCCTCGTTCCGAAGGAGTATGAAGTGCTTGGCGAAATCAGCTTCGACGGTACGGTGACCAACATCCTCGGCCTCTTCTCCTTCGGCGGAAAGGGCTATGAGGAGCTCCTGCAGAAGGCAAAAGCCACATATCCCGGAGCTGATGCAGTCATCGATATCTACAAGGATTACAAGGCATCCTCAATCCTCGGTATCTACAACACCTGGACGTACTCATACTACGGAACCGTCATCAAATACAGGTAAGAGAGGAAAGACGCTGAGAATGCAGATGGAGAAGCCCCGGCTTCTCCTCTTTTTTCGTCTTTTTTTCCGGTGATGAGGCGGACAATTGACAGTTTCGGCCTCCATGTCTAAACTGTTCAAGGTTTTATAGGAGAAACGATGGCTAAAGAAGAAGCAATTGAAGTAGAAGGCGTGGTCAAGGAAGCCCTGCCCAACACAACTTTCCGTGTCGAGCTTACGAACAAGCTCGTCATCCTCGCCCACCTTTCGGGAAAGATGAGGAAGCATTACATCCGTATCGTCCCGGGCGATACTGTCAAAGTCGAACTCTCGCCCTATGATCTGACAAAGGGCAGGATCATCTACAGAGAAAGATAATCAACATATAGATATAACGAATTAAACGGACCCGCGGGCCCGTTTTTTCATTCGTCTTTCTTCTCCCTGAGTATAACCCACAGGGCTCCGCTTCCGCCTTTGGAGAGGGGCGCTGAGCTCATCTCTTCTACAAGAGGAGAGTTGGAAAGTATGGAGAGCGCCTTCTCTCTAAGAACTCCGGTTCCGTTCTCGCTGTGGAGTCCCTTTCCCGTAATTATCGAGACCTTTCTCAGGCCGTTCGCCGTACATTCCGTGAGGAATGAGAGAATCATGCTGCCACTGTCCTTCTGCGTCTCGCCGTGGAGATCGAGCGTCGCCTGTACTCCCATACGCCTGAGTTCATTTATAGTGAGGGAAGGTTTCTTCTTTTTACCGTCACCCTTCTCCTCCATGATTTCGGAGAACGTCTTCTCCCTCGGCTTCTCGGTCTTCTTCTCGTAGGATGAAAGAATCGAGGAGAACGGGGAAGAGGGAGAATAGGGCTCACTCACCCTCCGGAACTTCTTCTCCTTTTCCGCCTCTTCATTCTTCTCTTCTTCAGGTTCCCCGGCTTTCTCTTCAGGCCCGGGACGGACGAAGCTCTCGTTTCTGCCGCCGAGGATTGACCACGAAACATTGGACGGCACCGTCTCTTCTTCGTCTGAGATGAAGAAGCTCGTCTCTCCGACCTTTACTTCCTCTTTTACGGGCTTCTCTTCCGTCTCATGCTCTTTTCTCTCTTTTTCAGCCTTCTTTTCGCTGTAAGACGAGAGAATCTCGCCGAAGTCCTTCTTCGGAGTATATGGAGCGCTTGCCCTCTTTACTTCCTTCGCTTCCTTCTTTTCTTCTTTTTCTTTCTCAGCCTCCTGAGGTTTTTCCTCAGGCTCGGGACGGACGAAGCTCTCGTTTCTGCCTCCGAGGATCGACCAGGAGACATTGGACGGCACAGTCTCCTCCTCGTCTGATATGAAGAAGCTCGTCTCTTCGACCTGCACCTCTTCCTTTACGGGCTTTTCCTCCCTCTTCTGCTCTTCCGTCTCTTTTACACCATTCTCCGCCTTTCCGCTTTCGTAGCGGCTGAGGATATCTGAAAAAGATACTGTGGACGTGTACTTCACAGTTGAACGTGTGACCTTCTTCTCCTCTTTGGGAGTTTCCTCCGTCTCCTCCTTTCTTACAAAGGAGGGATTCTTTCCTCCGAGGACTGACCATGAAGCGGCCGCGCTCACCTTCTCGTCTTCACTCTCCTCTAAAAACATTGTGGAGGTACGGAGGCGTTCGCTTACCCTGCTCTTCGCTTCAGATGAAGAGATATGCTCCTTCTTCTTTCTGCTCTCCTCCTTCTCCCTGTATATGCCTTCATACTGATCAAGGATGTCACCGAAGCTCTTCGTCGCCGTATATGACGAAGATGACGCCGTGCTTTTTACAGTTTTCGGATTATCTTTCTTCTTTGTCTTCTTTCCGCCGTTCTCCCATTCGTCGAGAATGTCGCCGAAGGATGAGGAAGAGGGGGCCGTCTTCTTCGGCATGCGGTAGGGGTCACCCGTCTTCTCGTAGGAGGCGAGAATGTCGCCGAAGGAGAGGGAGGGATTGTAGCCGTGGACGATTTCGCCCGGCTTTTTCTTTTCTGCGGGCGCTGCCGGTGTCTTTTTCTTCTCTTCTTTCTTTTCTTTCAGGACTATGGACGAGAAAGGATTTTCGGTGTTTCTCGCTTCGTCCTTCAATATTCTCCGGATATCGGGTCCGCTGTTCTTCTTCCCCACTCTCAGACTTCCCTGATATCCAGAACGGAATCGACAAGAGGCTTGATGGCCTCTCCCAGCTTCTCCTTGTCTATTCCGTTGACCTTCATGATGATTGTCGAATAGCCCATCTCGGTGTCGAGATTGCCTATCGATATTATATTGGCCCCAAGCTCATGGAGTGCTCCCGATACCGTTGCAACGGCACCGGGGGTGTCCTTTATGGAGAAGGATACTCTGACACCGTAGTGTCTCGTTCCGAAGAGCTCGAGAAGGAGCTTGAACATATCAGAGCGGGTGACGACGCCGACAAGTTTGCCGTTGTAGTCGATGACGGGGAGAATCGAGACATCGAGGTCGGCCATCTTCCTTGCCGCCTGTTCGACGGGATCGTCCGTATATACCGTGATGACTTCCCTGCTCATTATGTCCCCCACCTTCATGAGCGAGAGCTGGTGGGCGAACTCGACTATGCTGACCTTCCCTGCAGGAGAAGCGTTCGTAATGCTCTTTTCAGATACGATGCCGACAAGGCTGTCCTCTTTGTCGACGACGGGAAGACGCTTCACGCCTTCTCTCTTCATGAGTTCACTTGCCTCGAACACTCCCATGTCGGGTGTGCAGGTAACGGGATTGGGTGTCATTCTCTTTGAAACTGTCATGCTGCGCTCCTTGCCACATTTTATGATAAACATACAAGAAAGAAAAGAAGTCTCTATTGCAGAGATTTCCTCTCTTTCCTATAATCACATGTGTCCGGGCCCCATGGTTTAATGGATAGAACAAGTCCCTCCTAAGGATTAGATGGCAGTTCGATTCTGCCTGGGACCACTACCGCTTCCTCGTCGAAGCGGTTTTTTGTTTTCCTACTCCCCGCCTCTGCAGACACGCCTGGAGAGACTGAGTACGAGGGAGGCCTCCTCGTCGGGGGAGATTCTCTCATCCGATGCCGTCCAGTCCTTTATGAGTTTGTACGAGCCGCTGAGTGCGAAAGATATCACGGCCGTCTTCTCCCTTTCGCCGGCGACGGAGGAAAGCGACGCCTCAAGAAGATCGACTATTCTCGGAATCGAGAAAAGCCGCTCGAGGAAGGTGTAGTTGATGGGGCTTGTAAGCATAATGCGCGTCAGAGAAAGGTGTTCCTCCATATAGCGGAAGACGGTTCTGACGTTCTTCTCGATCTCTCCGTCGGTATTCTCGAGCGTTGCTCTTATGTCATCCAGATATCTCTCGGCCATCTCCTCAAGAACAGCCTCGGGGGACGAGTAGTGGTTGTAGAATGTCGTTCTGTTGATTCCGGCCCGGGAGCATAGCTCTCTGACTGTGATCGTCTTGAGATCCTTCTTCTTCAAAAGGAGTAAGAGCGCCTCCTCGAGCAGTGCTCTTGTCTGTGTTGTTCTCTTCTTCATTATCTAAAATCGACACATCGCCTTGAGTTGTCGATTGTTACCCCGACACGTGTCGATTATATTTTTCTATGTGACAGCTCTTTCTGTCAACTGTGGAGAAAGGATGGAATATCTCTGGTATGTACTGGCCTCTGTCGGGGCGGGAATAGGAACGGGATTCGCAGGACTGAGTGCCGCAACGGTTATGGTGCCTGTCCTTATCGTGCTGTGTCCCTCGTTCTCCGGTGAGGGAGGAGCATACGCGGCGACGGCTGTCGCACTCGCGTCCTCCATCGCATCCTCCGCCGTCACGACATACATCTACTGGAAGAAGGGGAACATCAACCTCAGACGCGGCATGATAATGTTCATATGCGTCGTCTCGATGTGCGTTCTCGGCTCATACGTCGCATTCCTTGCCGGCTCTGTCGTCCTGGGGTCCTTCTCCCTCTTTCTCACATTCTGCATCGGGATAAGGTTTCTTCTGAAGCCGGACTCCGACAAGAAGGACATCGACGGAAAGAAGAACGGGATGCGACCCCGCGATATAGCCATATCGCTGTTCTTCGGCCTCACCATCGGCTTCGGCACGGGCTTTCTCGGCTCGGGGGGAGGGATGATGATGTTCGTCGTATTCACGCTCTTTCTCGCCATGGACAGAAGAGAGGCTGTCGGAACGAGTACGTTCATAATGACGTTCACGGCCCTCATCGCCTCCATAAGCCACTTTCTTATCGCACCGGAGATAATATCGGAGCACCTTGACGCTCTCATAGTCTCGTCTGTCGCAACAACTGTGACGGCACTGCTCTCTGCAAAGGCGGCAAACAGGGTGAAAAGCCGCACCGTGGGACTTATAACAGGCGCCGTGCTCACACTTCTCAGTGCCGCCCTCATATTCCTGCGCTACCGCGGCTTCATTCTTTCGAGCGCCCTCATCATGGGAATTCTCTCATGCATGCTCAAGTTCTGTGAGTATGTCTTCTTCTCCGCTTCTCTTCTCGTCGTCATCTACATCGTCTTCAGAAAACTTCCCCCATACATATTCCGCAAGCTGCTGCATATGGTGGCCTTCACATCCCTCGTGGAGATGACTCTCGAGGCGGAAGAGTGGTACATAGCGGCCCTGACAGCCCTCCTCTTTGCGGCTTTGATCTTTCCGGTTCTCCAGGCCCTCGAGAACCATGAATGGTACAAGGGACTCTTTGTCGAGAAGAAGAGAGGCGAAGTGAAGAAGAGCCTTGTCCTTCTTTTCGGAATGTACGCCCTCCTTGTATCAGTCTGCTGGGGACTTCTCCAAAAGAGCTATGTTGCAGTCACGGCGGTTCTTATGTGGGGTGTCGGGGATGGAGCGGCCGCCATATTCGGACGAACCTTCGGACGTCATAAAACGGGTCTGAAGGCAGCCGACAGTTCAAAAACGTGGGAAGGCTCCGGCGCAATGCTCGTCTTCTCGTTTCTTGCAGGTGTCACCGCCATGCTCCTCTGCGGAAGCGGAGAGTGGCAGAGAACAGTCTTCTATCCCCTTATTGCATCACCCTTTGCCGCATACACCGAACTTGTGACGAAGAACGGTGACGATACGGTGACAGTGCCTCTTGTAACTGCCGCTGTCATATCTCTTCTGTCGTTCATCTTCTGAGAATTGAAATGGCCCTCAGGCTTCCCCTTCGCCCGATACGGCGCCGGCAGTGCGGGCTCTCTGCCTGAAGAAAATACTCCTCGACTTTTCAAATAGCTTTTCTTATCATCATGGACATGCGGAGAAAACTATTTGCTTTTTATTGCTGCTTTCTGCTGCTTCCTCGATTATATGGGCAGGAGCGCCCTCTGATCTCAGTTCATTCATAATTCCGGTATCGGAAAGTGAATTTTACAGCGACACATACACACTTTACTCGCTTCTGGGACTGTCAGCGCCGTCTTACTCCCAGCCGTGGACCGGAAGTGAAGCCGGAATAATTCTATCGAGAGTGGAGAATCTTGCATCAGAGAACAGGTTCACACAGGAGCTGTTTTCTTCTCTTGAATCGAGATTGGAAAGCTACAGCCCTCAGTTCTCATTATCTGATGATTTCAACTACGGAATCGGAGTTACAGCCTCACCGGAGATATATCTTCATTCAAACACTGAAGATTACGTGAATGACACAGACTGGTTCTACAACTTTGACAAAAGGCAGAAGCTCCTGACACTCGAGATAGAGTTCAGCGTCAGGGATTTTTTCTATACATACTCGGAACTTGCCCTCACGAAAAGCCGCTACGCATGGAACGGAACAGAGCTCTACAGCCATGAGACAGATTTCCCTTACGGTATCGGAGCTGTCGTGGACTCGTATGAGAATGTGAAAAAGAAATACATGGAAGAAAACAACATTGAGAAAGAAGCTGACCTCCCTGCAGACTGGAATCAGGAGTACAGATATTCCCCGCATGTCGTCAAATCCAGCACAAGTTTTTCTTCTGTGTATAACGACAACACGCCGTTCTGGAGTTTCTGGAACGTTGCCGCGAATTTCCCGACACGTGCATTTGTTTCATTCGGCGGCGGCAGCTGGAACTTCCTCTTCGGACGGGACAGACTGAACTGGGGACGTAGCATCATCGGCTCCTTCATAATCGACAGACATGTAAGCTACCATGATTTTGCCCGTCTTTCGATATACACCGATGCCTTCAAATACGAATGGAACAATCTCTTTCTGGAAACACAGCCGTATGTATCGGAGGAAGACAGGAAGGGACCGGAAGACATAAGAATATATATGAACCACAGGTTGGAATTCAGACCTCTCGGCTGGCTGAATTTCGTTCTGACGGAATCTTTGATGTACCGCAGTCAGGTTCTGGAAATACAGAATCTCAATCCTGCATTCATCTACCATCAGCTCAATAACAGAGACCTCTTCAACTCCATCGCCTCCCTCGAACTCTATGTGACACCGCTCAACGGGTGGGATATCTACTGGCAGTTCGCACTCGATAACGGAACAATCCCGGGAGAAGGAAACAGCCAGTCAAACGCTTTCGGAATGCTTTTGGGTTCTTCATATACCTCTGCGTCGGGAAGAGGCTATCTGAAGGCAACAGCTGAGGGCTCCTTCACAACCCCGGTGATGTACAGACGTGACGGCGTGGACTTTCTCATGCTGCAGAGAGACTACACCTTCATATATCAGGGCTCCGGGACGATAAAACTCAACTATATCGGCTTCCCCTATGGTTCTGATGCAACTGTCGGAAAACTACAGCTCGAGTATAATATCCCGGATGTGCTTTACTGCTCACTGGCCTCTGAACTCATCCGTAAGGGTGAAATAACCATGTTCCATTCACACAACAGCGGAAACGACAACAGCAAGAAAGCCGACATCAAGGGGGGAACGCCCTACGGTGACACGGTCACATATCAGCTGACTCTTTCTGCAGAGGCGAAATACTATGTGCCCGGGCTCGTGAAATGGATGGATATCTCTGTATTCGGAAACCTTGCATATCTCTCCCGCTGGTCGCACAACAGGACAACCGGCGATACAACAAAGGCAAAGAATGATATCCAGTTCTCGTTCGGATTGTCACTGGAAGTGTAAGACAGTGTCCTGTCGGACGCGGCAGCGCTTTGATTGTGATAATCAGCGCTGCTTTCAAAACCCGTTGCTGATGTTTACAGCCTGATTGAAAAGGGCCCTTTCCGGGCCTCTTTCATTTCTTCTTACGCGTGAATTTCTTCGGCGTCTTCGGTTTCGTCTTGTATTCCTCTATTATTGCGGCAACTCTCTCGTCTGTAAGAAGAGCCGGGTTCTCCTTCTCCTCCTTCGAGAGTGCCACATTCTCCCTTCCCCACTTTATGTAGTAGCCGTACTTACCGTTGACGAGCACAGGCTTTGTTCCGTCGACTGCGGCGAACTCCTTCTCTCCCTCGACGCTCTTCTCTTCGCGTTCTGTATGGGCGGAGACTATCCCGCCGAGTTTTTCGAGTGTAAGATCCTCGGGGTTCTTCTTTGCCTCTGGCGGAAGCGGGATGTTCTCGTCACCCCACTTTATGTAGAGGCCGTAGCGTCCGCTCATAAGGGAGATGGGCTTTCCCATATATTCGCCCTTGATGCCGCCCTTCTCCGTAGGCGCTATTATATCTTCCACAGTTACATGGAGGGGATCGGAAACCTTTATGTTCTTTCCGTTGTACTGGGCATAGAAGCCGTAGGGCCCCGCCTTAAGAACCACGGGATTTCTGTCGCTGTCGAAGCCGATTGTCTTCGGAAGCGCGAACAGGAGATCGATCATCTCCTCTTCCGCATCCTTTGCGTTTCTCTTCAATGCCTTCGGCCATGTGACGGTGGCTCCGTCGTCAAGGCGCTCGAAGTAGTCTCCGTAGCGTCCCTTCTTCAGGTTGAAGCGGCCGTAGAGTACAACTCCCTCCTCCTCGGGCGGGAAGAGAAGATTCTCGGCATCAGAGTCGCTGAATGTTCCGGGAAAGAGTGTAGGCGGGATGGAGCGCATCAGGGCCTTTCCGCCTTCGTCCTGTATCGAGGAAAGGACGTAGGGACCGAACTTTCCGATCTTTATCTCGTAGGTCACCTTCTCTCCGTCATGGATGAAGCTGTAATCGAGGCCGTCGAGCATCAGGCTCTTCGCCTCTCCTGTCGGGATGGTCTCACCGACCTTTCTGAGGTCTTCACTTAGTCCCATTCTTTCCTTCCTTGCCGAACCAGAACTGAGAAAGATATTCCTCCTTCTCCTCTTCTCCACGGGCTATGCGGTCAAGTCCCGCCTCCATGTCCTTTGTGAAATCATAGGCGATGTAGGACGGAAAGCTCTTCTCGAGAAAGGCCTCGACGAAGAAGCCGGTGAATGTCGGAACGAGCGTCGTCGACTGCCTTACGACGTAGCCGCGGTCTATGAGCGTTGAGATGATGGTCGCATAAGTACTCGGGCGTCCGATCTCCTCGCTTTCGAGTTTCTGTACAAGCCCCGCTTCGGTGTAGCGCTGCGGAGGCTGTGTCGTATGGCTCTTCGCCTCAAGGGATTTAAGAGTTACCTTTTCGCCTTCCTCAAGCGGCGGCAGGACCTCCTCCTTCTCCTCTTCCTTATCGGAGGAGACCATGTAGACCTTTCTGAAACCTTCGTAGAGGACGACGGCACCAGAGGATGTGAAGCCGTACTCTCCGCACTCCATCTTCACTGTCGTGACTGCCTTTATGCTGTCCTTCATCTGGGAAGCGAGAGTTCTCTTCCATATGAGGGTGTAGAGCCTGAGCTCGTCACCCTTGAGTCCCGTCTCCCCGGGGGAGCGGAATCTGTCGCCGGAGGGTCTTATTGCCTCGTGGGCCTCCTGGGCTCCGAGGGTCTTTGCCTTGTACTGCCTTATCTGGAGAAGGGAGTCTCCGTAGTTGTCCCTTATGTATGCGGCAGCCGCCCTGATGCATTCGTCGCTCAGCGTCGGACTGTCCGTTCTCATATATGTTATGAAGCCGTTCTCGTAGAGGCGCTGGGCAATCGCCATGATCTCCTTCGCGCTCTTTCCCAGCTTTCGTGTCGCATCCTGCTGGAGAGTCGATGTCGTGAAGGGGTATGACGGCTTCTCGACCTTCCTGCTCTGGCTGACGGAGGTCACCACAGCTTCCTTTCCCGTGAGGGAGGATGCTATCTCCTCACCTTCTTTCAGACTGAGCACCCTCACGCCCTTCTTCACTTCTCCTGTATCGCCGTTGAAGCTCTTGGATGAAGCGACGGCTTTCCCGCCTATCGACACGAGTGTCGATTTGAATGAAGGATCTGTTGCAGTAAGTGCCGTGACAGTTGCATAGTCCGATGCTCTGAAGCGCCTTCTCTGGTTCTCCTTCTCGACGATGAGCTTCAGTGCCGGAGACTGAACACGGCCTGCAGAATACTTTCCGCCGAGCTTACGTGATAATATCGGGGAGATACCGTAGCCCTGGAGGCGGTCTACGACACGCCTTGCCTCCTGTGCGTAGACGAGGTTCATATCTATATCACGGCAGGATGAGAAGGCATCCGTGATGGCCTTCTTCGTTATCTCATGGAATACCATCCTGTAGACGGGACACTTCGGTTTAAGGACGTTGTATAGGTGCCATGCGATGCTCTCTCCCTCGCGGTCCTCATCGCTTGCGAGCACGAGCTGCTCGGCATCCCTGAGTGCACTCTTGAGCTCCCCTATCAGCTTCTCCTTGCCGCTGACCACCGTATAGTCGAGCTTGAAGCCGTTGTCGACATCAATGCCGTAGACACCCTTCGAGTGGGGATCGGGATTGGGATTGAGATCCACTATGTGGCCCAGGGAGGCCATCACCGTACAGCTCTTCGGCAGATACTGCTTTATGGTCCTGGCCTTTGTCGGTGACTCGACGATGATCAATGTCTTCTTACTAGGGTCTGCAATCAAGATGCATCCTCCTTAATCTATACAGGTAAGAGTGAATCTGCCGTCACTTCCCTTCGCAACATTCTGGAAGAAGTTCCCTTTTGCGATGTCCTGGTCGGCGTCCATTGAGAAAGTTAATTGCTTGTTGCCGTTTTCGTCAAGTGAAAACTCGTATGTGATATCTATTGTTATATGTATGTTGAAGGCCGAAGCGATTATCTTCGTCACGATTCTGTCCGCCGTCACTTCACTCTCCCCCATCATCCATTTGCCGGGGTTGATGATCGTCTTGTTCATACGTCTGTTGTTCGTTCTGAACGCCTCCGCCGCCGCACTATCTTCGTCGTAGTCATGCCACTCGTCATATCCCGGTTCATCCGGTGCGATAAGCGGGAATATGCGGTACTCCTCTCCGTCGTAGATGAGATAGAGGTTATAAAGGTAGTCCTTATCGACGCTTTCGGCCCTGATCGTCAGTTCCTTCACCTTCCCCCAGTTTGACTTACTGGTGTTGTTGTCCCATCTGTATGTCCCGTCCCATGAGGCTGCAAGCGCACTGAGGCACAGCGCATAAAGTAAGACAAGTACAACTGTTTTTCTTAACATCTCGAATCCCCTTTGAAGATCACAACTGTTTTTTCTATCACCGGCACATAATAAAGTCCCGAGATGAACGGGAAGTGAGGTTAACACAAAGAAAAAGATATGAACAGAGGAAAGCCCCTGTGAACTTACATATTTAAAAAATGTGTCAGGATAAAGAGTATGTGGAGAAACAACAATTGACTTCACTTTCCTCCACCGCTGTCTTACACTTGAACCCATGAGAAAGGTAATAACAGCTTCCCTGATTCTTCTTATGCTCCTCACTTCCTGTGTCGTCACCGAGTCCATAACAGCCGCGACAGGCTATTCGGGATCGTCGAAGACAGACCTCACCGTAGACCCGTTCTTCCTCACAGTCCTCGAGGATTTCTCCTCGTTCACATCCGGTGACGGTTACTCCATAATGGACGATGCGATGGTCGGCTTTGCATCCTCCGTAAGCTCCTCCTCATCCGCATCCTCCGTAAGCCTCCTCTCAAGCGGTGACGGAAAAAGATATGTCATCTCGTTCAACTACTCGTCGCTAGAGAAGCTTCTGAAGGACCTCAACAACGGGAAGGCAAACACCCTCTTTACAATCACATCCTCCTCGCTCTCGTTCAAGCTGACAATGGACAACTACGACGAGCTCAAGAACGTCATTCCGTTCCTCAGTGACGAGAACTTCGAAGTATACGGTCCGGAGTATTCCAACGGTATGACAGAGGAGGAATATACCGACATGATCACATTCCTCCTCGGAGAAGAGAGTCCGGAAGCACTTCAGAAGAGCTCGGTATCGATCACTATCACCGTTCCCGGAACGATTACGTCGGTCACGGGTGCCGTGAAGACAGGCTCCTCAACTGCCGTCTATACGTTCCCCGTCATAGACTTCCTTCTCCTCAACGACCCCCTTTCATTCTCGATAAGCTGGAAATGAGTGCATAGAAAAGCCCCCGCACTGCGGGAGCTCCAGACTGCTGTGTTCCACATCTTCTGTTTTTGAGGGTAGCCGCCAGAAGAAGCGACAGAGGACGGCAGATTTGGAATGAGGCCGTTTTTCCTCTCTCCTGTGCCCGTATGTGGCCGGGCGGGGAACACTCATCTATCAGACTTGGGCTTACTTCGAGTAGAACTCTACGACAAGCTGGTCATTGACGTCGATCGGAATTTCCTTTCTTTCGGGAAGCCTGGAAAGTGTACCTGTCCAGTTATCCTGATCGATAGTGAAGTATTCACCGTTGAATGCCCTTCTCGGACCCTTGAAGCAGGCTTCGAACTGTGCATTCTTGCGTGACTTCTCCTTGAGTGATACTACGTCTCCGACCTGAATCTGGTAAGAAGGAATATCGACCTTCCTGCCGTTGACGAGAATGTGGCCGTGGCTGACAAGCTGACGTGCAAGTCTGATCGAATTTGCGAAACCGATTCTGTACACAGCGTTATCGAGTCTTCTCTCGAGAGAGATGACAAGAGCGTCACCTGTCATCATGGAAGACTTGAGAGCCTTCTCATAATAACGGTGGAGCTGCTTCTCCATAATGCCGTAGTAAGCCTTCAGCTTCTGCTTCTCGGTCAGCTGCTTCGAATAGTCAGTAGGCTTCTTTCTCTTTGCGAAAGCCGGATTAGCGGCTCTGTTCATTGCCTTAGGGTGTCCACATACATTAACCCCAAGTCTTCTGCAC
>CAVFZO010000017.1:0-29792 GCA_963626925.1 Clostridium sp. AM49-4BH
CTCGGTCAGAGGAGAAAGCCTCATTCCCGGAATGACTAAGGAAGAGCTTGTCGACAGAATTATCAGAAATACATACCGCACACTTCTCTCGAGAGGACAGAAGGGCTGCTATATCTACTGCGAGGACAAGCCTCTCTCGGAGTATCTGAAGAAAAGGCTGCAGACGGCACGGGAAGAGAGCACAATTCTTAGAAAGAGATTCTCTCCGGGAAGAACAGAGACCTGAGTGATAATAATCACTCCCGTAGAGGGTGTTGAATGATTAAAGTCTGCACTCTTTTCCGCGTAGTCTCTGCAGCGCGGGATGAAAGGACGCAGCAATACCGGGGACAAAGTCTGATGCAATTGTCTTCTGCCCGGGACGCATCTGATCCGGGCATGAAATACCGGCCGGATCAATTAACTCCGGATAGAATAATTATCAAAGTTCCCAGCGCAATGCGGTAGATACCGAATGCCGTGAAGTCTCTCTTTCTTATATACGACATAAGACCCTTGATAACAGCAAGCGATACTCCGAAGGCTGTCAGTGTGCCGAGTGTGAGGATTATGAGTTCATGGGATGTGAAGTTGAAACCGAACTTGAGAAGCTTGATGAGGGATGCTCCTGCCATTGTCGGAATCCCCATGAAAAAACAGAACTCGGCAGCTGTTGTGCGATCGAAACCGAGGATTAATGCCCCCATTATCGTTGCCCCTGAACGGGAAGTTCCGGGGATAAGGGAGAGAATCTGGAAAAGGCCGACATAGAGAGCAAGTTTGATTGTTATATCATCTGTGGATTTTGTTATTTTTGTTCGATTTTTGTTGTACTTTTCGATAATGATGAAAAGGATGCCGTAGATGATAAGAGCCAGGGCTATGATGAGGGGAGTATGGAGATGTTCTTCCATCCAGTCGTCTGCGAGGATGCCGACGATGCCGGACGGGATGATTGCTATGATTGTCTTGAGCCATAGGGAGAGTGTGTCTTTTCTGAGAGTCAGCTTGCTGTCCACTTTTGTGACCGGCCAGAGTTTACGCCAGTAAAGGATCACGACAGCAAGGATTGCACCCAGTTGTATGACCACAAAGAACATGTTCTTGAATTCAGGAGAGGCGTCCAGAGTGAGGACATTGTCTAAGAGCAGCATATGTCCTGTGCTAGATATCGGAAGCCATTCCGTGATTCCCTCGACTATCCCGAGTGCTGTTACTATCAATATCTGTGTCAGTGTCATGCCTTGCCTTGCCCCTCTGTTGATTTTATGCCTGTTGATAATAACAGTTTTTGTTGCCCTTGTACTATGGTTTGGTAGATAATCTCTCCTATGGTTGATATTCAGTCTATTGATGACAATACGTGGCGCTGTACGGACGGTGAGATCTCATTCTATCTTTTACGGGGGAGTGAGAGAGCGCTTTTCATTGACGGAGGATGGAGACGGAATGACCTTCATTCACTGGCGGGACATATAGTGGGGGACCTTAACCTCAGCCTCGTTAATACTTCGTGTGTTTCAACTCTGCTGGGAGGTAACGATGAGTTCTCCCGTTTTTATATGTCTCCATCGGATGGTTTCATCTATCACAATATGCTTGATAAGGTCGGTATCATCAAGCCGGTATTCGACGGCGACATTATTGATCTTGGCGGGAGAGAGCTTGAGGTCATATCTTTTCCGGGAATTACTCCCGGATCTGTTGTCATACTTGATTATCTTTCGGGTGCAGTATTCGGGGGATTGTCTCTTACGGACGGCATTATCGACATGACAGAAGACTATTCGGACATCCACGCATATCTTATGTCACTCAGAAGGATGGATAATTACCGCGGTAAATACGATGTCATCTATCCTGTGTCGGGGAGATGTGAGGTAAGCCCTTCAATTCTTCCTCGTCTCGAAAAGACAGTACGCGGTATTATCCGCAGGGAGATGACAGGGGAGGAGAAGGACGGAAGGACCATCTATAGTGATGGATTCGTGACTTTTGCTCTTCCTAATGGAGGGAAGGAATGACAAGAGGTGAAAAAGCGAAAGCCAACTTTCTCAAAGGGTACAACTGCACTCAGGCTGTTCTTCTCTCGTTCGACGATGTCATCGATCGGGACAGGCTGGAGCTTCTTATGACGAGCACAAGCTGCTTCGGCGGCGGCATGGGGAGACTGCGCGAAGTGTGCGGCACCGTCTCCGGAATGTTCATCGTCCTTTCCTGCTTCTACGGCTACAGCGGCCCCGAGGAGAATGACAGAAAGGCTGTTCTCTATTCACACATCCAGACTCTTGCAGGACGCTTTGAAGAGAAGGCTGGCTCGATTGTATGCCGGGAACTTCTGGGTCTTGACCATAAGAGAGACAACCCCGTTCCCGATGCAAGAGACCACTCATATTATTCAAAGCGCCCATGCCCCGAACTCTGTAAGCTTGCCACTGAGACTGTCGAGGATTTCCTTGTCGAGCAGGGTGCATTACAGCGCCTTGAGCATGATTGACCCTTTTATTTCGGTAATATGGGTGGAATGCCGAAAAGGCATGACATTTCCTTTCTGCTGAACCAGGTCAAGAATATAAAAAATCAAAAGAAAGGTCTTCAAATAAAACGCGATCTGCTTTTATGTGCAGACAAGCTTACAAAATACAGTGTTGCACCCCGTTATCCCAATGAGATTGAGGTCGATGAGGAGCAACTCAGAAAAGCTCTTTCAGATAGTGAAAACATCCTCCTTTGGGTTGAGAATGTGATTGCTGCACCTTTTTTAGAGTACAGTGACAATGAAAGCACGACTTAGTTTTTTTTGTTCGTTACGAACTGTGTGATAAAGCAGAGAATGAGTGTCATTCGAGCTTAACAGCTTCACTGCTCCGGAGATAGAAGATGTATGTCTCTATCGGTCTGTCGTTGTAGATTGTCGACAGGGCATGTCTGTAATAACCCAGCTGTGCCCTGTGGCGTTCCGGTGCTTTTATACTGTCCGTCTTGTAGTCGACGATGATTACCTTCTCCTTCGAGACGCACATGAGGTCGATTATGCCTTCGACAACTGTGTCTCCGTCTTTGATGTAGAATTCCTTCTCGGGGTAGAGACTATAACACTCAAGCTGCTTTCTGAAATCCGATGAGAGGAAGTTGTCTCTGAGTGTGAATGCGCTTTCAATGATTCCGGTGTGATTTCTGTCGTCTTTGAAGAAGATTGATGTATCGGTTTCAAGGCCGAGCACTGCATTCTCGAGAAGGAGATGGACAAGAGTTCCGAATGTTGTTATGCGCTTTTCCTTATCGGCCTTAATTTCTTCATCAGTAAGGCGTTCAGCATATTGTGTGGTATTCAGCAGTCTGTCAGCTTCTATTGAGGGAAGTGGTATGATTTCATCAGGTCTTACAGGATCTTCTTTGATGAAAGTTGTTACACCGACCTTCTTTCTCTCTTCATCGGCCTTCGGCTCCTGAGGTGCCTCATACCAGCTTTCGATGTTTTTTATGTTCTGAGTCTTTTTCTTCTCTTTCTTCTCTTTGAAGACGGAGCGGTAGACCGGCTCGAATTCCCTGGTTTCTATCACATCCGATCTTTTTTCCAGATTGAAGTTCATTCCTTTCACAAGATACTGAAGGAGGCTGTTCTTCGAGGTTTCACTTAAAGGCGAAATATTACCTTCCTTGTTGATGGACCTCGTACCGAATACCGATGTGAAGATGAGATGGTGTTCACTTCTTGTTGCAGCAACGTAGAGTATTCTCTTCTGTTCCGCATTCTCTATTCTGTTCTCATCACATTTCTTTATCCTGCTTATCGGATTATCGAGGGTGCCGTTATCATTGGGAAAGCACTTGAAGAGCGGAAGTCCCGACACCGGCAGGGTAGATATCGTGAAAGAGTCGTCTTTGGGTTTTGCTCCCATATCGGATATGAAAACTATCGGGTACTCAAGTCCTTTCGATTTGTGAATGGTCTGGATTGTTACGCCTTCCTTCTTCTCTCTCTGGACTGCCGTGTCCTTGAAGTCTGATGTATCTCCGAGAGACGGTCTGATTCTGTCGAGAAGCTCGATCACGCCTTTTCCCCTGGAATCGAAATCTGCTGCTATGGCAAAGAGATAATCATAGTGTTCTGCATAGCTTTCATTCTTTTCCTCTGTTTCTATGAAGTATCTGTAGCCGCAGTCGAACCACAGGAAGTGCATAAGGAATGTAAGGCTTGCCGTTTTCTCAAGCTCTCGTATATCGCTCATGAGGCAGTCGAGAATGACGAGTCTATCCTTTGCGTCATCAGAGAGGCCGGAAGTCCTTTCTGCCTTGTTATTTATATTCCTTATTATTACCTCTATATCCTGATCGTCCATGTTGACGAAGGGGGAACGAAGCACTGCCGCGTACGAGAGAGGGTCATCATCTCCATATATCGAATACTGAAGAACGGAATAGAAGTCGTTCATGACGGCGTCCATCGTGAGCGACTTGTTGTCTGTTACTGTGAACGGTATGTTGAACTTCCTCAGGGCCTTCTCGAAGGCAGACTGGTTGGACCCGGTTCTCAGGAGTATCGAGATATCGCTGTATCGCGGCTCTCTCTCCCTTTTTTCCCTGCTGTCCCAGACCATAAACTTCTCTTTTTCACTTCCGAGTATCTCCTCGGAGATTATTCTTGCAACTTCATATCCTTCGCAGAGGGCATTGGGAGCGAGCAGTTTTCTGTCATCTCTTCTCTGTGCCGCCTTTGCGTTCATATAGCGGAACGAGACATTCGGTTTCACTCTTTCGCGGTGACTGACCAGCGGAGTATACTCAGCCTCAAACTCCTCTTCGCTGTACTGCGGCATGATTGTGTTGTTGAAAATTTTATTTATAGTCTCTATTAAATTATTCTCACTTCGGAAGTTTTCACTGAGAGGAAGAACTCTTTCTTTACCGAAATCCCTGCTGATGTTCTTGAATACCGAAACATCTGCTCCCCTGAAGCGGTAGATTGACTGCTTCTCGTCTCCTACCATGAATATCTTGTCGAGTATTATGTCATCGACCCCGGGATAGCGTCCCGTCTCCCTGAACTCCGGCTTTGCCGCCAGTAGATAGATAAGACGCTTATTCTCTTCATTGTTGTCCTGGAACTCATCGACCATTATCCTCTTGAATCTGCTGTTGTAGTACATCCTAATGGAGACGTTGCTTCTGAGTATGTCTATTGCAAGAAGCATGACGTCGTGGAAGGTCAGGGCTCCTTCCTCTCTTTTATGAAGAAGTACCTTCTCCTGTAATGGCCCGAGGATAGCGGCATAGCCTCTCAGTAGACCATAGTTTTCTTCGCTCGTGTATTTTTTGTTTTCCATGTACTTGTTGAAATCATCCCTGATTGCAGTTTTCATGGCCTTGAAAACATCGTCTCTGGCGCGGTCTTCATTGACAGTATATTTCTTCGAGAACTTCGAGTCTTCAGGTATTTCTTTGCCTTCCATGAGGTAAGAAATAATATGCCTGACATGTGCTGTGTCCTGCTCTATGGACTTGCATCCCGTGAAAGAAGAGAGGAATCCTTCGGCCTTATCCAATATGGCATCTTTCTTCCTTCCCATTTCGTAATTGACTATGTCCAGGGTTTCATTCTTCATATCCCTGTAGATTTCATCGCAGTTCCCGGAGAAGGGAAGAGCAATGTTGATGTAGTTCTTTGCAACTGTCTGATAAGCCCTGACGAGTGTGTCGAAGGAGAGAAGGGAACAGAGATGAGCAACCTCGCTCACCTTTTCTATCTGCTCTGTGATAATTTCCTTCAGACTGGATTCAATGAAAGTGTCATAGTCGGCTTCGTCTTCGATCCTGAACGATGTCGATATGCCGTAGCGTGTGCAGTCGGAGCGTACGATCTTCGAACAGAAGCTGTCTGTCGTACTTATCTCGGCATTCGAGAAACGCCCTATTTCCTCGCTGCTGATGAGACCTTCAGTCTCGGCCTTCTTGAGGATAAGGTAAATCTTCGCCCTCATATTGGCTGTCGCAGCCTTTGTGAATGTTATGGTCAGAATCTCGTCGGAGTGGATGGGTTCTGTCTCGTCATCCATGAGAAGTCGCAGAAAGCGGTAGGTGAGGACTGTCGTCTTTCCGCTCCCGGCGCCGGCGGGGAGTACGGAGTAGTGACTGCCGAGTATTGCCTTTCTCTGGTTTGAATCGGGGTTGGTTATGTCAAAGCCGTTCTTTCTGCAGAATTCCAGAAAGCGTGTGAGTTTCTCTTCAGTCATTGTTCTCCTCCATCGATGCGACAAATCTTGCTCTGCAGAGTCTTGCGTACTGGCAGAATGTGCAGCTGTGTTCTGTGACCTCGGGTGTGAAGTCTCCTCTGTCGAGAGAGGACCTTATTTTCTCGAGTCTGCTTGTTATCTCGCTCTTGAGTACGGAAAAGTCAAAGCCTTCAGGATATTTCCTGTTGTTTGTGCTGCTGTATTCGATTGACGGCCATATGACCCTGTATTCGCCCTTCGAGAACGAATAGAAGGCTCCGCCTGCTATCATGTAGTCTTTGTCATCCTCGAGTAGTACTGCATAGAGCATTACCTGAAGTGAGACTTCGGTGAGGTCTGATGAGTAATCTGAGGATCCGGTTGTCTTCCAGTCGATGATGTATTCGTTTCCTGTATCTTTGTCAGTAAGAATCGTGTCGGCTCTGCCGTTTACCGTTATGTTTCCGGTAAGAGGCCAGCCCCGTATGTCTTTCTCGTTTTCCCTTAAGGAATAAGATGAGTAGAAGCCTGCCTTCGATGAATCCTGGAGACAGTGGAACTTGTCGATGTAGCTTCCCTTCATGTGCTCGAAGGAGTAACGTGTCGGAATCTTTTTCGAATCGTATGCTTCTTTGAGCTTGTCCTCGAATCGTGCCTGCATTCTCTCGATGTCGATGTTCGCGATAGTCTCTGCTTCCTTCAGGGATTCCTCGATTGTCTCGTGAAGGATGTTTCCGATTACAAGGGGATCCTCGAGCCTGGGTGAAAAGTCCCTCTCCCCGAGGCCCAGTCTTGTGGAGGCATAGCCGCGGTAGGGACAGAGATCGTAGTTTTTCATGTTCGAGACGCTGATCGGCATCTTCTCATCAGTGAAAGGAAGGACGGAGACGGTTTCCGGTCGTCCCCCGAGTGCCGTGTTCTTCGCTCTTATGTATCCTTCTGCCTGTGAAGAATATGGTCTGTTTTCCGGCAACGTGGAGTTTATCCAGAGATTATGTTCCTCTTCGTATCCGTCCTTAATATCACCCGTGTGCTTTATCGAGGAATCGAGAAAGAGCGGGGGAAGAAGCCTCGCCCCGTCAAAGCCGTCTGTCGTTCCCGATAAGACAAGCTTCTCGTTGAATGACGGCGAGCGGTACGTCTCGAGCACCGCTTGTGATATGTCGACTGCCTCGGGACGTGTGAGGGAGACGAGGAAGGGGTAGTCGTCTATCTTCATCCTCGTCGTCCTGTCATCGAGACCTATTATATAATGTACGGGCGTGATGAGTCCGGCTGATGCAGGATATGCATATACCCTGATACCCTTTTCGTCATCACTGCGTTCCACGTACGCCGTCTCGTCGATGAGGGAGAGAAAGAGTCTGAAGAGTCCCGGAATCTCGTCATCCCCCATTGAGGAGAGTATCTCGAGTGCCGAGCCGAAGACCCTGTCATCCTCCTCGTTCCATTCCCCGTCCTCGAAGAAGGTGTCTCTGAACTCCTGGATGTGTTTGAGGGTAAGGGATGAGCGTGTGCTCTTCACTATGCTTTCGGCTTTGTCTGCTATTTCTCTGAAGAGCTCTCTTTCTTCCCCGTCGAGGACTCTCATCCAGCTTTTGCGGCCTTTGTCCTCCATCTTTCTCTCGACTCCCAGACGGATGATTCTCACGTTTTTCTCCCTTTCTCTGAAGGGAAACTGAGGATTGAGGAGAAGCTTCTTCGTCTCGTCGAAGGACCACTTTGAACTTACGGTGGAATTAAGCTGAGCAAGGAACCTTCCTTCCGGGTAGTCGGAGAGGGGCCTCGAGGATGTGAATACGAGCGGAATGTCTCTCTTCTTCGCTTCGCTTTCGAGGTACGGACGGTAGGAATCGAGCGATGAGGACGAGATGGCGATCTCGTCATCCCTGTAGTGTTTCCTGTCCCCGGCGATGTCCCGGAGCGTCCATCTTATCTCGCTGATTGCGTTCTGATATTCGACAAGCGGAGTCTCTGTGCCTTCCGGTGCATCAAGCACTTCAACCTTCCCGAGGCGGAGAACAGTTTCAACTTTCGACGAAGTGAAAGTCGAAGGGAAAACGAATACGTATTTTCCATCCTCTATCTTTGTGTAATCGGGCTCGAGATAGTTCTTCTCGTAGAGGCCTCTCTCGTCGAGAAAGGCCGAGTACGATGTCCGCAGTATATCTATATCGTGGAGCATATCTGATGAGATGTGCTCTCTGACAGCGTCTCCGGAGGACGGAAAGTAAGGAAGGAGGGATGCTATGGAGCTCGAGTAGGCGAGAAGCGACTCCGGGTAATCGGGAGACGCAAATGAAAGGAGGCGTTCAAGTCCTCCGTTTCTCAGAAACGAGTAGGCAAAGACCTTCCTTTCAGTTTTTGTGACGCTTCTTCTTCCCTTTGTGTCCAGAAGGGAAAGGTAGAAGCGGTCCCAGCTGAGGGCCCTGTCCTTGAATACGGCCCTTCCCGGCCGGCGGTCGATGAAAACGGAGAGTGCGTTCCTCGCCGCAGTTTCTGACGTGAATACAAGTGTCTTTTCTGTGTTTTCCAGATAATCAAGGATTCTCTTTACTTCGTCCATGAAGACAATATAGCACAAGAAAACGCGAACAATGACGAAGACTTTTGGAAAAGTCTGAAGATAATTTCGTACAGAGTAGAATGGACAGTTTGACTATTTTCCAATAAAGCGATAAGTGAAGCTTCTTTTATATCTATCTGTCACAGTTCTGTTTTCATTGAAAGGTAGATCTTCAAATTCCACAGCTATATGACTTGACGGTTTTTTAAGGTATCCTCCGGAGTATAGGACTACGGCAGCACTGTCGCTTGTGGCTTCCATCATCAGGTCGTCAGATTCGAGTCTTACGAATTTATCATTAACAAGCCGGTACGCATTATTCAATCCACGTGAGAACGATAATTGAGGCAATGTGCAGATTTCTCCGAGTCTTTTAGGCTGATTCAAGTCGAAAACACCGCCTGAAGTTTTAATAAGCTTTTGCGCAGTATGGTCTGGATTGTTTAGAACAACGGCATCCTCACTGACTTTTATAGTATGATTGAGAATTGTTTTCTCTCCGCTCAGGTTGAAATAAAGATGACATGTGGTGTCTGTAAGTACAGGGACATCACTTTCCATTTCATGTGTAATCATCAGCTCGTTTTCATAAAGAGAATATGTGACAGAATAAACTCTGTGACAATTCATTAGGTCATCGCCTTTTTTTCTTACGGTTCTGTATTTGACGGAGGAAGGGGAATGATCAGCTGTTTCGAATTCAGCTTTTCTTGCAGCACTTCCTCCATGCAGACTGTTCATCCCATCATTTCTATCTAAAAGAATACCATTGAAAAGGGCATCCGGGATTCTTCCTGAATATGGAAAAATAGTACTGCCGCTGTATGAAGAATCTGTTCTGTGTTCATTTTCCGAGGAAAGTCTGAGGGTCAGTTCTCTCCCCAGAGGTTTGTAGACAATTGAATGAACCGAGCCGGATACGGCACTTGTAAGGACAATTAGTGTATTGCTTTCTAATCTGTGCATATAACAAGTATAGCCTGAAAACAGTTTATAATGAGAGCAGTCTTTTGCAATAAATGAGCAATTTTCAACATTGTTCGGTAATTTTCTCCCTTCTATACTCACTTTAACGGAGGCGAAATATGGTAGATTCATTTGCAAGTATCAGGTCGGAGAAGATTACCATCGGAACATATGAAGTGGGACAGTGCGACAAGAATCCGATGTTTCTGGAGAAACGTGTCTACCAGGGTTCAAGCGGCAGGGTTTACCCGTATCCTGTAATCGACAAGATACTGGACGAAAAAAAAGACAAAGAGTGGGAGGCTGTCATCCTCGAAAATGAATATTTATATGTGATGGTCCTTCCCGCTCTGGGCGGTAGAATTCAGCGAGCTTATGACAAGACCAACGGATATGATTTTGTTTATCACAACGAGGTCATAAAACCCGCTCTTGTCGGCCTTCTCGGACCATGGATCAGCGGAGGAATTGAATTCAACTGGCCTCAGCATCACCGTCCGACTACATATATGCCTACGAGCTGGCATATGGAAAAAAATGATGACGGCTCGGTAACTCTGGCTGTAGGAGATACAGATGAAATGTACGGGACTAAGGTTGTCACACGATTCACTCTTTATCCCGGAAAGGCATACATAGAAATCAAGGGACAGCTTTATAACCGTACGAATCATACTCAGACATTTCTGTGGTGGGCTAATCCTGCTGTTCCCGTAAATGATTATACACAGTCTGTTTTTCCGCCGGATGTTACGGCTGTCTATGATCATGGAAAACGGGATGTCTCGGCATTCCCGATTGCTCATGGAATATATTACAAACATGACTACAGCGCAGGTGTTGATATTTCCCGATATAAAAATATTCCGGTTCCGACTTCGTACATGGCTTATAGAAGTGAGTATGATTTCGTCGGCGGATATGACTATAGAGAGGAAGCCGGCATCCTTCATATTGCGGATCATCATATATCTCCGGGAAAGAAGCAGTGGACATGGGGGAATGGTGATTTCGGACAGTCCTGGGACAGAAATCTTACGGATTCAAACGGCCCGTACATCGAACTGATGACAGGAGTTTATACAGACAATCAACCTGATTTCACATATCTTGCACCAGGGGAGGAGAAGACATTCACGCAGTATTTCCTTCCATATAAGGGTGTAGGGTATGTAAAAAACGCCAACATCAATGTCGTTGTCAATTTTATTTCCGAAAACGGTTATGTGACGGTTATGGCTTATGCACCGTCTGCGCTCGAGGATGTGACTGTGACTCTTTGTGACAAGTCGGGACAAATTGTTTTCTCTGAAAAAACAGACCTTTTAGTCGATAAAGCTTATGTCAGAAAGATCAGCTCTCCGCTGAAGGAAACGGATCTGGAACTGATACTTACCGGTTCGAACGGAAAGCGTCTGATAAAGGCCGCACCGGAGAAGAGGGATGATGAGCCTCTTCCCAAACCGGCAGATTCAGTAAAAAAACCTGAAGATGTCAGGACGAACGAGGAACTCATACTTATTGCTCAGCATCTTGAACAGTATCGTCATGCTACTTATGAAAGCGAGCCGTATTATCTTGAAGCTCTCAGAAGGGACAGCCTCGACAGCAGAGCAAATCTTTTCTATGGGGAACTGCTTCTCAAAAGATGCCTTCTTGATGAGGCCGGGAAACATTTCGAATCATCGATAAAGAGAATAACATGGCTGACGCCAAATCCCTATGACAGCGAAGCATATTATTATCTCGGACTTGTAAAACTGTATAAGGAGGACCTCTGCGGAGCATATGATGCCTTCTATAAGGCTGCATGGAGTGAAAAAGAATGCGAGAGAAGTTTCTATAATCTTGCATTGATTGATGCTCGACGGAGAGAATATGAAAAAGCTCTTGAGAAAGTAGAGAGAGCGCTTACTTATAATACCGGGGCCATGAAAGCACGAGCGCTGCGTCTCTATGTGCTGGAACATCTGGGAAGGCATGAAGAGGCAGTAAATAGTGCCAGGGAGAACCTGATTCATGATCCGTTTGACTTTGCATCTCTTCTTTTCCTGAAAGATGAATCCCTTGCGGAACGTATGATAGACAGATGTGCTAACTACATTTATCTATCATGGGATCTTATGAGCTGGGGAGAGGGGGAAAGGGCAATCGAGGTCTTGAATAACTGCCCGTGCAGAAACCCGATGGTCAGCTATTACAAAGCCTATGCCTGCCATCTGGCGGGGAAGGACGCAACAGAATGGATAAGTGAAGCTGACAGGGCTGACGAGACATACACCTTTCCCAACACTGTCGAGGACAGCATAGTTCTCTCTTTTGTTCTCCGGGATTATCCCGAGGACAGGAAAGCCAGTTATCTCATGGGCAATCTTTCCTATGACAGAAAGAATTACAGGGCAGCATTCGATGCATGGTCTAAGGCCAGAGGTCTCAATGCCACGGTACACCGCAATCTTGCTATAGTTTATTATAACAAGATGAACAGCAGGGAAGATGCTTACAGAGAAATCGTTACAGCATGGGAAATGGATAAATCAGACTCACGCATTCTGCTTGAATTAGAACAGCTGAAAGAGAAACTCGGACACAGTGTTGAAGAGAGGTTTTGTTTGCTTGACAGATACAGGGACGTTGCATTCAGGCGCGATGACCTTATAGTCACATATGTGTCGCTGCTCAACAGAATGGAGCGCCATAAGGAGGCGCTGGAGATACTTACCAGCCACAAGTTCCATCCATGGGAAGGAGGGGAAGGCAAAGTTACAAAAGAATATGTCACTGCTCTTCGTTCTCTCGCACTTATTGATATGAAGAACGGGAATTACAGAAGTGCAGAAGAAAAGCTGACAGCCGCAATGAGTTATCCGTACAACCTCGGAGAAGGAAAACTCGAGGGATGCAGGGACAATGAAATCCATTATATGCTGGGGATGATTTATGAGAGGGAAGGCTCTCATGAGAAAGCGAGAAAGGAGTGGACGTCTGCGCTAGAAGGAAAAGCTGAACTGACCAACGCAATGTATTACTATGACCAGAGTGCCGACGTCATTGTTTTCCAGGCTTTGTCAAAACGCAGGCTTGGTTACATTGAAGAAGCAGAACAGATTTTCAACATGCTTATCGAGTATGGAAAGAAACATCAGAACGACAGGATAGAGTATGATTATTTTGCAGTATCGCTGCCGGGTTTGAATATGTGGGAGGAAGATTTGAGTCTTAATAATTCAGCCCAGTGCCACTATCTCATAGCTCTGGGACTTTTCTGTCTGGGAAGAAAGGATGAAGCCGAAAGAGAGTTTACTCTGGCGCTTTCATTAAAACCCGATTTCGTCGACTGCATCAGACTGCAGAAGGTTCTGCCCGAGCTTGTTTGATGAAGATGCCTCTGCCAGCTGTTCAGTAAAATGATTGTATTTTGGACGGATTGGCAGAATTGTAAATCGATAGAAACGTAATTGAGGGAAAAGTCAAATTTGATTGTTCATTTTTACTTTATCCTTGTGTTTTCGAATTAAAATGAGACGAAAACAATATGAGCAGTTTTTTGCAATAATAAAGCAATTTTCTGCATTGTCAGTTATTGGAAGGCAGGCTTAGGATTCTTATAAGAATAAAGGAGGAGAGCCGGTGGGCCACAGTGTTGAATTCAGAAACATCACAAAGTATTTCCCCGGTGTCAAAGCCCTGGATGATGTGTCTTTCCGCGCCGAAGGAGGAAAGGTGCTTGCCTTTCTAGGCGAGAACGGAGCGGGCAAGTCAACACTGCTTAAAACATTGAACGGGGATTATCAGCAGACCAGCGGGGATTACCTTCTTGACGGTGAAAGCGTCCACTTCAGAAGTCCGCATGAAGCCATTGAGGCGGGAGTGAGCGTAATTTATCAGGAGCGTCAGATTCTCATGGAGCTGTCTGTTGCCGAAAACATCTTCCTCGGAAGAATGCCTTCAAGAAAATTCGGCTTAATAGATACTGCGGAGGCAAACAGAAAAGCCCAGAGGATTATCAATGATTTCGGTCTTCCTATAAAACCCAATGCGAAAGTGAAGAACCTTTCAATAGCTTACCAGCAGATGGTGGAAATCATGAAGGCCTACAGCCGTGAGAATCTCAGGGTAATCTGTTTTGATGAGCCTACAGCAAGTCTTTCCGATGCCGAGATTGATTCACTCTTCAGGATTATAGAAAAACTGAGGGACGAGGGGATAGTGGTCATCTACGTTTCCCACCGTATGAGCGAGATACGCAGAATTGCCGACGAGGTCGCCGTTTTCAAGGACGGACGTTACGTCACTACAGTAGATTCCCGTTCCACAAGCGATGGAGAGATGATCCGTCTGATGGTCGGACGTGACCTGGGTGACATATATAACAATCTCGACAGAAACAAGACAATCGGAGAGGAACTCTTGAGAGTTGAAGGCGTATGCAGCGATTATGTCGAGCCTGTATCATTTACCCTTCACAGAGGTGAAGTCCTGGGTTTTTCCGGACTTGTCGGAGCAGGACGTACCGAGGTTATGAGAGCCATAATCGGAGTCGACAGGATGAAAGGCGGGAAAGTCTTTCTTGAAGGCAAGGAAATCAGAAACAGAACCCCCCGTGAGGCGATGCGCAACGGTATTGTATATGTCCCCGAGGACAGAAAAACACAGGGGATTCTCGCTAATCTTGATGTCGGCAGAAATATAACGATTTCGACACTTGACAGTCACAGCAACAAGCTCGGCATTGTTGATACTTCCAGCGAAATGGAAGTGGTCAGGGATGGCATAAAGAATTTCTCGATAAAGACTCCCAGTCATGAAAAGAAGATAGTGGAGCTTTCGGGCGGTAATCAGCAGAAGTGCATCGTTGCCCGGTTCATGGCGACCGAACCTAAGGTTCTCATCCTCGATGAGCCCACAAAAGGCATAGATGTAGGAGCCAAGAGCGAATTTTATCATATGATTTGTGATTTTGCCAAACAGGGGCTCGGCGTCATCCTCATATCATCCGAACTGCCGGAAATAATGGGGTTGAGTGACAGGATTATCGTAATGGGTAATCTGGGCATAAAAGGTATAGTCAGCAGGGAGGAGGCAACGGAAGAACAGATTCTGGCCCTGGCTATGAGGGAAGGAGGTACAAAATAATGAGTGGAAGAAAGGTTCTTAACAGGATAAGATGGGCTGTCCCGGGAGATAAACTGATTCTTATCGGCGCAATCATTGTCGTAATCGTCATCTTTACGGCGCTGAATCCTAATTACCTCTCATGGACGAACTTTACCAACATCCTTGTAGGTGTCTCTCTGACGGGGCTAGTTGCCATCGGACACACTTACCTTATCATAGCTGGACAGAATGATCTTTCTCCCGGATCTGTCTGTGCATTCACCGGTGTCCTCTCGGCGCTTCTCGTTTCCCGCGGTGTTCCGTTCTTTGTTGCTCTTATCATTACATTGTTATCAGGAGTGATTGTTGGGTTCTTCAATGCATGGATGGTGAACAGAATCAAAATCGAAGCATTCATCGCAACTCTGGTGTCGCAGTTCGTGTTCAGAGGATTTGCCTACATTCTCTGTGACGGTAGACCTGTAAGCATTACGGATAAAACATTCCTGTG
Source organism: Clostridium sp. AM49-4BH (assembly GCA_963626925.1). Taxonomy (GTDB): domain Bacteria; phylum Spirochaetota; class Spirochaetia; order Sphaerochaetales; family Sphaerochaetaceae; genus Ornithospirochaeta. The sequence continues at coordinate 15,332 of CAVFZO010000017.1, forward strand.
GATCGGCGGTACGAGATTCCTTACAATTCCGCTTTCCGTCTGGATCATGGTTCTGCTGCTTGTTTTCTTCGGCATTGTGCTCGGAAAGACAAAATTCGGACGCAGCGTCTATGCAATCGGAGGGAACAAGGATGCCGCAAGACTGGCCGGGTTGAATCCCCAGAAGATCATAACGGTTTTATTTGTAATGATGGGTGCTGTTACTGCTCTCGGTGGCATTATTTTCAGTTCGCGTATGCATTCCGGACAGCCTGCAGCAAACGTCAATCTTGAGTTTGATGCCATTACGGCAGTTGTTCTCGGAGGTGTTTCCTTCACTGGTGGTGTAGGAGATATGGTCGGTACCGCCCTCGGCGTTTTCCTGATACAGGCATTCAATACGGGTCTTATCATGGTCAATGTCCAGAGTTTCTGGCAGTACGTCGCCAGAGGTGCTCTTCTTCTGTTTGCTCTGACAAGTGACTACATCAGACGGACAAACAGGGAGAAGGCGCTCCTTGAAGCAAGCAAGAAGGCTCTTGCCTCGAAATAAAAAGGAAAAAGGAAAAAGGAGATCAGAAGATGAAAAAAGTATTAACAGTTCTTTTAGTTTTCATTTGTGCTGTGTCATTCGTATTCGCTGCCGGCGGGAAGGAAGAGGGCAAAAGCTCTTCAAGTAAGGGCGTGATCTACGGCATTTACAAAGCCGGAGACCAGACCTGGTTCATCGACGAAGGTGAAGCTGCAAAAGCTGCTGCAGTCGAAGCAGGATATGAATTCATTTATGTTGATGCAAAGATGAGCCCGGAGGAATACCTGAGAGCTATTGATAATGCAATTGCCAACAATGCTGCGGGTATAGTAACGTGCACACCTGACCAGACTCTTTCGCGTGCAGTCATCGAGAAACTTCAGCCGTCGGGAATTCCTATCGTTGCAGCAGATGACGCTCTTGAAGAGAACGGTCAGAAAATCGCTCCGTGGGTCGGTATCAATGCATATGTAATCGGTGAAGCCAACGGAAAATGGCTTGCAGACTATGCAAAGGAGAACAATCTGGTCAACGACCAGACATGCGCCCTTCTCATCATGACAATGGATACTGTGTCTTCATGTGTGCCGAGGGCCGAGGGTGAGTATGACAAATTCACATCGGAATGTCCGGATTTTGACAAGAGCAGAATCTATTTTGCTGACTACGACGGAACAACCGATAAGGGATTCAATGTTTCCAATGCCATATTCACAGCTCATCCCGAAATCAAGACATGGCTCGTAACAGGTGCCAACGAAGAGGGAACAATCGGGGCTCTGCGTGCCATTGAACAGGCCGGACTGGCTTCTTCTTCCTGCGTCGTAGGTCTCGGTGCATACCTGGCAAAGGACGAATGGAATGCCGACGGCAGCAAGTCTGCAATGAAGGCGGCAACATATTTCCCTGCATCCTCTGTCGGCCGTGGATCTGTCGAGGTTCTGCTCAATGTCATAAACGGTGAGAGTTATGCTATGGAAACAGCAGTTGATGCAATGGTTGTCACGCCGTCCAATTACAAGGAGCTTATGGGCTCTGATGCACTCTAAGTTGAAACAGTCATTCATCTGCGGGGCCGGATTTCTTCCGGCTCCTTTTGCTTGTCTATTTCTCGAGTAATTCCAGGTTGGCTATCCTGCTGCGTTTTGAGGCAGAGTTGATGGCGTCCTGCCTGAACTTATGCGGCGTGGTTCCTGTGAAGGCCTTGAAACTGTTGCTGAAAGCAGCTTCATTTGCGTATCCGCATTTATATGTTATGTCCGAGAGCGTGAGACTTGTGGCTTTCAAAAGAAAGGATGCCGTATTCACCCTTGATTTAAGAATGAATTCATGCGGAGACATTCCCATTTCCTTTTTGAACGAACGTATGAAATGGAATTCACTCATGTTCACCATTTTTGCAAGTGCCGCATTCGAAATCTTCTTCTCTATGTTATTGTTGATGTAATTGATGACGTCTTCGAATTTCTGTGTATTTGTTGTGCTCACAGTGTCATCCTCGAAAAACAGCGTCAGAATGTCTGTTATTGTTTTGTTTATTGTCGCCTCTTTTGGCTGGCCGCCTCTTGCAAATACGGAAAAAAGTGAATTGAACAAATGTTCTGTCAGCGCCCTGTCACGGACGCTTATCGAGTGTTTGTCCATGCTGGAGTAAAGCTCGTTGATTCCGTGACTGTCAAAATGAATCCAGTAAAACTCGAGATTTTCTGTGGCCCAGTAGCCCGGTCTGTCGTAGCAGTTTATGATGCCAAGCTGGCCTTTTGTGAGCGTCATTTTCTCTCCGTTGGGGTTGGATGTACACAACACCCCTTTAACTACATAACAAAGCAGATAACTGTCCAATGTGTTCGGCCTTACTGCGTAACCGATATTGCAGAAGTAGTGTCCGATGCATAACAGCTGGTAGAAGTAATCCGTACAGATCAATGAAGTATTGTGTATGTAGATATCAGACTCGGGGAGAACGCCTTTTTCCTTCAGTTTCATATCATTATTTTAAGATATCATCATCAGAATTCAAATGGAGATTTGACTTTTCAGTACGGCGAAGGCGGAATATAAAAACAGATACGACTCTTTCTTTTTATTTGTCAGTTAAATATAATCGGTCTGTTATGAAGAAAAGACTAATCACATCGGCATTACCTTATGTAAACAATATCCCGCACCTGGGTAACCTGACACAGGTGCTGAGTGCGGATGTATTCGCACGTTTCTGCCGCTCCCGCGGTTATGAGACGCTCTATATATGCGGTACCGACGAGTACGGCACGGCAAGCGAGACGAAGGCCCTGCAGGAGGGCGTGACACCCCGCGAGCTCTGCACGCGCTACCACAAGATACATGAAGATATCTACAGATGGTTCAATATAAAGTTCGACTACTTCGGCCGTACGTCGACAGAGAAGCAGACAGAGATCGTCCAGCACATCTTCTCGGCTGTCGATAAGAACGGCTACATAACGGAGAAGGAGACCGAGCAGCTCTACTGCCCGTCGTGCAGACGCTTCCTTGCCGACAGATATGTCAGCGGGACATGTCCCAAGTGCGGCAGCACGGGGGCGCGCGGCGACCAGTGCGATGCATGCGGCTCTCTTCTCGACCCCACAGAGCTCATCGAGCCGAAGTGTTCGGTATGCGGAAGCACACCCGAGATCAGAAAGACGAAGAACCTTTATATAAACCTTCCGAAGGCACTTCCGATGCTTGAAGCGTGGATGGAGAAGACAAGTAAGGAAGGCTTCTGGGCAAAGAATGCCGTGCAGATTACATCGTCATGGATCCGTGACGGACTTCAGGAGAGGTGCATAACCCGTGACCTCAAGTGGGGAATCCCCGTACCCAAGCCGGGTTATGAAGACAAGGTCTTCTATGTATGGTTCGACGCACCCATCGGTTATATCTCGATAACCGCCAATCTCACCGACGACTGGGAATACTGGTGGAGGGATCCGGAGAACACTCTTCTCTTCCAGTTCATCGGAAAGGACAACATTCCCTTCCATACCGTCATCTTCCCGTCATCTCTTCTTGCAACAGGAGAGAAGTGGACGATGCTCCACCATATGTCCTCCACTGAGTACCTCAACTACGAAGGCGGCAAGTTCAGCAAGAGCAGAGGTGTCGGAGTCTTCGGCAACGACGTGCAGGAGACCGGAATTCCGGCTGATGTATGGCGTTTCTACATGTTCTACAACCGCCCGGAAAAGCAGGACTTCACATTCACATGGAAGGATCTCCAGGAAAAGGTGAACAAGGAGCTCATCGGAAACCTCTCTAACCTCGTCAACAGGACACTTACATTCGTCAAACGTTTCTACGGCGGCTCACTCGGAGAGGGAAAGTGTGACGAGAGTCTTGTTTCCGTAATAAGAGAAAAGGAAGATGAGATTACAGACCTTCTTGAAAGAGCCGAGGAGAGGGATGCTCTGCGTGCCGTATTCGCACTCAGCGACATCGGCAACAAGGCATTCCAGGACGGTGAGCCGTGGAAGAAGAGGACCGAGAACCCGGAGGAGGCTGAAAAGCTTTTGAGAACTCTCCTTTATCTTATCCGGGACCTGGCAGTGATGGTTGCTCCATATATGCCGGAAACAGGAGAGAAGATACTCTCGTTCCTCTCCCAGGACACATCTCTTTCATGGAAGAGCTGCGGCACCTTCGAGGGTGAGATAACAGTCGGAGAGGTCTCTCTTCTCTTTACGAAGCTTGAAGACAAGCTCATCGACGAGCTGAGAGAACGTTATTCGGGCTCCCAGAAGGAGAGGGAAGAGAAGAAAGCAGAAGAAAAGAAGGCGGTAGATAAGCCTAAGAATAAGGAAGTTGACAAAAAGATGGACGAAGAAAAGTCATTATTGGAGAACTGGGCCCGTAAGGTCATTCTCAAGGTAAGCAGGATTGTCGGGTGCGAAAAACACCCCGAGGGCGACAAGCTCTACATCCTCAAGCTCGACTGCGGCGAGGAAGAGGAGAGGACAATCGTCTCCTCGATAGTACCGTATTACACGAAGGAAGAACTCCTGGGGCACAATATCGTGCTGGTGAGCAACCTGAAGCCGGCGAACTTCAGGGGCGTCAAGAGCTACGGCATGCTGCTTGCGGCATCTGACAAGACGGACGAGACACACTCGACATGTGAGGTCATCTTCGCTGACGACTTCGAGGCCGGCACTGTTCTGGAATACGAGGGACAGCCGGAGACGGAGAAGATCACGACATACCTCAAACCCGACCATTTCTTCGCACTCCCGATGCATACCGTGGGCGGCATAGTCACCGTTGACGGCAAGGCGATCGGAAAGGACGGAAAGAGACTCACAGTTCATAAGTATACCGACGGCAATGTTGGCTAGACTCTATTGACTCTTTAAAAACTAATAAACATAATGGAACGGTAATTACAAAATCCAATTGGAATAAGGAGCATTCAAAGATGCCTTGCGGAAGAAAAAGAAAAAAGCATAAGATCGCAACTCATAAGAGAAAGAAAAAGCTCAGAGCAATGAGACATAAGAAAAAGTAATCTTAAACGCTTTACGGCCACTGGAGAATCCGGTGGCTTTTCTTTGCGCCAATATTATCTGTTATGTAATCTCCTTTTGTCTCGATTCAGAGAACAGACTCAGTTGTGTGGTATCGGAGGATGCGGGGGGAGGATGGTTGAAAGCCCTGTTGTGTTTCTCATGAGGCCGAACTACTTGAGAACGAGCCATAAAAGCTTCAGACTCCCTGAAAGGAGACACGGTTTTGATTTTTATTGGATAAAAGTCCCGCTCATGCTAAAATAACAGCGATATCAAGTATGTAACTTCTTCAGAAGTTCAGCACTATGAAAGAGGAGAATAAGACTATGCAGGAAAGTAGAAACGATGTCGCCGTACTCAGCAGTTTTGATAAGTACACAACATTCTCTTTCGGCGGGAAGAAACTCACATTCCGCACATGCAACGGTCTGGAGAGATATACCAAAATTCTACTTTGGGATAACGGCTATATTGAGGTCATGGCCAAATACAAACAGGAGAAAGATGAGATTGAAGAATATATTGATTTGACTCCTGTGTTGGATGGTTTATACATGGACAAAGAAAAGTTTTTGTCTCCGATAAAGGAAGTGAGGATTGAATATGTGTGAAGATAGAATTAAGGAGATTGCTGAGGATGCAGATATGATTGTATCCGGCTATGCTTTTAAAAAGAAGGATAACGGGTTTATAAGCATTCTCAATCTTGAACATCCTGATTGTGCTATGGTTATCACAGATAAGGGTGAACTTGTAGAAACAAATATGGATGAAATAGAACAGCATATCGTCCGCGGTATATGTTCAAGAAATCTCCAGTTCATGGGGAATTGACATGCCGAAGTATTACAGTTTTCAGGTTGCAGGTCATTATCTGTATTTCACATCCTTCTGTATTGTGGAGGCGATGCATGTACATGCAGGCAACAAACAATTGACAGAGGCGGTGTCTGCTAAGTTCTTTGTCTATGCAGATGGAGACTCGAGGCTCGAAAAGCGTGGAGACTTGAAAGACAATGAGATTTCAACTATCCAGAAATTCATCAAAGAGAACTATATTGAAATGTATCGGATGTGGAAAAGTTTCGGGGGCGGAGATTTTTTTCGTGGATAAGAGATAATAGCTTAAGTCGGACTTCAGCAACTATTTATATTTCTTTGTTGCCATCCCTGATTACCAATAGGTTTTTCTGTGGTATCCCGATCCATGGGCGGGAAATATCCCCGCTCTCAATGTTGCACACTTTACGAATTAGTCAGATTAAACGATGCTGTTTAACGGCACACGGCATCGAACGATATGGCCGGATGCAGCTGTGTCGAAAGCCTCATTAGAAGCGTGAGTGACAGATATGCTGCATCCGGGTGGGGTAGCCTATAGTTTCAATGCGTCCCCTGAAGGGACTTTCTGTTACGTGGAACTGTTATTGAAGTAGAGCGTAGCAGATCCCATCGCTCCTGTCTTCGAACAGTTCATCACCGCCGTGATCTGAGTCAGACCCGGCATGCCGTAGAACTCGGCTTTCTTTGTTGTGTCCGAGAGCTTGTAGTGCTCGTTGTACCATGTAATCGTTATGTCGCTCTCCGATATCCCCTCGGGCATCGAGGTTATGGTGAGTTCGGCGACTATCTTCTTTTTATCGTTGATGGACGCCGAAATCGTTCCCGTGATCGGCACGTCGACGTTTGAGACGATTGATGCGCTGTTCTCTACCGCGCCGCCGCTTTTGAAGTCGACTTCGGTTTCAAGTGTGTCTCCTCCGTTCGTGACTCTCACAACATCGGTGTATCCTACATAGACGCTGGTTCCTTTGTGGAGTTTTGCGTTTACAAGGTACGAACCCGCAGGGAGCGTCTTCTCCAGAACAGCTTTACCTGTCGATGTGTCGATGGTAAGCTCTCCCGAAGCTATTGAGAGAGCAGTCCCGCTCTGGTTGGTGAGAGTCAGCGTGAACTCCGGTGTAGTCTGGTAGGCCGCCGTGTTCCAGAGGAAGGTGATCTTGAAGACCTGTGAACCCTTGAGCTCGTCCAGTGTGACGGAGAAGCTGTTTGCACCTCTTACGAAGAAGTGGCGTGCGCTTCCCTCCGATACGACTGTTCCGTCTGCCGTTATGGCCTCAACAAGGACATTGTAGACTCCGGGAGCCACACCGCTGACCATGTAGATTCCAGTCGAGTTGCGGTCGAAGACGAAGGTGTAGTCTTCAGTCTCGCTGAGCGTGAAGCGGTACTTTGAGATTTTCGTACGGTTCTCGCCGGGGGAAATGGTCCTGGCTCTGTCATTCGAAATCGAGAAGCGGATGTCCGCCGTTTCGGGGAGAGCCTTCTCTGAGCATGATACGAAGATCGATGCACAAACAAGTAACAATACTGTCAGTCTGAAAATCCGTTTTTTCATTTTTCTAACTCCTTTATTCTTTAAGACAGAAAAATTCGGATTTTTGTCAGATTTTTTTTCAGTTTTCGAAGAAAATTTTACATTTTTCGTCGTTTACGAGGTCTTTCTGGAGAAGAATGGAGAGTTCTGTGTTGAAATCAAAGAGTATTTTCTCCTCTTCCGGCCCCGTCGGCATGTCTGATTCGGTGAGGAAAAACGGGAGTTTGTGAATGAGAAGGGTGAAGTCGCGGCACCTCTTCGACTTCGGGGAAAGAGATATGGTTCCCCCGAGTGATATTATCTCCTTTGCAACTTCATAGCTCGAGGAGAACGAGTGGACGATGAATCTCTCAGGTTTTATCTCCCTCAGGAGTGAGAGTGTGACGTCCGTCCATCCGACGGAGTGAACTGTGACGAGGGAGTGGTGGCGCTTTGCAATCCCGAGTGCGCGGCGGAAAACCGCTATCTGTCCCTCTTTGTCGGGAAAGCGTCTGTCGATGCCGATCTCCCCGATTCCCCATCCTCGCTCTGCATACTCCTCGAGGATTCCGACATCGCCTTCATGCGGAGGAAGAAACCCTGCGGCTTTATACCTGTATTCCCCGAGGAGGGGAATCTCCCCGGGAAATGATGAGCAAACATATGCGTTGTCACACGGAAGCCCGAGATGAGCGTGAGCGTCGAACATGGCTCTATTCTACAACGCTCTCTCAGACTCCGCTAGCACCGTAGTTCGAAAGCACTCTTGCCGAAGGATCGTTGACGTTGCATCCCTCCCAGCTTCTGTTCGGCATCCAGAAATCGCTTATCATGGCACTCTGTCCGGGGTAGTACTTCTCGAATATCTCACGGTACATCAGCCCTTCCTTCGTGAAGGGTGTTCCGTGGGTATAGAGCTTTCTCTTCTCCTCGAACTCCTCGTCTGTGTAGCTTTTCTCCGCCTTCTCTTTCAGATAGTCGACCATCGAGTGTCCGACGGCATCGGAGAATGCGGCCTTCTCTCTGAAGAGAATGTCACGGGGCAGATAATCACCCTCGAATGCCTTTCTCAGAAGGTATTTTCCCTTGTTGTGCCTGTTCATCTTGAGGACGGGGTTTATACTCATGACGTACCTTACGAATTCGAGGTCGCCGAAGGGAACCCTGGCTTCGAGGGAGTTGACGCTGATGCATCTGTCGGCTCTGAGTACATCATACATATGTATCTCTCTTATACGTTTCTCGGCCTCCTTTTGGAATGCCTCCGGAGAAGGTGCAAAGTCTGTATATTTGTAGCCGAAGAGCTCGTCCGAGATTTCGCCGGTGAGGATTACCCTGAGGGAGGTGTTTTCGTGTATGTACCTGCATACAAGGTACATTCCCATCGATGCCCTTATTGTTGTGATATCCCAGGTGCCGAGGAGCTTTATCACACTGTCAAGAGAGGAGAGGACCTCGTCCTTCGTCATGATGACCTCCCTGTGGTCCGTTCCGAGATAGTCGGCAGTCTCCTTTGCGTACCTGAGGTCGATGGCGTCGCCCTCCATTCCTATCGCAAAGGTTTTGATCGGGACGGAGGATTCGCGCTGTGCTATTGCACATACGAGGGATGAATCGAGACCTCCCGAGAGCAGGAAGCCGATGCTGCTGTCAGAGACGAGTCTCTTTCTGACGCCGTTTATGAGAAGCTTCTTTATCTTCCTTTCAGCTTCTTCTTCGTCGTCATCGGAATACTCCCCGGTCTTCCAGATTTCGTCGTAAGGAGTGAAGATGCCGTCTTTGTAATAGTATCCGGGGGGGAAGGGCAGGATTGTAGAGACAAGCCCCGTGAGGTTCTTCGGCTCGGAGGCAAAGACTATGCTCTTCTTATCAGTATAGCCGTAGTAGAGCGGCCTTATTCCGACAGGGTCCCTTGCCGCGACGAGAGATCCGCTCTCTCCGTCGTAGATTACAAGTGCGAACTCTGCGTCGAGCATGTGAAACATCGCCGTACCGTACTCCTTCCAGAGCGGCAGGAGAATCTCGCAGTCGGAAGTGGATGAGAAGGAGTATCCCTTCTCCATGAGCTTTTTCTTCATTTCGGCAAAGCCGTAAATCTCTCCGTTGCAGATCACCGCATCCTTTCCGAGGAGGAAGGGCTGCATGCCGCTCTCCCCTAGTCCCATGATGGAGAGGCGGTGGAAGCCCAGCGTTACATCGTCCTTTCTCATGATACGGGTGGAATCGGGACCGCGGGAGATCGTCTCGTCGAAGTGTTTTCTGAAGTCCTCGAGTGTGAGGTCTTTTCCCTTAAAAGCCATTATGGAACACATGCATCACCTCACGGAAAAGAGCAGATCGCCGTATGTCGGAAGAGGCCAGTACTCTCTCGATACGAGTGTCTCGGCTTCGTCTGTCTCGGCTCTGAGTGCCGTCATGAGCCTGATGACACTGTCGCGGACGAAGAAAGCCTTTTCCTTTTCCTCAGCCTTCTCCTTCTCCTCGGCAACTGCTTCTTCGAGCTCTTCGACGCTCGTACTCATCTTCTCGCTGATGGCGGAGAGCCTTGCCACTGTATTCTTCTCATACCCGTAGTCGATACCGTACCCGCTCTTCTTTTCAAGAGTCGAGAGAAGGGTTGTGGTGAAGGCGCTGATTGCCGGGAGGAAATCACGTTTGACCATATCTATCATGGTGGAAGCTTCGATCATCACCGTCTTTGCATAGTTTTCGAGTGTTGCTTCAGTACGTGAGAGAATCTCCTTCTCGCTGAAGATATGCTCCTTCGTCAGCAGATCGATATTCTTCCTGTCCATCAGATGGACGACTGCATCGGGTGTTGTGCGGTAGTTGCTGAGTCCTCTTCTTGCTGCCTCTCTGACCCATTCCTCATCATAGCCGTTGCCGTTGAATATGATTCTCCTGTGCTCCTTTATCGCAGTGCGGATGAGAGTATGCACATCCTTCTCGAAATCGCTGCTCTTTTCGAGTGTGTCGGCCCAGTCGTCGAGCACAGCCGCCACCGCGCTGTTGAGATAGGTGTTGGCATCGCTGATCGACGATGACGAGCCGAGCATTCTGAACTCGAACTTGTTACCCGTGAAGGCGAAGGGGCTGGTACGGTTGCGGTCCGTGGTGTCCCTGAGAAACTTCGGAAGGACAGCAGCTCCGAGCTTCACAGTCTTTTTCTTTGCTCCGCTGTAGAGACTGTCGTTCTCGATTGATTCGATTATACCCTCGAGTTCGTCACCGAGGAAGACCGAGACGATTGCGGGTGGAGCTTCGTTGGCACCGAGTCTGTGGTCGTTGGATGCACTGGCAACACTGATTCTCAGAAGGTCCTGGTATTCGTCGACTGCCGTTATGACTGCCGTCAGGAAGAGGAGGAACTGTGCATTCTCATAGGGTGTCTCGCCGGGGGAGAGAAGATTCACGCCGCCATCTGTTGCAAGTGACCAGTTGTTGTGCTTGCCCGATCCGTTGACTCCGTTGAACGGCTTTTCGTGGAGAAGGCACACCAGGCCGTGTCTGTCTGCAACCTTCTGCATGAGCTCCATCGTAAGCTGGTTGTGGTCGGCCGCGATGTTCGTCGTCGAGTAGATTGGCGCCATTTCATGCTGCGAGGGCGCAACTTCGTTGTGTTCCGTCTTCGCAAGTATGCCGTGCTTCCATAATTCCTCGTTGAGATCCTCCATGAACTCCCTTACCCTCGGCTTGATCGAGCCGAAGTAGTGGTCGTCCATCTCCTGTCCCTTCGGGGAGGGGGCGCCGAAGAGGGTCCGTCCCGTATAGACGAGGTCCCTGCGCTTGAGATAGAGGGTCTTGTCTATGAGGAAATACTCCTGCTCGGGGCCGACGCTTGTCCTGACGCTTCTGACTTCCGTGTTGCCGAAGAGTCTGAGAATTCTGAGGGATGCCTTGTTGATTGCCTCCATGCTTCTGAGAAGGGGAGTCTTCTTGTCGAGGGCTTCCCCCCTGTACGAGCAGAATACCGTCGGGATGCAGAGTGTCCTGTCCTTTATGAATGCATAGGACGTCGGATCCCATGCTGTGTATCCCCGTGCCTCGAATGTTGCTCTGAGACCCCCCGAGGGGAATGAGGAGGCATCGGGCTCACCTTTGATGAGTTCCCTGCCGGAGAATTCCATCATAACTCCGCCGTCGGGGGAGGGGGTGATGAACGAGTCGTGCTTCTCGGCTGTGAATCCGGTCAGCGGCTGGAACCAGTGCGTGAAATGTGTTGCGCCGTTATTGACGGCCCAGTTCTTCATAGCCTCCGCCACACTGTTGGCACAGTCTGCATCGAGCTCCTTTCCTTCGTCTATCGTGGCCTTGAGAGACGAGTAGACCTTTGCGGGGAGCACGGACTTCATTGTTCTGTCATCAAAGACAAGTGAACCGAAAACAAGAGGGACGCTTTCCATTTTTCATATCCTCCGGAATAAAAAAAAAGAGGCAACGTATCCCGGGAAAACCAAGACGCCATTGCCTTTAATGCGGAAAAGATAAGTTTTTCACACGCTCTCTGTCAATAAGGAAAATAAAAAAACAAAGGAATTTATGATAAATAATCGTAAGAATGACAAACTAATCCTTTTTCATGTAATAAAATAAATTGTCAAACAACTATTTCTACATACAGTTACATCAACTGTAGACCGAATCCTCTCTTTTGATGAAAATGTAAAAAGAGGTGCCTATGGAATACACAAAGGATGAAATAATGGAGTACATGAAGGAGGAGGATGTCAAGTTCGTCCTTCTTTCGTTCATCGATATACGCGGGAAGATGCGCTCGACGACCATCATGCCGTCCGAAATGGGGAGGGCTTTCGAATACGGGATCTCGATAGACGGATCGGCAATCGACGGCTTCTCCTCAGACGGTGTACACTCCGATCTTTTTCTTCATCCGGACATATCGTCATTCTCGATTCTCCCCTGGAGACCGGACCAGGGTAAGGCAGTCAAGTTCTTCTGTTATGTCACATTCCCCGACGGCAGAAGCGTTGAAACAGACTCGAGGGCGGTGTTGAAAAATGCTGTTGAAAAGGCCCGTCAGAAGGGGCTCTCCTTCTTCTTCGGGACCGAATATGAGTTCTACCTCTTTCCTCTCGGCGAGGACGGTAATCCTTCAGACAAGCCGATTGACAGCGAGGGTTATATGGCGTCCTCTCCTCTCGACAGGGGAGAAGCCATCAGACGCGAGATATGTCTGATGCTCGAGGATCTGGGACTTCATCCCGAGGTGTCGCACCACGAGGAGGGGCCGGGACAGAACGAGATAGACTTCTCATACTCCGATCCTCTCACGGCTGCTGACAACGGAGAGACATTCTGCCAGGTCGTCCGTACTGTTGCTCTGCGTAACGGCCTCTATGCCGATTTCTCACCCCGTCCATTGGCAAATGCGCCGGGTAACGGCCTTCATATAAACATATCGGTTAAAGGTGCAGATGGTGACAGCCTTTCCTGTATGACTGCGGGTATAATGAAATACATCAGGGAAATGACTCTCTTTTTAAACCCGTCGGAGGCATCATACAGGAGACTGGGTCGTGACAAGGCTCCCAGATATATATCATATTCTTACGGAAACAGATCCCAGCTTATCAGAATACCGGCGGCATCGGGGCCGTATGTCCGCGCTGAGGTCAGAAGTCCCGACGCGGAATGCAATATATACCTTGCGCTTGCCCTTATTATCGGGGCGGCAGAGGAGGGGATAGAGAAGAAGCTAGAACCGCCGCTCAGTATCGACGAGGATCTCTACAATACGGAAATCGGAGAGGAGTTTCTTCTTCCTCAGTCGCTCGAGGAGGCGAAGAGTGCGGCATCCTCGAGTGATTTCCTTCGCCGGGTACTTCCGGAAGAGGTGATTTCCTTCTATACGGATTAGAGCTATGCTGAACGAGAGAGTCTATTCGGTCCTGATAGTATCATCAACGCCGTCTTTCGAATCCTTTGTCTCGCAGCTTCTTCCCCCTTCTATGTACTATCCGGTGAAGTATGTTAGCGGGGCGCTCCAGGCAAGGCGGCAGGTCATCTTCAGAACTTACGATATAATAATGATAAACAGTCCGCTTGAGGATGAAAACGGACTGAATCTTGCACGTGATCTCTCGCAGAAAAATCTTTCATCCATTCTCTTTCTCTCCCCGGGAGGGAGTTACAGCGAGGCTGAGGCTGCGCTGAGGGGAAGCGGTGTCTATATAATGAAGAAACCTCTCTCTCTTCCTCTGCTTTCAACTGCAGTGTCCTGGCTGAGTACAACAAGTGACAGGGTCGGACGCATCGCCGACGAGAAGGTGAAAGTCGAGGAGAAGATGGAGGAGATAAAGCTCGTCAACAGGGCAAAATCCCTCCTGATGAACAAGCTTTCGATGAGCGAGAACGACGCACAGCGCTACATAGTGCGTGAAGCAATGGACAAGTGCATCACAAAGAAGGAGGAGGCAGTCCTTATCATCAACACATACAATCCATTATGAACCACCGCTTCAGTGCTGAATAAGTTGTCCTATGAAAGTGTTGCTCTGTCGTACTTCATAGAGCGGATTAAGAAAAGGCAGAGAAATGCCTCTGCCCCCTGACAGCCTTGGAAAGCTGACCTCAGTCAGAAGAAAGCTTCTTGTAGTATTCCATTATCTTTTCTCTTTCTTCAGTCGAGATCCTTGAAGCATCAAGAGCTTCTTTGAATTTTTCCCGTTCCTCGTTTTTGCCCTTGTCAATGCCGCGCTTCTCCATCTCTATTCCGTAACCGAGTGTCACCAATTCCTGCAGGTTTTCTCCAAGAAGATCTTCACACATCACAGCTTCCCCCTTTTCACTAACCGTATAGTTGGAACAAGATTATCCCTGAGGCGAGTATCGCACAGCAAAGGCCGGATGTCAGCCCGTCAATCGGGGACTAAAACGCGATAGTATGTCAGAGTGAATCAAGAGATAAGAAAAGGCAGAGAAAGTCCCTGCCTCTTGCATCCGGAAAGCTGACCTCAGTCAGAAGAAAGCTTCTTGTAGTTTTCCATTATCTTGTTCTTTTCTTCTTCGGAGATGCTGGAAGAAGCAAACATTTCATCTAAAGCCTTTTTA
>CAVFZO010000018.1:0-28634 GCA_963626925.1 Clostridium sp. AM49-4BH
CTATGGATGATGAATATACATATTCAGATCCGAATAGTAGTAAATCTCCCTGGTTTAAGGACAGTTGTGATATCACCTCCGTAATAATCGAAAACGGTGTAACATCAGTCAGTAAATATGCTTTTTCTGACGAAAAAATCACAAGTGTCGTACTGGGAAAAGATGTCAAGGAACTAAAAGCTGGGGCTTTCCGAGATACGTGTATTTCCACCATAGATCTTCCGGATGGGGTCAAAAACATCGGCTTATTCTGTTTTTATGATACACAAATAACCGAGTTATATGTACCTTCGAAAGTCGATTTTTTCAATGTAGAACCATTCTGGTACATAGAAGGTCTTACTGCAATCAATGTAGATCCGGATAACGAAACTGCAGTTTCCATAGATGGTGCCGTCTATTCGAAAGATAAGTCTACCCTGATTGCTGTTGTACAAAATAAGACAGACTATACAATTCCGGAAGACATCAAAACTATAGGTGATTATTCATTCGCCTTCTGGAAAGGAACAGAAATTGTTATTCCATCAAGTGTAACGAAAATAGGGGATAGTGCATTTGCACACAGCGATCTGTCGAAAATCACCTTCAATGGAGGGGTGAAGATAATCGGTGATTGGGCTTTTTACAACTCTAATATAGAAGAAGCTTTACTTCCAGCAACAGTTGAAACAATAGGTGAGTATGCATTCTATAACAGAAAATTGAAGAATGTGAACATCGGTAACTCAATAAAATTCATTGGATACCGTGCATTCTATGGTTGTAAAGATATTACAATAAAAATTGACAGACCATCTTCGGAAGAGTCATCTCTTGATAAAAATAACGATAACTGGGGTGCGACGAATGCTAAAGTCATCTGGTCGAATTCGACGGAATCGTAATTATTGCTTCTCTCTATCTTGACAGAGCAGGAAAAGAAGAATAAGTTACACATAGTTTCATTTAAAGTAATTTAAAAGGGACCGGCTGAGCCGAGTCCCTTTATTCATGAGGAGCAGAATGCTGAATTACGGAGAAGAGAAGAAAGAGCTTTTCAAAGAGATAGAAAGCCTTGTCGAGCCGCTCTCCCTGAGGCCCGTCGAAGTCGCAAAGACTACGGGGAAGGAAGGGGTGACGATGAGGGTTCTCCTCTACAGAAGCGATGACGACATCACACTCGACGATCTCGAGGCGGCGTACAACATCATATACCCGCGCTACAGCGTACTCGAAAAGAGGGACCTCACACTCGAGGTGTCGTCTCCGGGGCTCGGACGCACATTCAAGGACTATCATGAGTTTGCTGTCTTTGTCAAAAAGCGCGTAAGACTCTACTCTGTCTCCTTCTCCTCATATATTTCAGGTGTAATTGAATCGGCTGATGAATGCGCCGTCACACTCACTCAATATGTCATTGAAGACAGGAAGGAGGAGGGGGATGCAATCACAGTCCCTTACGATACTATAGCAAAGGCAAAACTCGATTATCTATGGGAGGATAAGAATGATTAATCTGACTAGTGAAATAAACTCCATGATGCTCGAAAGAGACATGAAGCTTAAGGAAGTTACCGCAATGATCAAGGACATGCTCCGCTCCGCATACAAGAGAAAGTTCGGTACGGACGAGAACGTCAAGATCAAGTTCTACGAGGATTCGAAGAAGAACTACTTTGTCGAGATATATGCAAAGAAGGAAGTCGTCGACGAGGAGAACTACTATAACGAGGTAACTCAGATTCCTCTCGACGAGGCGCTCCAGTTTGCCGGAGAGGACAGCGGGATCGCTGTCGGAGACGAGCTCGAGATTTCCCTCGACCCCAGGTCATTCGAATACTCCGCCGTCCAGAGTGCAAAGCAGCGCGGACAGGCTGTCAGCAAGGAGATAACAGACGACAAGACCTACTTCAAGGCCAAGGGCATGGAGTTCACGCTCATCAAGGGAGAGCTCAAGAAGCAGGGAAGGAACGACGACTGGTTTGTCGATATCGGGTTCGGAGACGAGAACCTCGCCGTATTCCCCCTCAGAGGCCAGTCTCCGAGGGAGACATATGAATGCGGTGACACACTCCGCTTCTACGTCGAGAAGGTCGACAAGGGCGAGGACGAGCAGGTCAGGGATCCCAAGACCGGAAAGATCCGCAGAAGAAAGAAGGGCGTCAAGATCTATCTCTCCCGCTCCTGCAAGGAATTTGTCAAGGCTCTCCTCGAGACACAGATCAGAGAGGAGATCGAGAACGGCAGCGTTGTCATCAAGGGAATTGCACGCCAGGCCGGTGCAAGGACAAAAATTGCTGTCGACACGAAGAAGAGCGACACCGATCCTGTCGGAACAACAGTCGGCAAGGACGGCACGAAGATCAAGACCATCATGAACGAGCTTGAAGGCGAGAAGATAGACATCATCCGCTACAACAGCGATCCTCTTGTCTACATTGCAAACGCACTTATTCCCGCTCAGGTTCAGAACGTCTACGAGATCGACCCGGAAAGCAAGTATGCCATCGCAGTCGTCGACGACAACCAGCTCGGGTTCGCAATCGGCCAGAACGGCGTCAACGTCAAACTTGCCAAGACTCTCTGCGACTGGCTGATAGACGTGAAGACGAGGAGCCAGTACAATGAGATGGAGCACAGCATGCTCATCCACGAAACTGTCGACTCGCTCTTCAGAAAGGATGATGAGGCACCTCTTGAAACAGAAGGCGAAGGTGAAGGAGTCAGCAACTCCGAACTCGGCATCAACGAGGATGAAACACCGATTACTGAATGCGGCTTCGATGATGAACTTGTCGAGAAGCTTCACAACATAGATATCTGGTCAATCGAGGAATTCTTCGAATACACGAACGACGAACTTCTCGAGAGAGGTCTGACCCAGGAGGAGATCGACACTGTCAGAAGCAATGTCGAGATCGTAACGGAAGAGGAAGAGGCAGAAACATTCGAATGTCCCGTCTGCCACAAGGAAGTTCCCGCTTCCTCAACCGTCTGTCCTTACTGCGGTGCTGAATTCGAATTCGAGTAATATACAAAGGTAAATATGGCTGAAGAAAAGAACAAAGTAAGAGTAAACATCATCAAGAAGGCACCCCAGAACGCGCCCTCTGCTCCCGTGAAGGAAAACGAGGAGAAGGCGAAGGAGGAGAACGTCGAGAAGAAGAAGGTCGTGGTAAAGCTCAAGGCTCCCGTCAAGACTCAGGTCAAACCCGTCGTCAAGGTCAAGGAGAATACCCCACAGCGCCCGTCGTCCTCCCCCGAAAGCGCCCAGAAGACGGAGCCGAGGCCTCAGAGAGAGACTCCGATGAGGAGTCAGGAAGCCCAGAAGGCAGCGCCGAGGCGTGAAGTCATCGACGGCAAGTCATTCATGGGTAACGGTGCCCATAACCAGAATACCCGTATACAGTCGACGATACACAGCGGCCCGGTCATCATACACACCCAGGCTCCCGTCGAGAGCGAGACAAAGAGCGACAGCTCGAAGCCGAGGGTGCAGGGCATTGTCGGCGGCCGAAGGGTTGCAGGCAATCTCCAGAGAGGAACAGGCTCCTTCAACAGGGACGGCAGAAGCGGCGGCTTCGTGAAGAGGGAGGGCGGAAATTTCAACCGTGACGGAAGACAGACTCAGCCGAGGTCCTATTCACCGGACCAGAACTCGAGGCCCGCATTCAACAGAAACGGCCAGAAGAGCGGCTTCACGCCCCGTTTCGGGCAGAACGGAGGAAGACCGCAGGCGGGAGGAGCGGCTCCCTTAGAGCTCAACCAGAAGAACGGAAACCGCAAGACAGGCTCTGCCGCATCCTCGAAGAAGAAGGACAAGGACAGCAAGTGGGACAGAGACGAAGAAGTCGACTTTGCACTCGGAAGGAAGAAGAAGGACGAGGCGAGACTCTCGGCAGTTCCCGAGTCCATCGACATCATGGAGAACATCACCGTTGCAGACCTTGCGAAGAAGATGAATCTCAAGGCTTCCGACATCATCACGAAGCTCTTCAAGATGGGTATGATGGTCACAATCAACCAGCAGATAGACCACGACACGGCAGAGATCATCGCTTCCGAATACGGATGCACCGTGCACCTCGTATCTCTCTATGACGAAACAGTCATCGAGACAGAGGAGGACAGGGAGGAAGATCTTGTTCCGAGGCCGCCTATCGTAACGATCATGGGTCATGTCGACCATGGTAAGACGAAGCTCCTCGACGCCATCAGACAGACAAACGTCGTTGCAGGCGAGTTCGGCGGAATCACCCAGCACATCGGCGCATACAAGGTATCTGTTCCGGACAGAGGCGACATCGTCTTCCTCGACACCCCGGGTCACGCTGCATTCTCGATGATGAGAGCGCGCGGCGCACAGGTTACCGACATCGTAGTCCTTGTCGTTGCGGCTAACGACGGCGTCATGCCCCAGACAAGGGAGGCAATCGACCACGCTAAGGCTGCGAAGGTTCCTATCATCGTCGCCATCAACAAGTGCGATCTTCCCGAAGCAAACCCCGACAGGGTCAAGCAGCAGCTCTCCGACCTCGGCCTCATGCCTGAGGACTGGGGCGGACAGACACTCTACTGCCAGATTTCAGCACTCAGGAAGGAAGGTATAGACGACCTTCTCGATACAATTCTGCTGCAGGCAGAGATGCTCGAGCTCAAGGCAAACCCGAACTGCCGTGCATGCGGAAAGGTTCTCGAGAGCAAGATAGACCCGGGACGCGGAACGGTTGCTACAGTAATCATCGAAAAGGGTACCCTGAAGCAGGGAGACTACTATGTTGCCGGAATCTACTCGGGTCGTGTCAGAGCAATGTTCGACGACAAGGGCTTGAAGATCACCTCAGCAGGTCCCTCGACTCCTGTCGAGATCATAGGACTGAGCAACATCCCGTCGGCGGGAGACCCGTTCCAGGTCACCGAGGATGAGAAGACAGCGCGGAGCATCGCGGCAAAGAGACAGGAACTCGAAAGGCTGGGTGAGGGCAGCAGAGTCAGCAAGGTCACACTCGAAAACTTCAACGAGAAGGTCAAGGAAGGTGCGATCACGGACTTCAACGTCATCATCAAGGGCGATGTCCAGGGCTCCGTCGAAGCTCTTACGGGAGTGCTGGAGAAGCTCAGTACAGACGAGATCAAGCTCAATGTCATCCGTGCATCGGCGGGCGCAATCATCGAAAGCGATGTCACGCTTGCTTCTGCCTCCTCTGCAATCATCATCGGCTTCAATGTCCGCCCGACACCCCGTGCGCAGGCACTTGCCAACGAGGAGAAGGTCGAGATCAAGAAGTAC
Source organism: Clostridium sp. AM49-4BH (assembly GCA_963626925.1). Classification (GTDB taxonomy): domain Bacteria; phylum Spirochaetota; class Spirochaetia; order Sphaerochaetales; family Sphaerochaetaceae; genus Ornithospirochaeta. The sequence goes on from CAVFZO010000018.1 coordinate 5,273, forward strand.
AACATCATCTACGACGTCGTCGACGATATCAAGGCGGCTATGGAAGGCATGCTGAGTCCCGAGACGAGAGAGGTCGATATCGGAAAGGTCGAGGTCAGAGATACCTTCAAGGTTCCGAAAGTCGGACTCATCGCAGGATGTATGGTCACTGAGGGCAGGGTAAAGCGCAACAGCCTCGTGAGAGTCATCAGAGATTCCATCCAGATCAACAGGGATATGGTCCGTATCTCATCCCTCAAGAGATTCAAGGACGATGCGAAGGAAGTTCTGGAAGGCTTCGAGTGCGGTATCGGGCTCGAGAACTGGCAGGATCTGCAGGTCGGTGACATCCTCGAGATCGTAGAGACCGAAGAGGTAAGGAGAACACTGGAATTCAATGAGTGAGTTTTCTCAGGAGAGGCTCGAGGCTAAGATCCTCGAGACCGTATCCTCATTAATAGTGACGGGCGCGATCAAGAACCACAATCTGAGCACGCTCGTCTCGCCCACACGCATAACGCTCAGTCCCGACAACAGCCAGGCGAAGATATATATCTCGTACATCGCCGACAATTCGACGCTCGAGAAGTCCGTTCTCGCCCTCAACCAGGCGTCCGCATTCATCCAGTCAAGGCTTGCGAAAGTCCTGAGGACGAAGAAGACACCCGTCCTTACATTTGTCAAGGACAGCTCGTACATCGAGGGTGAAAAGATCAACAGACTGATCGACTCCCTCACTAACAGCGATGAGTAATCTCTTCAGAATCCTCCTCATGGATAAAGAGGAGGATATTACGTCATTTTCATCACTTAATAAGGTGAAGAAGGAGTACAGGGGAGAGAAGGTCGGACATGCCGGCACTCTCGACCGCTTTGCATCAGGGCTTATGATAGTCATGGTCGGGGGAGCGACGAAACTCAATCCCGTATTCTCCGCCTTCCACAAGCGCTATACTGCAACAATAATGTTCGGAGAGGAGACAGACACCCTCGACAGAGAGGGCACTGTTATTGCAACTTCCGAAAAGATCCCGACGGAAGAAGAACTCCTCGGCGTTCTTCCCTCCTTTCTCGGCGCACAGAAGCAGATTCCCCCCGTATATTCGGCAATCCACGTAGACGGAAAGAGGGCATATAAGGAAGCAAGGAAGCAGAAGGAGATAGAGATGCCTCGGAGGGATATCTTCATATCAGAGATAAACCTGCTTTCCGTAAACGGGAGAGAAGCCGTGATCGATACGGCGGTGAGCAAGGGGACATACATCCGCTCTCTTGCTCGAGACATAGCACTCAGGTGCGGCTCGAGAGGACACCTCTCGGCTCTGAGACGCACGGAAGTGGGGCCCTTCACGCTCTCCGATCTCGATCTCGACACTGATGAGCTCGTCGCAAAGACGGGACTTTTCGGAGAAATATACTTTTCATCCCTTCACAGGAAGGAGATAGACAACGGCACGATAAGGAGAGAGTGGATTGAAAGAAGCGTCTCTCCGGAGAGTCCGTACAGTGTGATGTACATAAACGGGGAGAAGTACGGATACGCAGAAATAAAGGGAGACGCCGTCAGCGTCATGGCGAGGGTGTAATGAGGATATATTCATTCGACGAAATACTCACCGGTGCACTCCAGGGGCATGATGTAATACTCACCATCGGGGTCTTCGACGGCTTTCACAAGGGTCACCAGTGCCTCATAAGAAAGATGATGGAGAAGAAGGTTGAACATCCTTCTTCAGAGACCGTCCTCATCACATTCAGCGTCAATCCCAAGACGAAATTCCCCCGCAATGTCGATACCCTGAGGCTGAGGGAGGAAAATGCAGAGAAATGGGGCTTAGATTCCTTTGTGATAATTGACTTTTCCTCCGATTTCAGTAAAACTTCTGCTTGTGGATTTGTGGAGATGCTTTCGTCTTCCTTCAATCCTGTTGCAGTCGTGGTCGGAGAGGACTTCCGCTTCGGATCATCCTCCTCATCTGCTTCTGCATACGACCTCGATTCTCTTTTCTCTTCATGCGGAAAGAAGGTCGATGTCACGATAATGCAATCAATTCTTACGAAGGGTGGAGAGAAGATCTCGTCGACTCTTGTAAGAAGGGTGATAGAGAACGGTGATGTGGAATGTATTTCCGCACTTACCGGCCGGAACTACAGAGTTGATCTGATGCCTATACCTCACAGATTCGATTCCGGGGCTCTGGTTCTGCCTCCGTCTTCCATCCGGCAGCTTCTGCCGCCACCGGGAGCCTATGGAGCCAGTCTTGAATTCGGGAACGGTCACCGCATAAACGTTTCTGCGCTTCTGAATTCTTCGGAAGTGAGGATAGAAGCGGAGAGTGTCCCCCTCGAGAGAATGGTCAGTGAAGAAGAGGGCATAGATTCAATCTATTTTTTGGAGAAGAAAAATGGTATCAAGTGAAACGAAAAAGCAGATCATCGAGAAGTTCGGCGGTAACACGGCGAACACAGGCGAAGCAAAGGTGCAGGTAGCACTCCTCACGGCAAGAATCAACGACCTTCAGGGCCACTTCAAGGCAAACCCGAAGGATCACGCTTCGAGAAGGGGACTCTTGATGCTCGTCGGCCAGAGAAGGAGACTTCTTGCCTACATCAAGAACAGGGACATCGATGAATACAGAACTCTGATCGCCGAACTCGGAATCAGAAAGTAATCATACTTTTAATATGAGCCAGAGGAATTTTCACTCTGGCTTTGTACATTTATAAAAAGAACAAAAAAAGAAAGAAAGAAGGAAAGTAATGTCAAATCTAACATCAGTAAGTGTGAACGTCGGCGGAATCGACCTTACATTCGAAACAGGTAAGATCGGCAAGCAGGCCAACGGCTGTGTATTTGCACGCTATGCAGGATCCGTCGTCATCGCCACGGTATGCTGCGGCGAGGCTCCGTCAGAGCCCATCGACTATGTACCGGTATCTGTCGAGTACAACGAAAAGTATTATGCAGCAGGAAAGATCCCCGGAGGATTTTTAAAGAGAGAAGGTAAGCCCAAGGACAAGGAGATTCTTGTCTCGCGTCTCATCGACAGACCCATGAGACCTCTCTTCGACAAGGCATTCGGAAGGGAGATCCAGATTGTTCCGACAGTCGTCTCGTCCGACATGATCCATACACCCGACGTCGTCGCTATCAATGCGGCTTCCTGTGCCGTCACAATCTCCGACATCCCGTTCTACGGGCCCATCGCAGCTGTAAGAGTTGCAAAGATCGGTGACGAGTTCGTCGTCAACCCGACATTCCAGCAGATCCCGCAGGCATCCCTCGACATCGTAGTGGCAGGTACACATGACGGTATCACAATGGTCGAAGGCGGCGCACACGAGGTCACAGAAGACGATATGCTCGGCGCAATCGAAACCGCACAGCCCGTGATCAGAGAAATCTGCGAGGCCCAGACAAAGATGAGAGAGCTCTGCGGCAAGGAGAAGCTCCCCCTCATGGAAATCGAAGAGGAAGACCTGGGGTGGCTTGAGAGCGTAAAGGAATATGCATACCCCCTCGAGAAGGAGGCAAGCTTCGTCAAGGGTAAAATGAACAGAGGAAACGCCCTTGCAAAGGTTCACGCTGATGTCAGAGAGAAGTTTGCTTCCCTCATCGCAGAAGACGAGAAGAGAGATGGCCAGATCGACAAGATGTTCGAAGATATGGAGTACAACATCCTCCGCTCTTCGATTCTCAACGACGGCGTGAGAACAGACGGCAGAAAGGTAACAGAAATCAGACCTATCACCTGTGAAGTGGGAGTTCTTCCCTGCACACACGGATCTGCGCTCTTCACACGCGGCGAGACACAGTCTCTTGCAGTGACGACGCTCGGCACAGTCAACGACGAGCAGCTCTTCGACAACATCGACGGCGACAAGACATACTCCAACTTCATGCTCCACTACAACTTCCCTCCCTATTCTGTAGGTGAATGCGGAAGGCTTACAACAGGAAGAAGAGAAATCGGACACGGCCACCTTGCACAGCGTGCTCTCGAGGCAGTTGTACCCAAGAAGGACGTCTTCCCGTATACAGTACGTGTCGTATCTGAAATAATGGAATCGAACGGCTCGTCAAGTATGGCTTCTGTCTGCGGAGGATGCCTCTCTCTCATGGATGCTGGTGTTCCCATCTCGAAGCCCGTTGCAGGTATTGCAATGGGACTCATCACTGAAGGTGCCGACTACTCGAGATACGTTATTCTTTCCGACATCCTCGGAGAAGAGGACCACCTCGGAGACATGGACTTCAAGGTTGCAGGTACAAAGGACGGCATCACGGCATTCCAGATGGATATCAAGATTGCAGGTGTCACACCCGAGATCATGAGAAAGGCCCTCAACCAGGCAAAAGAGGGAAGGATGCACATCCTCTCAATCATGGGTGAAGTCCTCCCCGGCCCGAGAAGCGAGATCAGCGAGCTTGCTCCGAAGATTCTCACAGTCAAGGTTCCCGAGGACAAGATCGGTGCTGTCATCGGTACAGGCGGAAAGACCATCAGAAGCGTAGCAGAGCAGAGCGGCGCGGAGATCAACATCGACGACGACGGAACAGTCATGATCTACGGCAAGAACAACGCCGCAGCCCAGGAGGCGAAGAGACTGGTTCTCGCTATCGTCGAGGAGCCCGAGGAAGGTAAGATCTATCACGGAAAGGTTCTCAGAATCGTCGACTTCGGTGCATTCATCGAGATTCTTCCCGGAAAGGAAGGCCTGTGTCATATCTCGAAGCTCTCAAAGGGCAGGGTGAAGAACGTCTCCGATGTTCTCCAGGTCGGTCAGGAAGTAGATGTAAAGCTCATCGAAATCGACAGAATGGGAAGACTCAACCTCTCCTACATCGATGCTCAGAGCAGGACTGAAGGCGAAGAGGGAGAAGAGGAGGACGAGCTCTCATCAGACGACAGAAGTCAGAGAAGAGACCGCCCATCAGACAGGCGTCCCCGCGACAGGAGAAACGGCAGCGGAAACAGAGACCGCGACCGTGCGCCGAGAAAGAGGGATAACAAATAAGATATGTCCGTGGTTGTACGATTCCGGAAGAAAGATGAAAAGGTAGTGTTGCCGTCATACGAAACGGCAGGCTCCGCCGGCGCCGATTTAAGAGCACACATCTCATCTCCCGTGACAATCAATCCCGGCGAAAGAAAGCTGATCGGAACGGGGCTCTATCCTGAAATACCCGACGGGTATGAAATTCAGGTGAGACCCCGCAGCGGGCTTTCCGTAAAGAGAGGCGTCACAGTCCTCAACACCCCCGGCACCGTAGATTCGGACTACCGGGGGGAAATCTGTGTAAACATCATAAATCTCTCCGACGGGAGCTTTGTTGTCAATGACGGCGACAGGATTGCACAGGCAGTAGTCGCACCTGTCGTGCAGGCCCTCTTCGAAGAGACAGACGAACTCTCCTCAACGGAGAGAGGAGAAGGGGGCTTCGGCTCGACGGGAGTTTAAGAGTGGCTCTTAACGGTGGTTCCATACTTCTCTCGAGATACGTGACAAAGGAATTCCTGAAGAACTTCATAGTATCGTTCCTCTTCTTCTTTGTCATATTCTTCGTCAACTCCATCTTGTTACTTGTTCAGAAGATACTCCTCAAGAACATCTCAGTGGGAGAGATGGTGGAGATGGTTCTCCTCTACATGCCCCAGTTCCTCGTCTATACATTCCCGTTTGCAACCCTCACGGCGTCGAGCATGGTACTCGGGGACCTCTCGTCATCGAACGAGCTTCTGGCCCTGCGCAGCCTCGGAATAGCGAGAATACGCATCTATATGCCGCTTGTAATACTCTCGCTCATAATGTCGCTCTGCACATTCCTCATAAGTGACGTTCTACAGCCGTATACCTCTGTAATCTACCGTGACAAGCTTGCCGTCCTCATGGCCGAGATGCCGACAATGGAGATAGAGAGCAACGGAACAAACAGTGTGGGAAACATCATACTCTCGAACGGCAGTGCCGAAGGAAACACAATAGAAGACATAGTCCTCATCACCAAGGAGGACACCGACTATGAGAAGACAGTAATCAGCAGAAGAGGAGAGCTCCAGATAATAGACAGCGTCAACTTCGTCTACTCACTGACGCTGACGGAGCCGGAGCTGTTGATAGCTGACGTATCGAACGCAGGAAACTACGCTTTTGCAGAGAGCGAAAGCGCCTCGCTCTACCTCGACTTCTCCTCACAGATTCCGTCCCTCACATCCACAAGCGCAGTCAATCTCTCCTCCTCCGAGCTCCTTGAAACCATTAACGAAAGAAACATCAGGCAGGAAAGTGACAGAAAAGATTACTATGAAAGCATGGAAGAGAGGTACGAGACCATATCTTCCATCCTGAAGAGTGCATATGAAAAGGGCGGGGGACTCAGCGAAAGCGACGAGAAGGAAATCGAGTCATCCCTCACCTCGATAAAGTACCTTGGCTCTCTTCCCGTCAACTTCTACGGCCAGTACTACAAGAGCGAACTCGGAAAGAAGGGAGCACTCTCCCTTGCATGCTTCGTTCTTACGCTTCTGACGCTTCCCCTCTCGACTGTGAGGGTCAAGCACGGAAAGCTTACGGGATTCGCCATCGCAATCCTCATCGCCGTCGCATACTGGTACATGCTCTTTGCCGTGCAGCTCCTCATCTTCGATATTACATTCGATCCGTATATACTCATACTGCTGCCCGATATCGTGATAGCACTTGCAGCTCTCATACTCATATACAGGAACAGGAAGGGAAGAAGTTGAAGACACTCGACAGGTACATCATCTCATCGATAATGAAGACCGCCGTAGTGGCGACGCTCGTCTTCTCACTTCTTCTTGCAGGGGTGGAGCTCTTCCAGAAGATGGACTCCATCCTTACAGGTGATGTCCCTCTTTCAAGGATCATCGAATATGCCTTTCTCTGTATTCCCGAATACTTCATACTGGTATTCAGCATAAGCCTTTTATTCGGATGCACATATTTCCAGTCCTCACTCAGCGCAAACAACGAGCGTATAGCACTTCTCAACGCAGGGGTGAGCAAGTGGAGGCTCTTCCGCCCCGTATTCATTCTCGCCCTCATTCTCACCCTCTTCGGTTTCATGCTCTCCGAGTCTTTGTTGAGGGAACTCGAGACGAAGAAGACAACGCTATCGGAGGAACTCTTCGGATCCTCCAGCACCCGCGACAGCAGGAACATCGTTCTCAAGGACGGTAACGGCTACGTCATCTACACACGGCGCTTCATTGAAAGTGAGGAAAGGATACTCGACCCCATCGTCGTCAAGGAGAAGGACGGCCGCCTCATAACCCGAATCAGCGGGAATGAAGGCCGGTACACAGACGGATGCTGGACTATTTTCGACGCCGTGATCTATTCGCTTTCCGATGACGGTGAGACCTTCGACCTCGAGAGAAAAAGCAGTATAAGACTCGGGGACCTGACAATAGAGAGCGAATACTTCAGGGCGACGAACATCAACGTGGAGACAATGGACGCAAGAACAGCATTCACATACCTCTCGAAGCTGAGACTGGCACAGAAGGAGGTCTGGCAGGAGAAGTGCACGGACTACCTGAGGCGCTTCTTCCAGCCTTTATCGATTGTGCTTCTTCTCTCGATAAGTGCACTCTTCGACTACAACCTCAAAAAGAATGTTCTACTCTTTTCCGTTATAGAATCGCTCTGTGTTGCTGTGGTATACTACGTATCGGACATGGTCTTTTCGATAGCCGCGCATCAGGGTGCATACTCTCCAGCGTGGGCTGTCATCCTGCCTCTCCTCTCCACGATAGTGATTGCGGCGGGAATCAACGAACTGGGAAAACGGGTCTGATATGGGAATTTATACAGAAATAAAACGCTCCAGCGAATGCAGGGCAAGGCTTGGCATTGTGCATCTTCCACACGGCGATGTGGAGACTCCGGCATTCATGCCGGTGGGAACCAACGGTACTGTAAAGGGTATCTACCACGACACTGTAAGGAATATGGGCTACAAGCTCATTCTTGCCAATACCTACCACATCTATCTCAGACCTGGTCTCGAGGTACTCGAGGAGTACGGCGGCCTCCATAACTTCTCCTCCTGGGACGGCAACATCCTCACGGACAGCGGCGGCTTCCAGGTCTTCTCCCTCTCGGGGTTGAGAAAAATAAAGGAGGAGGGCGTCACCTTCCAGAGCCATATAGACGGCTCGAAGCACATATTCACCCCCGAGAAGGTTGTCAACATACAGCGCGTCATCGGATCCGACATCGCGATGTGCCTTGACGTTTGCACACCACCGAGAATCGAATACAGGGAGGCAAAGGAAGCCTGGAGAATAACGAAGGCCTGGGCTGAAAGAAGCCTTGAGGAGAGGAAGAGACTGGGGGAGAGCTTCAAGGGCAATCTCTTCGGAATAGTCCAGGGTAACTTCTACGAGGACCTGAGACGAGAGAGTGCACTCACTCTCTCGGAAATGGACTTTCCCGGAATCGCAATCGGCGGACTCTCTGTCGGCGAGACATGGCGTGAGTTCAGGGATATGCTCTCTTATACTGCCCAGTACATTACAGAAGAGAAGCCGAGATACGTCATGGGAATCGGGAGCCCTGATTACATCCTCTACTGCGTCGAAAACGGAATCGATCTCTTCGACTGCGTGCTTGCCACACGTATTGCACGTAACGGCGCAGTCTTCACAGACGACGGGCTCTTAACTCTCAAGAAGGCTCTCTACCGCATGGACAAGGGGCCATTGCAGGAAGGGTGCGGATGCACGGCATGCAGGGAGTACTCCCGCGGCTACATGCACCACCTTGTAAAGTGCAACGAGATGCTCGGCGGAATGCTTGCGACAGAGCACAATCTTCAGTACCTCCACGACTTCGTCGAGAGGATAAAGACGGCAATAAATGAGGACAGATTCGAAGAGTTCAAGAGAAACTACCTCAAGCGCTACTACGACAGGGAAGAGTAGTAACTGTCATTTTCGACTGTTTAGCTGTCATGAATTCTCTCTTACAATTGAAGTGGAGGGAGAAATTATGAAGAGAAATATCATAATTGTTCTGGTAGTTGCACTTCTGGTGACACTTGTCTCCTGTTCGGGAAAGGACAGGGAGCTTACGGCGAAGGTCGACACTCTGACAAGGGCTGTCGCGACTCTTTCGGAAGAGAACAGAAAACTCAAAACACGTATCGATCAGCTTGAAACTACAGCTGATAATCTGACGCTTCAGATCGACACTGTGGAGGAGAGTCTCCTCTTCGACGTTCCTGATTACCCGGTGCGCTATCAGCTGACACAAGAGTCCTACGCTGATTTCAAGTCACAGCTTGTCGATTTGATGACGCCTTCAGCCGGTGTGACAGGAGTTACGGACGAGGAACTCAATGAAGCGCTGATGATGCTCGAGTATATCGAGAAGAGTACCTTCATGGATGAATTCCTCAAAGACGCAAGCTACATCGAACTTGTTGACAAAGAGACGCTTATTCTCGACGGCGACCCGGCATTCTATTACATCGAAGACGATGCTCTCTATGTATACGGCGAGAAGATCGGAGTAATCGATGATGAGGCTATCACTGTAACTGAAGAGGATGAGGGAATAACAATCACCTTCAAATTCTACCGTACAACTCCACTCGGCGGCAGCAGGATGACAGTCGGGGAGAAGATCGAGAGCATTGAGACAAAGCTTTACGAGCTCTGTTCCTCTTATTACTTCTGAGGGGAAAAATCGAGGCACTTCATTCAGGGAGTGCCTCTTCTATGAAGAGCTCTCTTATTCGCTCTTCGTAAGGAAGAAGAACTCCTCGCCCTCGAGTGTGAGTTTCCTGAAGGACTCGTCGAAGACGCCGTAGAAGATGACCACATCATCGACAGATACGTTGATCACCCTGTCGGCGCCGAGCGTGTACGTTCCTGTCACCGAATCGTCTCCCGACGAAATCGTGCACGTTCCGTCGCCCGCGATATCGAGTGTGATTACGGCTGTCATGCCGGAGGCATTGAGCTGCTGCATAATCAGCTCCTTCATATATGACTTGTAGAAGGAGTAGGTGGCACTCGTCGTATCGATTCCGGACTGGGCAAGGTAGGTGTCGATGACACTATCCAGCTCTTCCTCGCTCATCTCCCAGCGTCCGATGCAGGAGGATGTATCTCTGCTTTCATCGTACTCCCAGGTCCCGTCGTCATGGAGGATCACGGCGCGTCCCGAGCTTGTAAGTGCACTCTGGTCTGCGGCAGGAAGAGAAAAAGTAATACAGAATACCATCAATAAAGTCAAAAATACTTTTTTCATCCCTTGTTCCTTTCGATCCCTTCCTGTCTGACGATTTTATCGGAGAAGACTGTAATTATCAACGAAGAGGCCCGGAATGACCGGGCATCTTCTTCAGAACTCCACTTTCTCGATGGAAAGAACCTTGTATAGAGTAGACATTGTGCCGTTTTTGAACTCGACCTCGTCTCCCGCCATGTGGTTTATGAGAGCTGTTCCTATCGGTGCGTTTATATCTATAATGCCGCTGTCCGGATCGGATTCCCATCTTCCGAAGAAGGTAAACGTCTTCTTCTCGCCGCTCTTCATGTCCTCGATCTCGACCTTCGTACCGAAGCCGACTCTGCCCTCGAGTACGTCGGATGGGTACATGATCTTCACGGAGGAGAGTTCGTTTGCAAGCTTCTCGTACTCCCTGTCGAGGAAAACCTTGTGGTCCTTTGCATACTGGTACTCCGAGTTCTCCCTGAGGTCACCCAGTTCGCGCGCTGTCTTTATCTCATGGAGAGTAAAGGGGATCTGGTTCTCCTTGATGTCGATGAGCTCTGCCTGCTTGCGGTCGAAGGAAGCCTTGGTGCACATCGAGCCTCTCATTACCGAGATCTCTACCGGCGTATCCTCCTCTTCCTCCTTCTCGCCGAAGTCGAAGGACGGGAAACGCGAGAGAATGATCTTCTTGTACTCTTCCTTCTCGCCCTCGGTAAGGCCTTCATTCCATACAAGATGGGATGCAAGCTTCCTGATCGAACTCTCGTCAGTGCTCCTGAGGTACTTTTCGAGCCTCGAGGAGGTGACGAGTGCATCCCTCACGGCCTTTCTCTGTCTGTCGTCGGAGTACGACGAGCAGAGGAACGAGAGGCAGTTGAGAAGGGAGAGGATGAAATCATCCTCGCTGATTTTTGCTGCCTTTAGGTCTGAGGAAGTGACGCCGTTCTCGACGAAGAAGCAGAAAGCGATGAGGTTGTTCTTGTAGTCCGCGAGTGCACGGGATGTGTATTCGTCGAACTTCTTCCTGTTGACGCTCTGCATCTTTTTCATGAGTTCCTTCGTCGGGTTGACGGGGAAGATCTGCTCGAGAACATCGTATGCCTTCTTGTCAGTTGAGGAGAGAAGATCGACATATGCCTTCTTCGTCGCCTTGCATGAGAGGTTCTCGTATACGATTTTCTTATCGAGGAGGGTGAGGGGAGTATAGAGCTCGGCAAAGGAGAGCTCGGCCTGTACCGGCGTTCCCTTCTCGTTCATCATCTCGACAACAAGGAGTGCCTCGATTCTCGTGGAGATGGAATTCCTGTCATCCTTGAGGTAAGAGGAGAAATAGTCGATCATCTCCAGAAATGAATCTGACGTCATGTCGATAAGATCCTCGGATGCCTCGATGATCGAAACGACCCTCTTCGAGAAATCCTTGTAGCCGATGAATGTCTCGTAGAGTCTCTCCTCCCTTGTCGAAGGATAGTCCCTGAGATGATATGTCGTCTTGTTGATGATATCGACATAGGGATTGACGAGTGCCTGCGCCTTTATTGCCTTCGCCACACCATCCCAGTCCTTCTCGCTGAGAACGGAAGGAACGAGTTCCTCCTTCATTTCCTTGAGCTGCATCGACTTGTTCGGAGATGAGAGGAGTAGTGTGATGAGTATCCACTCAATACCGCCTTCTCCGAGGATCTTCTCTCTGATAACCTCGGCCTTCTTTCCCTTCTTGATTGCCCTTATATCCTGGTTCGAGAGGGCTGTCAGGCTCGTCATGGCGTTCTGCACGTTGATCCTGACTTCATCTCCCGGACGAGTCGAGAATTTCACAAGAAGCATACCCGTGGATGAGATGTCCGTGATGAGCCCCACCTTCTTCGTAGCGTTCTGCACGACGTATGTGTTCTTCGAATATGCGATGTTCTTCTGGAACTCCTCGAGAGCCTTCACGGGGTCGGAGGAAAGCTTCGTCACGTCGAAGTGCTTTGCGCACTCCTCATAGCGCGAGGACTTTCCGTAGCGCTCTTTCAGGATTGAGCTTAGCTTGCCCCTTATCTCCTCATTGTCCGGGTCGAGGGAAAGGATGAGCCGGATGACGTCGATTATGTTCTCGATGTTCTTGCGCTTAACAAGCCCTGTCGTCTCTGCCGTGAATCCTTCCTTTTCCTTATAAAGATATTCAAGAAGGCTCTTTGCCTCCTCAAGAGCAAGGGAAGTTTTTCCCAGCTTTACAAGATATGTCGAATAGAAGGAGTAGTCGCTCGTGTTGTTCAAGAGGAGCTTCTCGAAGATGGATCTGATCTTCGAGTTGTCGGGGGTGACGAGCAGACGGTTTAGAGCGCGCTGGTAGAAGTTACGCGCACTCTTTTTGTCGCCGTTCTTTTCGTAGTTGTCGGCAACGAGGATGATGACGTCCGTGTCGCTGCTGTTGCATCTGACGTAGCGCTCGTAGTAAGCCCACATCTCCTTCTCTTCGCCGCGGCTTTCGGCAATCTCGCCCAGGACCCTCAGAGGGTTCGGCGATTCGCTGGAAGCGAGGATTGTCTTTGCGATGAACGAAGCGCAGTCGTAGTTGCGCTTGTCATGGAAGGTGTTCATCAGGTTGTTGAGTCTGACCTGTGCCTCATGGGGATTGAGAAGAAGGTTGATCCTTCCCGCGACGAAATTGAGGACGATGGAGTCGGGATTCTCGTACTCCATGCTGATCGCACTCTGTCTCAGATCCTCCTTCGTCTCAACCTTCTTCATCGCAAGGATAGACGAATTGATATCTTCAAGTGATGAAACCTTGTATGAGTAATAGGGGTTCTTTCCAAGTCCCTTTTCTTCCGAAAGCAGTAATTTCAAATCAATCATACACCGCACCTGTTAGTACTAAGTTTAGTATGACAAAAAAAGAAATCCCGGGCAGAGGCTGCTCGGAAGTTCTTTTTATCTTACCAAAGCTAATATAACACAAAAATTCTTAAAATCAAACAAAATATTATCAACAAAATCCCGCGCCCTCGATGGAATAATCCACTCACACCCATTATAATCGTCAATATGACGAGCAAACAGTTATCGATTTCGCCGTCGCTCCTGGCGTCAGACTTCGCCTCTGCCCGCGATGCATTGAGAATGATAAGCGACTCCGGATGCGACTATGTGCACCTCGATGTGATGGACGGACATTTCGTTCCCCCCATTACATTCGGAAGCAAGTTCATCGCCGACCTCAAGAAGAACAGCGATCTCATATTCGACACCCACCTCATGGTAGAAAAGCCCGAGAACTTCATTCCGTCCTTCATAGATGCCGGCTGCGACATCATCACGATACACCAGGAAGCAACATACCACCTCGAGAGGTGTATCTCCATGATAAAATCAGCGGGTATAAGCGCCGGAGTGGCAGTCAACCCCGGAACTTCGGTTGCCGCAATTGAAGCTGTCCTCGACGAAGTGGACTACGTTCTTGTGATGACCGTCAATCCCGGATGGGGCGGACAGAAGTTCATCCCGGGAACTGTGAAGAAGGTAAGGGAGCTTGACCTCAGACGCAAGGAGGAAGGCTACGGCTACAACATCGAAGTAGACGGCGGCGTCGGAAGGGGTAACATAAAGATGCTCTATGATGCAGGAGTCACTCTCGCCGTCATGGGAACGAGCTTCTTCAGCGAAAGCGACAAGCCGGGCTATGTCAACGAAATATATGAGATAATAGATCAATGAAAGCAGTAATACAGACCGTCAGTGACTGCACCTGCACTGTTTCAGAGAGGGTAATCAGTCATATAGAGAAGGGGCTTCTCATCTACTACGGAGTCGAGAAGGATGACAGAGAGGAGATGATTGTCCCCTTCATCGAGAAGATTCTGAGACTGAGAATATACCGCGGAGAGGACGACAGGAAGATGACCGACTCCATAATGGACAGGACGAAGGAAGTGATGATCATCAGCCAGTTCACCCTTGCCGGGGACCTTACAAGAGGCAACAGACCCTCCTTCGACAACGCCATGAATCCCTCTGATGCAGAGGCTTTCTACAACAGGGCAGTTGAAGTTCTGAAGGAGAGGGGAGTGAGAACTGCAGGGGGTGTTTTCGGCGCTCACATGATGATAAAATACACAAATGACGGGCCCGAAACATTTTTTTTGGAGAAATAATCAGATTTTTTTGACAGAAACGGGTAGTTTTTGACCTATATATAATATAGAGGAAAAAAATATGGCTAAGACAACATCAACAGACAACAACGCATCTAACGGCAGACGGGAAGCCCTGGAGGCTGCAAGACTCCAGATAGACAAGGAATTCGGCAAGGGTTCCCTCATGAAGCTCGGCGACAACAAGGACATCCTTGACGTCGACGTAATCCCCTCGGGATCCATCCTCCTTGATGAGGCTCTGGGTGTGGGGGGCTATCCCAAGGGAAGAATAATCGAAATCTACGGCCCCGAGTCCTCGGGTAAGACGACGCTGGCACTTCACGCAATCAGCGAATGCCAGAAGAAGGGCGGCATCGCGGCATTCATCGACGCAGAGCACGCACTCGACCCTGTGTATGCAAAGAACCTCGGGGTAAATATCGACGACTTGTGGATATCGCAGCCGGACAACGGAGAGCAGGCTCTCGAGATAACGGAGCGTCTTGTACGTAGCGGCGCCATCGACATCATCGTCGTCGACTCCGTTGCGGCGCTCACTCCCCAGGCCGAAATCGAGGGCGACATGGGAGACAGCCACGTAGGTCTCCAGGCCCGCCTCATGAGCCAGGCGCTTCGTAAGCTCACCGGAATCCTGGCAAAGTCCAATACGACAATCATCTTCATCAACCAGATAAGAATGAAGATCGGCGTCATGTTCGGCAATCCCGAAACGACGACAGGCGGCAACGCACTCAAGTTCTACGCGTCCGTGAGACTCGACGTTAGAAGAATAGAATCCATCGGTAAGAATGCCGACGAGCTCACAGGCAACAGGGTCAGGGTGAAGGTCGTCAAGAACAAGGTAGCACCTCCTTTCAAGAAGTGCGAGATCGACCTCATGTTCGGAACGGGAATATCGAAGATGGGATCGCTGCTTGATGCGGCAGTCAAATACGACATCATCGAAAAGAGCGGCGCATGGTACTCCTACAACGGAGAGAAGATCGGACAGGGCAGGGACAAGACCCTCGAATACCTCGAGCAGAACAGCGCCTTCACAGCCGAACTCGACACAGTCGTGAGGGAGAAGATGTTCCCGAAGAAGGAAGAGACGGCAGAAAACGATAGTGCAAAATAAGAAGTACAAATTCATACCAAATTGCGACATTTGTACGACTTTGTAAAATTGTTCATCCTTCGGCATTGACGTTATGGATTTCTGTTATGTAGATTTATTCCGTCTAATGACAAAGGAGTAAAAAACTACAAATGAAAAAGAAAGTATTGGTAACACTGCTTGTAATTGCACTTGCAGTAGTATCTGTATCTGCAAAGGATTCGAGCATGAAGGTCGGCGTCGAACTCGGCTACGGATTCAACACTGTGAAGAACACTGTTAAAGGGACCTTCCTCGAAAATGAAAGTACTACTAAGACTAACTACAAGAACAACGGTTTTGCAGTCAATCTCTCGGGAGAGTACCTTATCGACAACAACTGGTCAGTCAAGGCCGACGTCGGCATGATGTTTGCAGGAAAGGCTAAGATAAAGATCGGCGACGCAGATCCTTCAACTGCTTCCGAGATTTCCGGCCTCTACATGAACTATGCACTCGATGCAAAGTACACACATGTCCTGAATAAGGATTTCTCAATCTCCGCTCTTGCAGGACTTGAACTCGTGACAGGTCATATCTCTAAGACAGGGAACGAGGACGCAGACAAGAAACTCAGGAACACCGCATTCGGCGTCAACTTCGGTGCAGAGCTGACATACGCAGTCGACAAGCACTTCTCGATTGTCGCAGGCTGTGACTTTGCATGGCTCTTCGTCAACAACTGTGAAACTCTCAAAACCAATGACGGTTCCATTGCCGCCGGAGGCAAAACCTACGCCTCTGCAAAGAGCAGCAACACAAGCCTCGGCTTCCGCCCCTATCTCGGAGCGACATACGCTTTCTGAAAGTAAAGAAAACGAGACAGAACCCCGCATCGGAAGTGCGGGGTTTATCTTTGCCGTGTTATAAGAAGACCAGGCTCACTAGAAAAAACATATCCTTTTAAAATATACTACAGCCATGGCCGACGACACATTCGATGCAATACTTGACAGAAAGGAGAAGAAATCCTTCCACGTTCCCGGAATTCTCACGGACAGAAAGGATTTCGACGGGCCGCTGGACCTTCTTCTCTTTCTCATATCGAAGAACGACGCCAACATCTACGACATCCCGATTTCCCTCATAACCGAACAGTTCCTTGAATATATAGAGAACAACAAGACCGACATCAGCGACCTTGCCGACTTCTACCGCATGGCAGCCGAGCTTCTCTACATAAAGACGAAGCTTCTGCTTCCGCAGGAGAGCGAACTCGACGAAGAGTACGAGGACCCGAGGCAGGATCTCGTCGACAGGCTCATCGACTATCAGAAGTACAAGAAGTATACCGACCTCCTCACAGGAGAGGGGAAGGACGGAAGACTGTACTTCGACAGGACGGAGAATTTCTTCGCTATTCCCTTCGAGGACAAGGAGCTCTTCCAGGGGGTGACGCTCGAGGACCTTTGCAGAACGTTCACAGCCATCCTTGCAAAGACTCCACCCAGCAAGATCTTCAACATCTATCAGAGTGTCTCGGTCAAGGAAAAGAGAGCCCTCATGAGCGAGCTCCTCGACGAAAAGGACGAGATAACGATCGAAGAGCTCATAGTTGATTACACCAACCCTCTTCATGTAATCTGTGCATTCCTTTCCATACTCGAAGCCGCAAAGGATCATACCATCCTATTCCGGCAGGACGAGGAGTGGGGCGTCATATACATAACGAAGAGGCCGATTGACTGGGATCCGGGAAAGGCCGACGAATACGACAGGGAAGCCGACAGATACGAGAAGGAGAACCTTGCCGATGCTTCCGACTTCTCGATTCTCACCCGGGAAGCGTCTCTCAATCTCGACGACCTCGTCGAAGAGAAGAGAAGCGAGAGAGAGGAGAAGGAAGTGAGAGAGGAAGAAGAGATCGAATACACCGGTCTCGAAGACGATGTAGATACGGGAGATGACGATGACTGGTGATAAACTCAGTGAAGAAGCAAAGATAGTGGAGGTTGTCCTCTTTATAGAAAACACGCCGCTGAGCCTCTCGCGCATCGGGGAGCTTACGGGCGTCGAAGAGGACGACATAATCGATGCACTGAGGGAACTTTCAGATAACTACAGGGAACGCAACAGCGGGATGTTCCTTCTCGAAGAGGAGGACCTCTATTCATTCCAGCCCGTTCCCGAACTCTATCCGAAACTGAGGCAGAGCTACGGCCGCAAGGTCGACAGAAGACTCAGCCGCGCCGCTCTCGAGACACTCTCGATAGTTGCCTACTCACAGCCCATCACACGCTCGGAAATCGACAAGATAAGGGGTATCCAGTCCGACTCCATAGTGAGACTGTTAAGGGAGAGGGACTACATAAAGGTCAACGGAAGGGCCGACAAGCCCGGACATCCGTGCCTGTACTGTACGACAAGAAAGTTTTTATACGAGTTCAAGCTCAAATCTATAGCGGAGCTTCCGAAGCTCAGCGAAGCCGACAGACTGAAATTCATGAAAGAGAACGAAGGGGATTTATTCGACAATGAATAGCGATAAGACATTGTTTCCGATGAGACTCCAGGCCTATATGGCGAAGTGCGGAGTAGCATCGAGGAGAGCAAGCGAGGACCTCATAGCCCAGGGCAGGGTGATGGTCAACAACAAGACGGTGAGGGAGATGGGCGTCAAAGTCAACGAAGACGACATTGTCCAGGTCGACGGCGACACGATAGAGCTCAGCGAAAAGCATTACTATATAGCCCTCAACAAACCCAAGGGCTTCGTGTGCACTAACTACGATCCAAACGAGGATAAGTATGCCCGCGACCTTATCGGGATAAGGGACAACAGACTTCTCTTCAACGTGGGAAGACTCGACAAGGATTCCACCGGACTTCTCTTGTTCACCAACGACGGGGATTTTGCCAACAGGATGATGCACCCGAAATACGAGATCGAGAAGGAGTACATCGTCAAGCTCAACAGAAGCATCGACATCGACGACCTCAACAGAGCTCTCGACGGCCTCTATATCGACATGAGCATTCCCTACAGGATCAAACGCTACGACCTTATTCCGAGAACAAAGGATTATATAAAGGTTACACTGACAGAGGGAAAGAACAGGGAGATCAGAAAGATCTTCTCCTTTTTAAACTACGACGTGAAGAGCCTCACGAGAATAAGAATAGGATGTGTGGAACTTGCCGACATGCAGCCTGGAGAATGGCGTAACCTCACATCCGATGAGATAAAGGGCCTTATAAGCGGAAGGGACAACTCGCGCAGAATCAGTCCGAAGAAGGTGAGGACGGTATCTATCAAGAAGAAAGGGGAGAATTAAGATGGTCATAGCAATCGACGGACCTGCAGGAAGCGGAAAGAGCACAATAGCACGGAAGATAGCCGGAACTCTCGGATGGTACTTCCTCAACACAGGCTCCTTCTACCGTGCATATACACTATCGCAGCTCGAGAAGGGCCTCGATCCCCTCGACCGTGACAGCGTTCTCGAAACAGCAAAGAATACGAAGATAACCGTACAGGACGGCGACATATATATAAACGGCGTCAATGCCGAGAGTAAGCTTCACACTCCCGTCGTCGACAGGTTTGCCTCCCCCGTATCTTCAGACCCGAGGCTGAGAGCCATCGTAACAGAGGAGGTGAGGGCCCTTGCAGGAACTATGAACATCGTCACAGAGGGCAGGGACACGACAACTGTCATCTTCCCGGACGCCGAATACAAATTCTATTTCGACGCCTCGATCGAGGAGCGGGCGAAGAGAAGACTTGCCGAGCAGAAAGGCGTCACGCTTGAAGAAGTCATCGACAGTATAAGGAAACGTGACCGCAGCGACATGGAGAAAGAAGTCGGCGCATTAAAAAAGGCTGAAAATGCAATTTATATCGACACCACCAACTTGACTATAGACGACGTTTGTGAGAAAGTTTACAGTGCTATGCAAAAGCATTGAGCGTGGTAATTTAGTAGTAGGAGAAAACGGCATGGAAAAGGAATCAGTGATGCAGTCATACTTAGAACAGCATTATATGTCAATTCCAGAATTAGAAGTCGGTCAGATCGTAACCGGTACTGTAGTACAGACAAATGACGAGACTGTCCTGGTTGACATCGGATACAAGTCAGAGGGACAAGTTCCTGTTGATGAGTTTATCGAACTCCCCAAGGTCGGAGACAAGGTAGCATTGACAATTTTAAAGCTCGACAACGGTCGTGGTCAGGTGGTTGTTTCCAAGAAGAGGGCTGAAGCAAAGGAAAAGGGCGAGGCACTCAGGAAGGCAGCAGAAGAAAAGACACCGGTTCTCGGCAAGTTCGCCAAGACCATCAAGGGTGGCTATGAAGTCGACCTCGGCGCAGATTATAAGGGATTCTGCCCGCTTTCAAAGGCAGATGTTAACAGAGTTGAAAATCCGGAGACACTTGTCGGCAAGACAGACTTCTTCATCATCGACAAGTTCCACAGCGGAACAAAGCTCAAGAGCGTAGTCTCGAGAAGAGAGTACCTCGAGCAGAAGATTGAAGAGAACAGAAAGCAGTTCTTCGAGACAGCACACGTCGGCGATGTCGTACAGGGTGTCGTGAAGTCATTCACATCATTCGGCGCATTCATCGACCTCGGCGGCTTCGACGGACTTCTTCATATCAACGATATGTCATGGGGACACGTCACAAGACCGAAGGAATTCGTCAAGAGAGGGCAGATCATCCAGCTCAAGGTCATCAACCTCGACCCCGAGACACAGAAGATCAATCTCTCCCTCAAGGCTATGGAACCCGATCCCTGGTCTACATTCGATCAGAAGTATCATATCGGGGACGTCATCACAAAGCCTGTCACCAAGATCGCTACATTCGGTATCTTCATTGAAATCGAACCCGGCATCGAAGGACTTGCACACGTGAGTGAACTCAGCTGGACGAAGAAGATCACGAATCCCAAGGATTTCTGCCAGATCGGCGACGTCGTGAAGGCTCAGATCCTCGGCTGGGACCTCGACCACAAGAGAGTCTCTCTCGGCCTCAAGCAGCTTGAAGAGAATCCGTGGGACACGGTTCTTGAAAGATATCCTCTCGGCCGCGTCCTTTCGGCTCCCGTCGTCAAGGTCACCAATACCGGTGCTTTCGTAAACCTCGAAGAGGGTATCGACGGCTTCCTGCACATGGACGATGTTTCATGGTCGAAGAAGCTCAAGAGCATGGACCAGTTCTGCAAGGAAGGCGACGTCATCGATGTATGCATCTCACGTGTCGAACCCGAGGCAAGGAGAATCAAGCTCTCCGTCAAGCAGCTCAGCGGCAACCCGTGGCAGACGATCGCAAAGGACTATCCGAAGTACTCGACTATCACAGGAACAGTTTCTTCCGTAACTGACTTCGGTGTCTTTGTTAAGGTTCTCGGCGATGTCGAGGGTCTGATCTCCAAGTTCAACCTTGTCGGTCCGGACGAGGAGTACAAGGACAGCGTCCTCGAGAGCTACAAGGAAAAGATCGGTGAGCCCATCACGGCAATGGTCATTGATGTCAATCCGAGAAACGAGAAGCTCAGCCTCTCCATCAAGGAGATGAAGAAGAGAGATCAGGAGTCCGAAATGGCAAGATACATGGCGGACAGCAGGGAAGACGAAGAGACCTACAACCCGTTTGCAGAGATGCTCAAGAAGAACAACTGATCATACGACAGTGCAGAGGGAAGGCGGAGCGGCATGACTCCGCTTTTCCAAAGGATTGATAATGGCAAAGAAAGAAAAGAAAAAGCTTACAGCTAATGAGATATTAGTCAATAAGACCGAGGGCTGGATTGCAACCCACAAGGCGTGGATCATCGGTTTTGTTGCTGTTATTGTTGCTGCTATTCTTGTTGCAATAATCATTACTGTCGTATCTTCAAAGGGATCTGACAGTGTAAGTACATCTCTTGTGACACTCCAGTCCGACTATGAAAGCTATCAGGTGATGGACTCGGACGACGAAGGGTATGAAGATGCACTTAAGAATGTGAAGGCTGAGGCTGAAGCACTCATTGCTTCTCCCGGAGTGAAGAAGTATGCAGGTGCAAAGGCTGCGCTCATTCTTGCAGATATCAGCTTCAACGACGGTGACTATGCTTCTGCTGCAGAATACTACAACACAGTTTATGAAGCACAGAAGGATACATACCTGGGTCAGGTTGCACTTATGGGCAAGGCGGCATCCCTCGAGGAGAGCGGCGACAGTGACGGTGCACTCGAAGCTTACAATTCTGTCTACGACACATACGGCGTCGGCGGAATCTATGCTTCACGTGCACTCTTCAACGCAGCACGCCTCACGGAGAAGAGCAACGTCGCACTTGCAATCAGCATGTACGAACAGCTTGCAGGCGAGTTCGAAGAAGCCGGCAGCGAGTTTGCTAAGCTTGCAACAAGCAGGGCTTCCCAGCTCAAGAACAGCAACTGATTCATTTAACTGACTATAATTAACTCATAAAAGGAGGGTAGTGCAGGATGAAGAAAAAAATCTGTTTCATCTTGTTTACTGCCCTCATTATTTTAGTCTCCTGCGGCATCCCATCGATCTATGTTCCGACTTCGAGTGATATAAATTGGAGCAGGAACAGAGATACAGGCACATTTACAATAAAGCTTTCTTCTGCCGTACTGGAGGAGATGTCTTCTTCATACCCTGACATCTACTTCTTCTACACTATATCTTCAGAGAATACGCAGAGAAGTGCTTTTTTTGAGCTCATATCTTCATTCAACAAAACATACTGTGCGGAAACAAGCGGTTCTATTGACTTTTCTTCGGTCGATTCCGAAGCAGTAACAACATATAAATCGGGTGATAGCACCTACGGAATATATAAGCTGAATAATCTAAAAGCAGTAAATATCAGCGGCGAAAGTTCTGTGAGTTTTACACTTGCTCTGGACAGTAGTACCGGCTATCTGACACTGACAGACAACAACTCCGGTACAGTAATTACTGGAATCGGACGAATCAATAACAATAAGTTTGATAAGAGCTTTTCAGGCGATATAACAGACTATTCAGCCGGCAGCAACTACACAGTAAAGGTTTATGCTGTTGTATCCTGCCAGTTCGATTTATACAGCAACATCTATAACACGACAATCAACCAAGATAATCCTATACTGCAGTTCAGTCTTAATGACTGAGCCTCTTTCATTATTTCTCCATCAATGATTCCATGCTGGTGTGAAGAACCTTTGCGAGCCTGTAAACAGCATCGATTGACGCTTTGTTGATATCTTTCACCCTCTGTTCGTAGAGCTGGATACTGCGTAGTCCGACTCCGCTTAAATACGAAAGCCCCGATTGTGTCATTCCCCTCATTTTTCTTATTCTCTTCAGATTCGTCTCCGTATAATATGCCTTAACGAGCTTATCACACTCGTCGACGAATTTCGTGATATCAGATTCATGTAGGGTGGGGTACATGAAGAGAAGGGTGGAGTATGACAAAGCCTGGAATATCTCGCGGTATGTGCGGTCGGTACACCATTGATAATATGCAATTGCCCATCCCATCCAGTACTCGGGAGTGCGGATATATCTCTCTACACTGCTGATATCAACATCCTTCCCGTAGGCTTCCTTCATGATGAGGGCGAATAGCTCAATGCCGCTGACACCGGTAATATACTCAGGATCACCTTTTCCCATGCACTCACTTATCCTGGAGATGGAGAATATCGAAAAGAGTAGAGCAGGCTCAATCTTATAAACATTGATTGCATAATCGAAAGCTTCCCCCAGAACAGACTGTGCTCTACCTAGTGTAGCGTCTCAATGACATTTTGAATAACTGTTGACAACACGCTAAAAGAGAAGGCAAACCACGATTGAACTGAACCCACCTTGTGGGAACCTTTCATGTTTTCTTTGACAACTAC
>CAVFZO010000019.1:0-28473 GCA_963626925.1 Clostridium sp. AM49-4BH
GTATCTGCTCCTCTTGAGGAGACGGCAAAGACCGTGAAGAGTGATCTTTCATCCCCGTCGGCAGTGCTGGAGAAGAAGAAGGGTGGAGTATTCTCATACGACATAACGCTGAGTCTCAAAGGTAAGTTCGTATACTACAAGGGAAGCGATCATATCTACCCGACACTATCATTCTCGATGAGAGATACGTTCGAAGAGAGTTTCTACCTCGAGGCGGGAGTCGATGCATTTACATACATCAACAGCGACAAGCTCTTTGTTGTATCTGGAATAAATCTCAATGCGGGATTCAATGTACCGATCAACAACTTCGATTTCTACTTCTACGCCGGACTCAGATATCAGCTGGCATCGAAGTCATCGTCGTTCAAGAGCGGACTTTCGGTTACTGTGGGAACGGGTATCGACTGGAGAATCAACGATCATCTCATAACGGGAGTAGGGTACGAGTACTACGGCTCGGCTTCTCTCTTCTCATTCTTCCTGAAGTACAGGTTCTGAAGAGGTCATTCTGTCTGTATGCCCCGGGAGTCCCGGGGCATTTGTCTTTCTCCATATATTTGCTTATTATTGGGGTATGGATGATTCAATGAAACTTGCTGTACTTATCGATGCAGAGAACATCTCGTACAGGTATGTAGATATAATAATGGATGAGCTTGCCAAGGAAGGCACCATAACGTACCGCCGTATCTACGGCGACTTCGCTTCCTCTTCGACGAAGGGATGGAAGGATACGCTTCTCGAGAATTCCATCATTCCCGTACAGTCCTTTCCCTATACGAGCGGAAAGAACAGTACGGACACGACGATGGTCATAGACGCTATGGATATCCTGTACACTGGTAAGGTCGACGGCTTCTGCCTCGTATCCTCCGACTGTGATTTCACGCGTCTGGCATCACGATTAAAGGAAGCGGGAATGAAGGTCATCGGAATGGGGGAGCAGAAGACACCCGCCGCTTTCGTTGCCGCATGCTCCGAGTTCAAATACCTTGATCTTCTCCTTTTGGAAAGTCAGGGTGAGGACAAGAAGGACAAGAACGACAATAAGGATAGGAAAGCCGGCGTAATTGCAAGCGAGAAGACTATCGCCCGTTTCATCAAGGGGCTGGTCGACGAGTGTGAGAACGACAAGCTCAATATCTCGACAATAGGAAATGCACTCAAGAACAAATATACTGACTTCGACTGCCGTAACTACGGCTATAAGAAGCTTTCGTCATTTCTCGAACACCTGGGATACACAGTGAAGAGAAACAACCTCATACTTGAGTAGTATTTCTTGGTAGGCATGAGAAAGGGACGGTTGAAGCCGTCCCTTTTCACTCTCAGAACCTGCGTCCGCAGCAGTTCTTGTATTTCTTTCCGCTCCCGCAGGGGCAGGGGTCGTTGCGTCCGACCTTCGGAGTGTCTCGTCTGACTGTCGTATTGGCCGCCTCGGACTGGGAAGCGACTGCAGTGCCCTGTCTTCTTTCGGGAATTACGCTTTCCATCTCCCTGTGGACTGTCTGGAGTTTCTTCTCCCTGTTCTCGTCTTTTCCCGGACCGTTTACCTGGAACCTTACAAGGACTGCGGCCTTGCACACGGCTTCGGTAATGGCTCCCAGCATTTCGTCGAAGGCGTCTGATGCCGTGTTCTTGTACTCCACGAGCGGGTTCTTCTGTGCGTAGCTCATGAGAGACGCGGCATCCCTGAGTTCGTCGAGTGCATCAAGGTGGTCGATCCATCTCTTGTCGATGTTCTTGAGGTAAATGTATCTGAGATAGTCGTTGAAGATGTTCTCTCCTACGAAGTTCTTCTTCGCCTCGATGAGAGAGATTATCTTGTTCTCGAAACTCTCTTTATCTTTGGTGTCCTCCGGGTTGAACGAGGCACCGTAGACACGCTGCAGCCCTTCAAGAACCTTTCTCTCGTCTCCCTCTGCTTCTTCGTAGATATTGTCGATGAGGTCCCTGTTGTTCTCCTCGACACGCTTTGTGAGGTCAGTCGAGATGAGGATTTCGTCCCTCTGGGAGTATATGAAGTTCCTCTGTTCGTTGAGTACGTCATCGTATTCGAGAAGTCTCTTCCGGATGGCGAAGTTCCTTTCCTCGACCTTCTTCTGTGCGTTCTCGATTGCTGAGTCGAGCATCCTGTGGTGTATGGGCTCTCCTGTGTTGAGACCCATTCTTCCGAGCATCTCCTTCATTCCGTCCCGTGCAAAGAGCCTCATGAGGTTGTCGTCCAGCGATATGTAGAATTGTGACACCCCCGGGTCTCCCTGACGGCCGCTTCTTCCTCTCAGCTGGTTGTCGATACGTCTCGATTCATGCCTCTCGCTTCCGATGATGTAGAGACCTCCGAGGGCTTTCACCTCCTCGTATGCCTTCCGATATTCCGGCATTATCTCTTCCTTCGCCTTCTTAAGCTCCTCGGCCGTGGCGTCTGTTCCGACCTTTTTCATCGCAAGATGATCCGGGCTTCCTCCAAGCTTTATGTCGGTTCCTCGTCCGGCCATGTTGGTCGCGATTGTTACAGAGCCCTTCGCTCCGGCTTCACCTATGATGTATGCCTCCCTGGCATGGTTCTTCGCGTTGAGTACCTCATGCCTTATTCCTGCTTTGAGGAGAAGGGCGGAGAGCTTCTCGCTCTTCTCGATTGATGTCGTGCCGATGAGGATGGGCTGGCCTGTGGCATGTATTCTCTTCACGTCCTCGACGATGGCCGCATACTTGAAGGCCTCACTGTAGAATGTGAGGTCCGACTTGTCGATGCGGGCAACCGGAAGATGTGTCGGGATGACGACGACGTCTACGCCGTAGATCTGTTTGAACTCGACAGCCTCTGTATCTGCAGTACCTGTCATGCCGCTGATCTTGTCATACATACGGAAGAAGTTCTGGAATGTGATCGTTGCGAATGTCTTGCTCTGACCCTTTACCTTCACATTCTCCTTGGCCTCTATTGCCTGATGGAGTCCCTCCGAGTAGCGCCTGCCTGGAAGTACACGTCCCGTGAACTCGTCTACAATCTGGACCTCCCCGTCCTTCACGAGGTAATCCACATCCCTTGTATAAAGATACTGCGCTCTCAGAGCCTGTGTCACATAGTGCACGAGTTCGAAGTTGTTTCCGTCGTAGAGGGAGTAGGTGGTGTTGCCGTTCTCGTCCTTTCCGGCTTCGAGGATGCCTGTCTTTCTGAGGAGTTCCTCCATCTTCGTCATACCCTGTTTCGTCACTGTGATATTCTTGTTCTTCTCGTCGATCTTGTAGTCGCCCCTGTCGTCGAAGGAGGCATAGAGCTCCCTGTCCATCTTCTCGATCTGACTCAGCTCGTAGTATGTTCCAGTCGCCGGATCCTTCTCGCATTCCTTGAAGAAGGGGACTATCGACTTCGCGGCCATGACCTTCGGGGTGTCATCCTCAGCCTGGCCGGAGATGATGAGAGGCGTTCTCGCCTCATCTATGAGGATGGAGTCGATTTCGTCGATGATGCAGTAGTGGTGCTCGGGCTGTATCTTGTGAGCCATGCTCTGCTTCATGTTGTCCCTAAGGTAGTCGAAGCCGAACTCGTTGTTCGTTCCGTATGTTATGTCGCTCGAGTATGCCTTTCTCTTTGCGTCTTCGTCCTGCCCGGGAATTACGACGCCGACTGTGAGCCCGAGGAAACGGAATATGGATCCCATCCACTCGGCGTCACGCTGTGCAAGGTAGTCATTGACTGTCACGATATGGACGCCGTCTCCCTTGAGGGCGTTGAGGTATGCCGCCGGGACGGATGTGAGAGTCTTTCCCTCTCCCGTCTTCATTTCGAGGATCGAGCCTTTGTGGAGCACCACAGCGCCCATGATCTGCTCGTCATAGTGCTTCTCTCCGATGCATCTCCAGCTTGCCTCCCTTGCAAGAGCAAATGCTTCGGGAAGAAGGTCATCCAGGCTCCTGCCGCCTCTGACCTCTTCCTTCCATTTTTCAGTCTGGAGCGGGAAGTCCCCGTCCTTCAGGCCTTCCGCCCATGAATAGTAACTTTTACATTTATCTACAACAGGCCTCAGCCTCTTGATATCTTTTTCCTGTTTTGTTCCGCCGAACAGCTTCATTAAAAATGCAAAACTCATTTGTAAAACTCCTTTGTCGCAGATACCCAGGACTTGTCCTGTGGGAGGAGCGACATCTAATCAATAAAATCAGCCGTCAGCATACGCTGACAACTGAGATGGAGATAAGATGCCGATAAGGCCCGCTTCTCCTGCGGTAACGGAGTCTCACTCTCCGCCGTCCTTCGCCAATGTTAGGGGAGGTTTCTCGTCCGCATCACTGTCTCTACCCATCAAGACTGTTTAAACACGGACCGTAGAGCGACAGACCAGGACAACATCTATCGGTACCTGTACATTCTCCCGTAACGTAGTGCTGTAGCACTGAGGCTAATCAACAAGGGTATGTTCACTTCCGCTTACATACCCCGGGTCTTGACCCGTGGGTTGTTGATTAAAAAATAGACATAGGAAGATAATAACCAAAAAGGTGGCAATCGGGTAGAGAGAGGGGATGAATTTTGAAGATAAGAGTAGAAAAGAGAAGGGGAGTTGGGTTAAAATGACACTATGGACTGGACTTTTACAATAGGCTCGCTGAGCTTCGGTATTTTCGATATAATCCTCGTTGCGCTCACCCTGATCTCGGGCATAAGCGGCTTTGCGATAGGACTCTCGCGCTTTGCATTCAAGATTCTGGGCTATGCGCTGTCGTTTCCGGTGGCGCTGCTCTTCGTCGAGCCTCTTTCCGGTTTTGTTTCGAGCAAGCTCAACACCCCTCTCTTCGTAACGGCACTGATATCATACGTGGTGCTGTGCATTATAGTCTTTCTGATCTTCAGGCTTGTCGGAAACCTCCTGGGTACGGCCATGGAGACGCTGTCGCTGGGGTGGATTGACAGCATTCTGGGCTTCGTCACCGCCGCACTTATTTCAATAATCATCGTCTTTCTTCTTCTTGAAATCTGTTCACTTCAGAAGTTCGTGGATTTCCTCCCTCTAAAGGAGAACTCGTTCTTCTACATGAATGTCTATCTTCCTCTCTTCCCGTCTGTCGAGAGGGCTTTCAAAGGAGCACTCCTTGGCCTTTGAAAACACAGCCGTCATGCAGAGCCGGATTGCCGGAACACTGGAAAGGAATATAAAGGACTCGCTTCTTCCCCAGTCGCTTCTCTTTGCCGGACACCCCGGATCCGGAAGGCTTACCGCCGCGCTTGATCTTGCCTTCTGTCTCACCGGAGAGAGACGTGACATCCTCCGTTCGGCATCGGTTATCTACTTCCCGTCAAGGCCGCTCAGTGCGAGGGTGAAGGCCGCAGTCAACATCTTCTCTAAAGACAGAAGCGAAGCCTCCCGGCTCTTTCTTCTCGAGACGCTCCGTCTTGTCAACATGCAGTACAACGCAGTTCTTGCCCCCTCGATGAACTCCTCTACGTCGTCCCTCTTCCAGAAGGCATCGGCCGTCGATGAGTTCCTGTGCTCGATAGAGGACCGCCGGGAGATAACAGAAGAAGACGTGAAGGTCCTTGAAAGCCTTAAGATAACGGGGGACGAGAGGTATCTCTACGGCGGGAAGAAGAATCCCACTGCCGTATCCATCGAGCAGCTCAGACTCATCAAGGAATGGATGTCGAGCGGACGGGGGGAGAAGGTCGTCATCATCGAAGATATCGAGAGTGCGACGGAGGGTGCGAAGAACTCCATACTCAAGATGCTGGAGGAGCCCGAAGAGCACTTTACTATCATACTTGTCTCCTCCGAGAGCCAGAGGATAATGGAGACAATCCTTTCGAGGGTGAGAAAGTTCAACTTTCCGCCGCTTACGGAGGAGAGAATATCGTCACTTCTGAAGTCGAGGTTCAACCACTGGGAGGATTATCCGTCATTCGACGCATTCTACTTCTGCCGCGGCAATGACAAAGCCTCAGTCGAAGCATGCGACAGGGCCGTGAAGGATAGTGCGGATTTCATCATTTCCGGCACTTTCGTCACGAGGGAGAAGGAGGAGGAGATCAATACCCTCCTCGAGAATCTCTCGGCCTACAGCTATTTCAGGCTCCGTCTGACACAGGAAGTTGAAAGCCGTCTGAGAGAGGGCCGGGTTACACCTCCGAGAGCGAGAAGGGTACTCTCCATCCTCGGCTCCTGGAGCGAAGGAATCGAAACATACAACATGAGCGAGAGGGCTGCTCTCGACTACATAATAAGGGAGTCACAGATTGCCGAATAAACTCTTGAAGAAATTCATCGAGGATCTCTCCTCGTGTCCCGTGGACGAACTGAAGAACCTTGTGGGAAAGGCCGTTGAGGAGGAGGATATTCTCTATTCACTCTTCGATTCCCTTTCGGATGGACACCTTGTGATGAACAGAGAATGCTTGGTCGTCTTTGCCAATCAGAAGGCCCGTTCCTCGATTCCATACAAGCGTTCCTCGCGCTCGATAGAAGGCCTCGGTGTCGAGGAGTGCATATCTGACAGGGATATATCACGTTTTGTCAAAAGCGTGCTCCGGGGCGAGGAGAAGGGCGATGAGAGGGACTTCTCCATACAGAGCGGAAACGAAGTGAGGGTCTACCGCGTATCTTTCATGAAGATAGATACCGACAGAGAGTGCTATGTCGATGTAATCATCCGTGAGATAACAGATTCCATCAGAAAGGAGACGAGACTGAGGCGCAGCGAGTCGCTTGCAAGCATGACGACCATGGCCGCAGGTGTGGCCCATGAGATAAAGAATCCCCTTGCCGCAATGAAGATACACACCCAGCTGATGCGCAAGACGCTGCAGAAGAACGGGAGCATGACTGAAGATGAGGCCGACACCTTCCTCTCTGTCATCGAAGAGGAGATCGAACACCTCAATAAGATTGCAGTGGACTTCCTCTTTGCAGTCAAGCCGATGGACGTCACGCTCAAGAAGGAGAATCTCAACGAGATAGTAGGCTCGATACTATCCTTCCTCGAACCGGAGGCAGAGGAGAAGAAGATAGAAATATCCTCACTTCTCTCGTCCTTCATTCCGAATATCGAGCTCGATTCGAGGCTCGTCAAGCAGGCACTGCTCAATCTCATACAGAATGCATTCGCCGCAATGGAGGGGGGAGGAAAGCTCACGGTATCCACAAAGCTCGACGGAGACTACGTGACTGTGCGCATTTCAGATACAGGCTGCGGGATAGAGGAGGAGAAGATGGCCAAGATCTTCGAGCCCTACTATACAACAAAGGCCAGCGGAACGGGACTGGGACTTACACTTGTCTACAAGATAATGAAGGAGCACCACGGTGACATCCATGTTACGAGCCGCATCGGAAAGGGCACGACATTCCAGCTTGACTTCCCGATTCCGGTAAGCGAAAGGAAGGCCATAGGGGAGGGAGTGAAATGAGTACGATCCTCGTGGTGGATGACGAGAAGAACATCGTCAGCGGACTCAAAGCCACATTCGAACTTGAAAACTACAGGGTTATAACTGCCGAAAACGGACTCGAGGCGTGGAATGCCGTCAATTCAAACGACGTCGATCTTGTCATAACCGACCTCAGAATGCCGGTGATGACGGGTGACGAACTTGTACGCAGAATCAGTGCCGCGTACCCCCGTCTTCCCGTGATCGTCCTCACCGGACACGGTACTATCGAGAATGCCGTGGACTCGATGAGGGACGGAGCCGTCGACTTCTACACGAAACCCGTCGACATAGACAAGCTCCTTCTTGTCGTGAAGAAATGCCTCGAGAACTCATCTCTTGCCGAGCAGAACAGAGTGCTTACCGAGGAGATCGAGAAACTCAGAAGCGAGCAGAAGTATTCCAGGATTATAGGACGCAGCGAGAAGGTCGAGAAGCTCATGGACATCATCCGGGCCGTCGCTCCGACGAAGACGACTGTCCTTATCGAGGGGGAGTCGGGAACGGGGAAGGAACTCGTGGCGGATGCCATCAGGGAACTCTCGCAGAGGCGTGAGGGGCCCTTTGTCAAAGTCAACTGCGCATCCCTTTCCTCATCCCTTCTCGAGAACGAGCTCTTCGGCCACGAAAAGGGTGCCTTCACGGGGGCTGTGAAGGAGGCTAAGGGAAGATTCGAACTTGCATCCGGCGGCACCATCTTTCTCGACGAAATCGGAGAGATAGACGAACAGACCCAGATAAAGCTTTTGAGAGTCCTCGAAAACCGTGAGATAACCCGCATCGGAGGCGAGAAGCCGATAGAGGTCGATGTCAGGGTCATAGCGGCGACGAACAAGGACCTGAAGAAACTCGTGGAGGAGGGAAAGTTCCGCGAGGACTTCTACTTCCGCCTCAATGTCGTCAGCATAACCGTCCCGCCTCTGAGGGAGAGAAAGGATGACATAGAGCTTCTTGCTCTCTCCTTTGTGAAGAGCTTTGCCGAGGAGAACGGAAAGAAGATCGACGGAATAAGCGCCGCGGCAAGAAACGCCCTCTTCTCGTACTCCTGGCCGGGGAACATCCGCGAGCTCAAGAATGCCATAGAATCGGCAGTAGTCTTCGCCCGGGGGCGGACGATAGAACTCTACAACCTTCCCCGGTACATAACGGAGAGCAGGGGACAGAAGGAGACGAGTGTCACGATAACCCTTCCCACGACTCTTGCCGACGCCGAGAAGGATGTCATACTCGGAACCCTTGACTACTGCAACGGCAACAAGAGCACGGCGAGCAAGGTCCTCGGGATAGGAAGAAAGACGCTTCACAGAAGACTCAGGGAATGGAACGTGGTCTTTGATGAGGACGAAGATGAGCGGGATGGCGAAGATGACAAGTGAGGATATCTTCTCCCCCTTCGGAATGCTGAAGAAATCCTTTCCGTCCTTTTCATACCGCGCCGGTCAGGAGGAGATGGCGAAGAAGGTCGAGAAGGCCTTCGAAGAGGAGAAGGGGTGCCTTATCGAGGCGGGGACCGGAATCGGAAAGTCGTTTGCCTACCTCGTTCCGGCAATTCTTCTCACCGAAAACGACCCCGATACAAGAGTGGTCGTTGCGACAAGTACGATAACACTTCAGAAACAGCTCTTCGACAAGGACATCCCGTTTCTGTCGGGAATGCTCGGTATTTCTCTCAGAGCCGCCATCCTCTACGGACGCTCGAACTATATCTGCAAGCGTAAGCTCTCTTCGCTCAGGGAAAAGGTTCCGCTTCTTTCACTCGATGAATCCACACCCGAGTACAGGCTCCTCAGGTGGTGTGACAAAAGTGAAAGCGGAAGCCGCAACGATATACACGACAGGGAGATGGCTGAGCTTGCGGCAACTGTCGCCTGCGACGAGAAGGACTGCCTCAGAGCGCACTGTCCGTTCTTCCAGGAGTGCTTCATGTACAATGCACGCCGGAGGGCCCAGAGTGCGAAGATCGTCGTCACGAACCATCACATGGTGCTCATCGACGCCCAGATAAGGTGGGAGAACAACGAGGATTTTACAGAGAGCGTAATTCTTCCTCAATACACACATCTTGTACTGGATGAGGCACATCACCTCGAGAGCGAGGCGACCGAGCTCTTCTCCATGAGGATATCACGCGAGAGGATAAACGAGGAGCTCGATTTTCTGTCATTCAAATCAAAAGCGTTCGGCAACAAGACAATCATCGAATTCCTGTCACCCTGCGACACATCGAAGGAGAGGTACTTCACGAAGAATTTCGATAACCTCAGAAGCCGCATACACAATCTCACGTCCCGTGCCTTCATGCATTATTCGAAGTTAATATCATCGTATTCGACACAGCGCTCGGTTCTCCTGGACGAGAATTTCTTCTCATCCTTCAGACAGGAGCTCTCGAAGACACAGATGCTCTCGGACGAGATGAAGAGCCTCGGGCTCGATCTCGCCTCATTCTATGAAACCGATAACGAGGCTTTCCTTCCCTACGTCGAAAGGGTGAAGATGACGGGCTTGCGCCTCCAGGACTACGCCGATGCCGTAAAGGCCTTCATACACTTCAATTCATTCGATAAGCTCATTGCCTATGCCGAATCATCTGAGGGCGGAGAGTACGAGATCGTTCTCTCTCCGCTTCTTGCCGGACCGCTTATAAAGGAGAGGCTTCTCGATAAGCTCTCCTCATACCTTTTCTGTTCGGCGACGCTCTCCATCGGGGGCAACTTCGAATTCTTCAAAAACCGTATAGGGATAAACGGAGATAAGAGCCTCGAGGAGGGGGTCTTCTTTTCACCCTTCGACTACACTCATAACCTTATGTATCTTGTACCACAGGACGGTAAGCCGTACTCCCTCAACGACAGCTCGTATATAGAATATGCGGCGTCCATGACTGAGAAGGCCATCCTCTCATCCTCGGGAGGCGCACTCATCCTCTTTACATCGATAGATATGATGAAGAAGGTCTACCGCATAGTGAACGAGCACATAGGGGACAGGATGGAGCTCCTTGTACAGGACAACAGGACAAACAGGAACGCACTTCTCTCGCGCTTCAAGAAGAATAAGGATTCATCACTTTTTGCAGTCTCCTCGTTCTGGGAGGGTGTCGACGCACCGGGGGACACACTGCGTCTTCTTGTAATC
Source organism: Clostridium sp. AM49-4BH (assembly GCA_963626925.1). GTDB lineage: Bacteria > Spirochaetota > Spirochaetia > Sphaerochaetales > Sphaerochaetaceae > Ornithospirochaeta. The sequence continues at coordinate 10,565 of CAVFZO010000019.1, forward strand.
GTGAAGCTTCCCTTCGATGTTCCGACAGACCCCGTCATGAGAGCGCGCTCCGATTATATCAACAGGACAGAGGAGAACAGTGCGTTTGTAAAACTCACGCTTCCGAATGCCATGATAAAGATGAAGCAGGGGGTGGGGAGGCTCATAAGGAGCGAAAGCGACAAGGGCGTCGTGCTCATCCTCGACGGCAGGATAAGCCGCAAGTCCTATTCCTCGCTTCTCTTCTCATCGATTCCCGAGGGCTACTATCCGGAGGACACCATGGTTGATAATATAGGAAACAAGATCGAGAGTTTCCTCTTCTAGGAGATGATATGGACAATATAAGGAGCGACGAATTCGGATTCTCCGCCTTCCGTACCGGATGGCCCGAGTACACCAGGTCGGTCTTCCGTACCAAAACCGAGATAGTCACCGACGGCAGGGGTACCATAATCGGAGTCACCAACCCCGATAAGCTCTTCTGGGCGAAGATACCCCCGACTGCCGAGGATATCCAGATACTGGAAATCGGGAAGGGGGCATTCTCTTCATGTACGAAACTCAGGGATATAAGCTTCAGCGACAACCTCGAGATTGTCGGTGAGGAGGCATTCAAGGGAGCAGGGATGCTCTCGTCCGTTTCCTTTTCCGATACGCTCTATGAAATCGGGGAGGGGGCCTTCGAGAAGACTGCCCTCAAAAGCTTCGTCTTTCCGCTCGCCCTCTCATATGTCGCGCCGCGTCTCTTCATGGATGACAAGTCTCTAGAGAGCGTCGTCTTTCACAAGAACATAAATAAGATAGGGATTCTTGCATTCTCGGGCTGCACAGCTCTCAGGAGCATCGAAATACCCGAGGGAGTAAGGGAGATACCCGAGGGGGCCTTCATGTCGAGCGGACTAAGGAGCCTCTATCTTCCCCGGAGCGTGAAAAGCATAGGTTCTTCCTCACTCTCTTCATGCCGCTGTATGGAGTCCGTATTCTACGATGGAAGAGACGAGGATTTCAGGCGCATCTCATTCGGAAAGAACTGGAATCGGGGACTCAACCCCTCATGCTCTCTCTTCATCAGAGATACGAGAGGCTCCTGGTACAACGCCTTCTCCTCCGGAAAAAAGACAGTCCACGATGAGGAGGATGTAAAGGAGGCGCTCTCCCTCTTCGGCTTCGATACCGTCCCCTCGGCCGCCGTCCTTGCTTCGGCCTTCAGGAAAAAAGCTGCCGCCTTCCATCCCGACAGGCTCTCCGGCCTCGACCTCGACAGCGAGTACACACGCTTTGCAGAGGAGAAGTTCCGTCTCTACAAGGATGCCTACGACAGAATCCTTCCTTACTGCAATAAACAGAAAAACTGAAAAATGTTGTAACCTCCGGTGAACTACGGGGTTTAAAAGAAGCGCGGGTATGGGGGAGGCGCAAAAAGAAGGGGAGTCTTCCGACTCCCGATAAGTTGTACTGCTGTTATTCTTATTCGATTACAGCCAGGATATCACCGGAGTTGACGATGAGATAAGTCTCTCCGTTGTCCTTGATCTGTGTGCCGGCATACTTGTCATGGAGGACAGTCTGACCGACTTTGACCTTGATGCTTTCGTCATCGCCGATGGCGACAACTGTTGCGAACTGTGTCTTTTCCTGTGCAGTCTGCGGAATGAAAAGACCGCCTGCCGTCTTTGTCTCTGCTTCCTTGGCCTTGAGCAGAACTCTTTCTCCGAGTGGAACAATCTTCATATCTTTACCTCTTTAATCTGATGTGTAGGGTGAAACATGTTCACAAAAATGAATATAAGTAAAGAGAGGGGAGGCGACAAGGGGAAAGATGAAATTAAATTTTATTTTTTCTCTTGCCGAATATGTGAGAAATATTATCTTAACTGTAACGAACGGACAGAATATGGACAGGAAAAGAAAGGAGAAATATGAGAACGCCGTTACGGCAGTGAAGGCACACAGAATCAGGGAAGCCTTCGAGCTCTACGTCTCTCTTTTCCTTCCGAAAGGAATGAGGAGCCGGGAGTTCCTCGCCTTCTACCGTCTGCAGATGGCATCGTACCTCGTTCTCAAGAAGAGCGTCTTTCTCTCAATTGCCGAGGGCGATATGGTCTCCGACCTCATCGAGAGTGTCTACGACGAGACTGTACAGGCCATCGATAATAGTGATATCCCCGTATCTTCCGACTGCAGGATGAATATCCTCCGGTCCGTTGAAATCGTATTTCCGTGTCAGAAGGACACAGAAAAGGGACGAAAGAGGAGATGTGTTTCAGAATGACACAAAAATGAGGCTTTTTGCGCCTCGAGGGCCATTCTGACACATTCGTTACAGAATCTACATATTGATTATTTCAGGCTAATTACTTGTTTTGTGAGTAATTATCATCTTTTGGCATGCGTTTTGCAAATTAAAATGTTTGTAAGGAGACAAATGATGTCAAAGACAAAATCGAATCTTTATTCAAGCCAGGACAGTGAAGTACTTGCACAGTATCTTCAGCAGATCGACAGGATTCCTCTTCTCAGCTATGACGAAGAGTACGATCTCGCCGTCAAGGCAAAGAACGGCGACATGAAGGCAAGAGAGAAGCTTGCTTCTGCAAACCTCAGATTCGTTGTGTCGACTGCAAAGAAGTACCGCGGCCAGGGACTGCCGCTGGAGGACCTCATCAACGAAGGCAATATCGGGCTTCTTACGGCTATCGACCGCTATGTTCCGGAGAAGGGCTATCACTTCATCTCCTATGCGGTATGGTGGATCAAGCAGTCCATCCTCAAGGCTCTCAGCGACACGGGACGCGCGGTGAGACTTCCCCTCAACAGGACGAACGACCTCTACGCCATCAACAAGGCTAAGAACAGTCTCATCCACGATAAGGGGATCGCGAATCCGACGACGGCTGAGATTGCAGACGAATGCGGACTCGACGAGGATACAGTGAAGACACTCCTCACGGTTTCGAGGGATATGATCTCCTTCGATTCACCTGTGGGTGAGGGCGGTGACGAGGATGCAAGCCTCTCCGACTTCATTCAGGATGAGAGCGAGTCTCCCGAGGAGAGTATGATATCAGCGGCAATGACGGAGGACGTGAGGGAACTCCTTACCTGCCTGAATGATAAGGAAAGGGACATCATTATGAAGCGCTACGGTTTCTCAGGCGAAGAGCCGAGGTCGCTTTCCTCGATCGGAAACGAATACAACCTCACCAAGGAGAGGATCAGGCAGATAGAGAAGGAAGCACTCCTGAAGCTGAAGAAGAACGGCGAAGAGAAGGGCATCAGATACTACACAGCCTGCTGAGTTCTTTCATATCAAGCAAATAACGGGACGGGTTTTGATGAAAAAAGAAGCCCGTCTCTTTTTTTCTGAGAAAAAACTCAATGAGCTGATTTTATGCTTGAATAATCATTCTGTTTTTTCATGTCACTTTTTCTTTGTATTCAAGCAAGTTAAAAATCCCGTATTACATTTTCGTTGACCAGAGATTGTTTTAACAGTAACATATTCAAGCATTTGTATAAAAACTTGAAATAGGAAATAAAAAACAATGGAAGAGAAAAAGTATGTTTACTTCTTCGGTGAAGGAAAGGCCGAAGGAACAGGGGACATGAAGAATCTTCTCGGCGGTAAGGGCGCTAATCTTGCGGACATGACCAGCATCGGTCTTCCCGTACCTCCCGGATTCACAATCACGACTGAAGCTTGTGATTTCTTTGACAAGCACGACGGCGGTTACCCCCTCGGAATGAAGGAGGAGGTTCTCAGGAACCTTGAAAGACTTGAAAAGGTCATGGGCGCAAAACTCGGAGAGAAGAAGAATCCTCTCCTCGTCTCCGTTCGCAGCGGTGCCGCCCAGTCCATGCCCGGCATGATGGACACCGTCCTCAATCTCGGTCTCAATCCAGACTCTCTTCAGGGCCTTATCGACAAGACGGGCAACGAGAGATTTGCATGGGACAGCTACCGCCGTTTCATACAGATGTTCGGCGATGTCGTCATGGGTGTACCGCATGCCAAGTTCGAGGACGCCCTCCAGTCCGTCAAGGACGAGAACGGAAAGACGTTCGACACCGAGCTTGATGTAGCAAACCTCAAGGAAGTCATCAAGCGCTACAAGATAATCTACAAGAAGTATACGGGCGAGGAATTCCCGACAGAGCCCGAGGAGCAGCTCTTCAAGGCAATAGACGCCGTATTCAGAAGCTGGAACAACGAGAGAGCCATCAAGTACAGGATGATGAATGATATACGCGGCCTTCTCGGAACTGCCGTCAACGTACAGGCGATGGTCTTCGGCAACATGGGGGAGACAAGCGGAACCGGAGTTGCGTTCACACGTGACCCTTCGACAGGCGAGAACAGGTTCTTCGGCGAATATCTCATGAACGCACAGGGCGAGGATGTCGTTGCAGGCATCAGAACACCACAGCCGATCACGACGCTCGAGAGCGTCAACCCCGAAGCATACGCAGAGCTCTGTGCAATCAGGGACAAGCTTGAACATCACTATCAGGATATGCAGGACCTTGAGTTCACAATCCAGGAAGGCAAGCTCTACATGCTCCAGACGAGAAACGGAAAGAGAACCATCTTCAGCTGGATCAGAAGCCAGGTCGAGATGGTCGAGGCCGGTCTCATCGACAAGGCAACTGCCGTCTCGCGTGTTCCCGCAGGGGAATTCAACAAGCTCTTTGCTCCGATTCTCGACAACAAGGTCATAAGAGACCTCGGAATCACACCCGACACGAAGGGGCTCAACGCATCCCCGGGCGGTGCATGCGGTCAGATCTACTTCAACGCCAAGGATGCCGAGACAGCTGCAAAAGAAGGTAAGGATGTCCTTCTTGTAAGAGTCGAGACATCTCCTGAAGATATCGGGGGAATGGCGGTCAGCAAGGGTATCGTGACATGCCGCGGCGGTATGACGAGCCATGCTGCAGTCGTTGCAAGAGGCATGGGATGCCCCTGTGTTTCGGGCTGCGGAGAGATCATCGTCAACGAACCGAAGAAGACTCTCACAGTCAACGGAAAGCTCCTCAGGGAAGGCGACTACATGGCTATCGACGGCTTCACAGGTAACGTCTATGCGCAGAAGATTGCCGTCAAGCCCAGTGAGATCATGCAGGTGCTCGAGGGAACGATGAACGAAAGCGAGAGCGTTCTCTACCAGGACTACAAGAAGTTCATGGAATACGTGAACGAAATAAAGACAATGTCCGTCAGAACCAATGCCGACACACCCAAGGATGCAAAGCAGGCAATCCTTCTCGGTGCCGAGGGAGTCGGCCTCTGCCGTACCGAGCACATGTTCTTCGGCGGCGACAGAATCTTCAGCATGAGAAAGATGATCCTGGCTGACAACACAAGGGCGAGGGAGGCTGCTCTGGCAGAACTGCTCCCGATGCAGAGAGATGACTTCGAGGGTATCTTCGAGGCTATGAACGGACTTCCCGTCGTCATCAGACTGCTCGACCCGCCTCTCCACGAGTTCCTCCCCAACGACCATACATCACGCCATGAGATGGCTCTGAGAATGGGAATCAGCGTAGAGGAGATCTCACGAAAGTGCAATGAGCTGCATGAGTTCAACCCGATGCTCGGCTTCAGAGGATGCAGACTTGCAGTCGTCTATCCCGAAATCCTGAGAATGCAGGTGAGGGCTATCATGGAAGCTGCAATTGCGACAAAGAGAAAGGGATTCAGAGTACATCCCGAGATCATGATTCCGCTTGTCGGTATCTGGAAGGAGTTCAACTACTGCAGAAAAAACGCCGTAGACGAAATCGAGAAGGTCTTCAGCGAGCAGAACCTTGTCATTCCTTATCAGATCGGAACGATGATCGAGGTGCCGCGTGCGGCATTGACGGCAGACGAGATTGCAGGCAGTGCGGAGTTCTTCTCATTCGGTACGAACGACCTCACACAGATGACATGCGGCTTCTCGCGTGATGACTCTGCGCGCTTCCTTACACACTACGTCAACGACCCGGATAAGCAGTTCTATGACTACGATCCGTTCGCGACAATCGACTTCGACGGAGTCGGAAAGCTTCTCAAGATGGCCGTGGGACTTGGACGCAGCGTAAGACCGGACATGAAGATGGGTATCTGCGGCGAGCACGGAGGAGACCCGAAGACTATCGCATTCTGCCAGGAGGCGGGACTTGATTATGTTTCATGTTCCCCCTTCAGAGTGCCTATCGCACGCCTTGCAGCAGCACAGGCTGCAATAAAGGCGGAGAAGAAATAAGAAATCTTCTTCCCTGATAAATCCTCTCTCATTTCGGGAGAGGATTTTCATTGCCGGTGTTCCTAAGCGGGCGTTTATTGAGTACAATCGGGAACTATGAAAAAACTCATCGTCTTTCTACTCATCACACTCACACTCTCCGCCCTATATGCATCAGCATCGCTGACACTCGGCTGCGGAGCTTCGGCCTATACGGATTCTGCATCCATGCGTTTTCTTCCCGGCGGCTATCTTGAGGGGGGAGCCCTTCTCGATATTACGAAAAGCGGCAAGGTGAAATTCGATTCTGCATTCCGTATCGAAACGGGAGTCGATGCGAGAAAGAACGATTACATACTCTTCCGCACATCTCTTTCTTCCGGTGTCATGCTGAAGACGGAGTCCCTGCTTACATTCTCACTCCGCCCCTCGGCAAGCTTTGTACTCTTCATCTCCAATCTCAAGGATCATCCGAGCGCACTCGATCTTTCTCTCGGCGGCTCCGTCGACTTCGGCTTCGACATAGCGAAAGAGGGTATTTTCATCATCTACACGGGACTTGATGTCGAATACGGCTTCTATGAAAGAAACATCTATTACGATATCAGCCTCGGCGGAAAGTGGAACGTGTAGGGGACGCAAAGGGATGAAAAACCGCCCCCGGTTCTGGAGGCGGATACTCAGCGGCGATAGCTTTATTCGGTTGTTTTCGGAATTTCAACTGTCTTGATGTAAGCTCCGCTGCTGTCCTCGAAGAAGTAGGTTATCTTTCCCGCTTTTTCGTCTGAGAAATCGGAATACTTTCCTTCGTCGTTGATGAAGCCGTAGAGTGCAGTTGACCCGGCAACAGAGTAGAAAGCCGTTCCTGTGACTGTGACACTCTCGCCGTCAGCAACAAAAGCAGAAGCGCCGGATTTCATCTTCACCTCAGTACCATTCAATATTCCCTCATAACATGTCGCCTTGATGACGAGGTTCTTTATTTCTGTTGAAGTTATTCCTTCCTCTGTCGATGTCTTGAATTCAGCATCCTTCAAAGCATCTCTATCGACGTCGACATAGACATAGTTATCATGAGTGATTTTCCCATCATAGTAGTAATACTTTGTTCCTTCATGCTCGTAATAGAATGCCGCCTTGGAAAGGTCTGCCTTGCAGTTTGGGTTCAACGAAACGAAGGCTTCCTGTAGTTCGTTATCTTCGAGATCATCAATTCTCGTTTCCCCGGAAAGGTTCCGCGCAATTGTCACATAAGTAAAGGCCTTCTTCTGGATATCTTCAGGCATGTCAAGCCAGTAAGCAGCCTTGAGTGTGATATTGCTCACGACACTCTTCGTGAAATCATATTCTTTTCCGTCGGGCGTTCTCCACTCCATGAAGACGCATCCTGTCTTCTCTGGGTCGGCAATCTTTTCGACTGTTTTTCCCTTTTCAACAGTCACTTCGGTTTTCTCGCTTCCGTTGTCGGGGTCGAATGTCACTGTGAACTTTTCAATGACGGGTTCCTTCTCGCACCCTGCGAGGACGATGAGTGCCGCGAGGATCAATAAAACTGGAATGATTTTCTTCATTGTATTCATCTCCGTTAAAAGTTTGCTTGATGATACAAAATCTTGATAGCTTGTTTCAATAAAAAAAGCTCCATTTTAGGAGCTTTACGAGCCAGAAATGGGAATCGAACCCGTGACCTACACTTTACGAGGGTGTCGCTCTACCATCTGAGCTATTCTGGCACTGACATGAATATTAACCTAAAGTTGAAATAATTGGTAGAGAGTTTTCATCTTTTTCTTCCACTTATGCTACAATTATTCCATCAGGTTGATAATCAAGGTGAAGAAAAGAAGACTCATAATAGGTGATGTGCACGGAAGGTATAATGCCCTGAGGCAGGTTCTCGACAGGGCGGGATATGACGACGGGAATGACATTCTCTACTCCGTCGGGGACTTCTGCGACAGGGGAAGGAATAACCTTGAGGTTCTTGAGTATCTTTCATCACTGAAGAATTTCCGTCCTGTACTCGGCAATCATGACGCCTGGCTCCAGGACTATTTAAGAACGGGCTACGTCCTCAGCGACAACTGGTACAGCAACAACGGCGGCTATATGACGGTCGCTTCTTTCAACGGAGTATCAGATGATGTGAGAAGGAGACTCTCCCTGTGGCTCGGTTCCATTCCATACTGCAGAAAGGAGGACGGGATAACCGTCGTCCACGGCGGCCCCGTCGGACGTGAACTGGACGCCATCATGAGGCCGCGCGACTATGAGAGGGAGAGTGACGCTGAGGATATTCCCGACGAGTTATGGGACCGCACATATCTCAGGACTGCTGTCCTCTACGAAGAGTGGCTGACTAGTTGCGAGAAGAAGGACGGTATGGACTTTTCCCGCTTTTCGCTGAGGATGAGACGGCACTTTTCAGAGCTCGGAAGCCGGACGGTAAACGGAGAGCCTCACACTGCCGTTCAGAGCGGGATGATCTACACAGGACACTCTATCGTCGGAGATAAGCCTTTCACTTCACAAACCTTTCATATAACGGCAATCGATACAGGTGCCGCTTCAAAAAGCGGAAGACTGACATGTATGGACGTCGGGAGCGGGGAATACTGGCAGAGCGACAGGATCAACGAAACAGAGGAGGAATACTGATGCCGCTTCAGATTATCAGAGCAGATATCACAACACTCAGCGTGGACGCAATCGTCTGCCCGACGAACAGGCGTCTTCTTCCGGGTTCCGGCATTGACTACGCCGTGCACATGAAGGCCGGAAGGGATTTTACACGCCGCTGTGTCGCCATTGACCACCTTGAAGAAGGAGATGCTGTCGTTATCGACGGCCTCTCTCTTCCTTCCAGGTTTGTGATAATGACGGTCGGCCCCCACTGGAACGGGGGAGGAGAGGGGGAGGCGGAAATACTTGAAAAGGCATACAGATCCAGCCTGGGGAAAGTTGAAGAGCTTTCTCTTTCCTCTGTCGCCGTTCCCTTGATATCTGCCGGTTACTACGGCGTTCCGGATTCACTTTCGCTTAAAATTGCGACAGAGGTAATCCGGGAGTTCCTCTCTTTTTATGACGCCGAAGTATATCTTGTCGTCTATAACCGTCTTGCATTCGATCTCTCGAAGGGCATATTCCATGAGGTTGCGCAGCTCATCGACGAGGAGGAGGTTGCGGCATGGGAGAAGGTCAAGGGGAAGAGCAAGTATTCTCCTTCTTCAAGAAAGAGCCGCTCCTTTTCCTCTGTCATCTACGAGACCGGGGATAACGGTGAAGAGCCGTGTCGTCCTCAATATGACGAGAGAGGGGAGACTGGCGGAGTGCGGCACCGCTATGACGAGAGCGAGCTCGAGAGGATGGAGAAGGGATGCAGAGAAGGCTATTCGGACTACCTCAGGAACAAGATTCTCGAGAAGGGGATGACGGGAGTCGAATGCTATAAGAAGGCCAACATCAGCCACAAGCTCTACTCCAAGATAATGTGCGACAGAAACTACAGGCCGGGGCGTGACACTGCGATAGCCTTCGCACTGGCGCTGAAGCTGCCTCCCGCCGAGTTCTCCGAGATGCTCGCCGTCGCGGGATTCGCCCTTTCTCCCGCCGACAGAAGGGATATAGTGATAAAGTATTTCGTCGAACACGGCGACTACGATATTCTCCAGCTCAATGAGGTCCTCTTCGGCTTCGACCTTGTTCCTCTGGGATACAAAAAGTAGCAGTTGTCGCTTCCCGGGCGACCTTTTTCTCCTCCGGATTCTGTATCATATAAGTATAAAGATCGGAGGAAGATAAATGAAGAAAGATCTTACGGAAATCGTGTTCATCCTTGACAGAAGCGGCTCGATGAGCGGACTTGAAAGAGACACTGTCGGAGGGTTCAACTCCCTCATCGACAAGGAGAGAAATCAGGAGGGCGAGGCCGTTGTCTCCACGGTGCTCTTCTCTGATTTTTCGACTGTCATCCATAACAGGATGAAAATCGGGGATGTCCCTGTCATGACAGAGAAGGAATACTTTGTCGGAGGCTCTACCGCTCTTGTCGACGCTGTAGGGGATGCTGTGACTCATATTATTGAAGTACAGAGAGCACTGAGGGAAGAGGAAAGGCCTGAAAAGACCATGTTCGTCATCATCACCGACGGCATGGAGAATGCAAGCAGGCGCTGGTCGACAGGGGCTGTGAAGGCCCTCATCGAGAAGGAGAAGAGAGAGTACGGCTGGGAGTTCATATTCCTCGGTGCCAACATAGACTCGGTACGGACAGCAGGAGGAATCGGAATCGATGCTTCCCACACTGCCGATTACAGGGCCGACGGAGAGGGAACGAGAAGGTCCTACAGCAGTGTCTCGAGGGCTGTCAGGTCGGTAAGAACGAGGAGACCCTTCGATAAGAGCTGGTCAGAGGAGAGCCGGGAATACCTCAGAAACGCTAGCTGTGAAAACGGCGGCAGTCAGACAGAATGATGTTGAAAGAGCCGAATTTGCATCTGGCTCTTTTATCTGTCCCTTTTTTTGATTATTCTAGTTAAAAGATTTTTCCTTTTCGGTTTTCCGGCTTAACTTATATATTGATAAGAAGGGATATCTTAAGGGAGATGGAATATATGGAAGAGATAAAAATAGATCCCTCCGAGGTGGAACAGCTGAGACTGACCAGCGAGGATTTCGATGAACTTATAAAGAAATCAAGAGAAGGGGCCGAGATAGGACTGCCGTGGAACCGCAGGGTCTTCGAATACTTTTTCGAGAGCGGACTACCAGAGGATCAGATAAACGCCATAATGACGTTTGCCACATTCGGCTATTTACCCTCTTCAGAGGATGATAACTCATTATGATTGTTCTTGGTATAGAAACAAGCTGTGACGAATGCTCGGCAGCCGTTCTCAGGGACGGCCGCGAGATCATGAGCAACGTCATAGCAACGCAGATAGAGCTCCATAAGCCCTATCAGGGGGTTGTGCCGGAGCTGGCATCGAGACTCCACACCGAGTGGATAGAGCAGGTCGTATCTGCCGCGATAATGCAGGCCGGAATCAGGAAGGAAGACCTCGATGCCGTTGCCGTCACGAACAGACCCGGACTTCTGGGCTCTCTTCTTGTCGGCGTCAACTTTGCAAAGGGCTTTGCCGAGGGCCTCGGTATTCCCTACATAGGAATAGACCACATAAGGGCACATCTCTATGCCTCCCAGATCGAGAATCCTCTTGAGTACCCGTATCTGGGGGTTCTGGTATCGGGGGGACATACCGTCATATGCCGTGTCGACTCATACTCCGATGTAACGGTCATGGGGACGACAATCGACGATGCCATCGGCGAGGCTTTCGACAAGGTTGCGAAGTTCTACGATATGGGATACCCCGGAGGCGTCGTCATCGACCGCCTGAGCAGAACCGGCGACAGCAATGCTTTTCTATTCCCCGGTCCGACACTCGACAGGACGGCGCACCCCTACGATATGTCGTACTCGGGCCTCAAGACTGCCGTCATCAACCAGAAGGACCAGTTTAAGAACGGGGATGCTCCCGATACTCTTGAAAATATCGCCGCATCCTTCCAGCGCCAGGCTGTCGGGATTCTCATGAAGAGGGTGAAGCTGGCGCTTCGTGACAGCGGCCTCAAGCGCGTCAGCGCCGGCGGAGGGGTTGCCGCGAACTCGCTTCTGAGAAAGGAGCTCAAGGACCTCGAGAAGGGTGGCTATACTGTCACGTTCCCGTCACTCAAGCTCTGCACGGACAACGGAGCCATGATAGCGGGACTCGGGTACCGCTATCTCTCGGACGGCTTCTCTGACGGCGATACTCTCACGGCATCGGCGAGAGTGAGGGCTTTCAAGAACAGTTGAGGAAAAATTTCTCAAAGGTATTGCAACTTTAAGGATTTTTCTTTATTGTTTTACTTGTCGTTTGATTGGGATGTAGTGTAATGGTAACACTGCAGATTCTGGTTCTGCCTTTAGGGGTTCGAATCCCTTCATCCCAGTGTCACGGTCCCTTCGTCTAACGGTTAGGACGGGAGATTCTCAGTCTCTAAATAGCAGTTCGATTCTGCTAGGGACTAAATAAAGGCAACGTTTTCGTTGCCTTTTTCTTTGTCGGAGGATAACAGCTATGATTACAGCTTCCAATGTTTCTCTTTCATACGGAACACAGGTACTGTTCAAGGAAGTGAACCTCAAGTTCACTCCCGGTAACTGCTACGGTATAATCGGAGCCAACGGCGCCGGTAAGTCGACCTTTCTCAAGATCCTTTCGGGTGAGATCGAACCCGATACCGGAGAGATCATCGTAACACCGGGGGAGAGACTTGCAACCCTCAAGCAGGACCACTTCCAGTACAACGACTATCGTGTCATAGATACCGTAATCATGGGCTACAAGCACCTCTACGACGTCATGCAGGAGAGGGACGCAATCTACTCCAAGGAAGATTTCACGGAGGAGGACGGTCTCAGGGCTGCAGAGCTCGAGGGTGAGTTCAGCGAGCTCGGAGGCTGGGAGGCCGAGGCAAATGCTTCGCAGATGCTCGACGGACTGGGAATCCCTGTGCCCCTTCACGAGAAGAAGATGAGCGAAATCGAGGACAACCTCAAGGTCAGAGTTCTCCTTGCGCAGTCGCTCTTCGGTAACCCGGACATACTTCTTCTTGACGAGCCTACGAACCACCTTGACCTCGAGTCCATCCACTGGCTTGAGGACTATCTCGAGGATTTCAACAACACCGTCATCGTCGTCTCACATGACAGACACTTTCTGAATACAGTATGTACGCATATATGTGACATAGACTACGGCCGTATCCAGCTTTACGTCGGCAACTACGACTTCTGGTACATGTCATCCCAGCTTGCCGCAAAGCAGCTGAAGGACGAGAAGAAGAGAAGGGAGGAGAAGATAGCAGAGCTCAAGGAGTTCATCCAGCGCTTCTCCTCGAACGTCGCGAAGGCAAAGCAGGCGACAAGCCGCAAGAAGCTCATCGACAAGCTCACCATCGACGACATCAAACCGTCCTCCCGCCGCTTTCCGTATGTTGCCTTCAAACCCAACCGGGAGATCGGAAAGAACGTACTGGAGATCAAGAACCTTTCGAAGACCATCGACGGCGAGAAGGTTCTCGATAACCTTTCCATTGTAATCAATCCCGGCGAGAAGGTTGCCTTCGTGGGGCCCAACCACTACGCAAAGACCGTGCTCTTCGAAATCATCTCGGGCAGAATGGAGCCTGACGAAGGATCATATACATGGGGTGTCACGACGTCTCTCTCGTATTTTCCGAAGGATAATTCATCTATGTTCGGAACGGGAATCACAATGACGGAGTACCTGCAGGAGTTCAGCAAGGAGGACGACGACAACTTCGTGCGCTCGTTTCTGGGCCGCATGCTATTCACGGGAGACGAGGCGCTCAAGGACTGCGGAGTCCTCTCCGGAGGAGAAAGAGTCAGGGTGGTGCTGGCAAAGATGATGCTCGAGGGCGCCAACTGCATGATCTTCGACGAGCCGACGTCACACCTTGATCTGGAGTCCATACAGGCTCTCAACAACGGCCTCATCGACTTCAAGGGCGTTCTCCTCTTCAATTCGCACGACCACCAGTTCATTGATTCTCTAGCCAACAGGATAATAGAATTCACACCCAAGGGAATCATCGACAAGACGGAGAGATTCGACGATTATCTTGTCGACGAGGATGTCAAGGCAAGGCGTGAAAAGGCCTATGAAGGCAGAAAAGAGGTGGTTGTAATCTGATGGTAATCGCGGTAGATATCGGGAACACGAACATCGTCTGTGCTTCCTACGACGGCAGAGCGTGGAGCAAGCCCTTTCGTGTTTTTACGGACACAAAGAAGACAGGCGACGAATACTATGTAATCTTTCTCTCCCTCTTCCACGAGAACGGGATAGAGAAGAAGGATGTCGACAAGGTCATAATAAGCTCGGTCGTTCCGTTTCTTACGCGTTCGATCGAGAAGATAATGCACCGTCTCTTCTCTCTCAATCCCATAATGGTGACCCATGATGTGAAGTCCGGGCTCGTCAGGGAGTCAATCCCCCTCGAACTCGGCGCAGATCTTCTGTGCAACCTCTCCTATGCACACTCCCACAGAAGTGACACATCGGTGATGGTGATCGACTTCGGAACTGCGCTCACGTTCTCCTCCGTCGACAGAGACGGCAGAGTTCTCGGTGTTGCGATAGCACCCGGACTCGTCACGGCCGTCAACTCCCTCTTCGGCAATACGGCACAGCTTCCCCAGGTTGAACTCAAGCTTCCCTCGACTGTTCTCGGCAGGGACAGCATGGCCTCGATAAGGGCCGGAATAATGGAAGGCTATGCGGGTATGGTCGAGACGATGGTGAAGAAGACCGAGGATGAAATCGGCTCGAGGCTCTTTGTTATGGCCACGGGCGGCCTCAGTGCCACAATATCGAAGATAATACCCCGTATCGACGAACTCGATTCACTCATAACACTGAAGGGACTGGGGCTGATTGCAGAGCTCAACTAAAGGTCCGAGTCCTCGTTTATGCATCCGTCCGAGTAGATGCACCTCTCATCTCCGTTTCTGTCGAGGCAATCTATGGTGAGACTGTCGTCTCCGATCGGAAGCGAGAGAGAAAGCAGGGAGTCAATCGTCGTATCGAGTGCGCCCGTGTCGACAGCTTCGCCCTTCGGACCCCCGAGCGTGATTGATACAGTGCGCATTCTGTCCAGCTCGGGAATGTAGGTAAGCTCCTCGTTCCAGAGAGGACTGGACTTCTCAACAAGCGTAAGCATGCCCGCTCTCGCGGCATTCTCGTCCTGCCTCATGTAGATGGAGAAGAGTGACTCGGTATACATGTTTCCCTTTACAGATACAACCCTGCCTTTCTCGAATTCGAGGGAGAGACTGTTCACTCTCTTACCCCAGAGCACGAAGGGCCTTGTCGTATTGAGCCATCCCGAGAGGGAAAACGGGTCGATGAGCCTGAAGACGTCCTCTGAGGTTATATAGGGAGAGAAGATCCTCCCTGAGGTTGTCTCGCATGTCGATGTGTGGAAAGTGGCGGAAGGCAGGAACGAGAAGGTGAGATCCGTGCCGTTTCCGGCCGTTATCCTGCCGTCTGTGAGAGCCATCCTGTTGAGCTCTCCGGCCTTGTATATCATATTCTCGTGGCGACGCATGCGTTCATCCCTGTCAGACAGGAAGATGGACGAAATAAGCTCCCGGCTCGTCTTTTCCTCGTAGTTCTCCCTTATTTCGTCATCCCAGAGGGAGGATGGGAGGAATGTTGTGACGAAGGGGTAGGAGGGGGATGGGTTGTCGAGGGGGTCCGAGAGAAGCGAGAAGCGCTGGAGATCCTTCGCTTCATATATTCTCCCGCTTTCGACTTCGTCCTTCTTCTTATAGTACGAGAGGTATAGAAAGAGGGTCGGCTTCCTGTTGAGGGGAAAATCCGAGAGGATGTCGAACTCATCTACGATTCTCCCGTTCTTTAACAGCTGTATGTAGCTGCCGTTACCCGTAATCTTCTTCGCCTTTTCTGCAACAAGGCGTGCAAAGGCGTAGTCTTCCTCTTCCGTGTTTATACTCAGCACATCGCCGCTCTTTATTCTGAGGGCAGTATTGAGAATTTCGTCTGCGTAACTCTCGCTGAAGCTCATCAGGCCCTCGGATTCCTTTCCTTTCTCGAGCCGTGCTTCTTGACGTAGTCGACGCTCTTCTGGAATTCGTTGAGGAACTCTCCGAGGTCCTCCTGATATACTATGACGGACTGCCTCAGGTATTTTCCTTCGACGTCGGTCGGCCTTGACTCGACGACGTTGAGATAGAGGTCACCGTAGACATTCTGCTTGACGTTGAAAAAATAGGTTCTGTCGTTCTTGACGAGTTTAGTTGAAAAGACTTCTCCGCGCTCTCCCATGATAGGGCCCTCCGTAATTCTTTCTTGATAGCAGAATGATAATCTCCGTGCCGTCTTTCTTCAAGCAGGGAAGGACAGGATTAAGATGACAAAAATAATGAGTATATGAGTAAAAACTGGAAGGTTTATTAACGTATCGATAAAAAAGTGAAGATTTTCCTTTGTTTTTCAAAAGAATTGTTGCATTGTATCTGAACTTGTGAGAAATTATGCATATAGAAAATTTCAAACGAGGTGAAAAATGAAATACGGACGTACATTCAACTTCTCGGCAGGACCTGCCATGATGCCGGAACCCGTGCTCGAGGAAATAAGAGATGAAATGATGAATTACCGCGGAAGCGGCATGTGTGTAATGGAGATGAGCCACCGCTCGAAGGTCTTCCAGGAAATACTCGACAATGCAGAGAAGGACCTGAGGGAACTCATGAACATCCCCGAGAACTACAAGGTTCTCTTCATCCAGGGCGGCGCAACACTCCAGTTCAGCATGATCCCGATGAATCTCATGAAGAACGGCAAGGCTGTCTACATCGAGACGGGTGCATGGTCGAAGAAGGCAATCGCAGAGGCTAAGAAGGTCGGAGAAGTCATCGTCGCTGCTTCCAGCAAGGACAAGAACTATACATACATCCCCGACTGCTCGGATCTCGACATCCCCGAAGACACAGACTATGTATACATCTGCGAGAACGAGACTATCCACGGCGTTACATGGAACAGGCTCCCCAACACAAAGGGTCATGTACTGGTATCTGACCAGTCATCGATGTTCCTTTCCCGCCCGTGCAACGTATCTGACTACGGCCTCATCTATGCAGGCGTACAGAAGAATGTAGGACCTGCAGGCATGGTCGTCGTCATCATCAGAGAGGATCTTATCCGTGATGACCTCACATCTCTGCCGATCTACCTCCAGTACAAGACACATGCCGACAATGACAGCATGTACAACACCCCCAACTGCTGGGCTATGTACTGCTGCGGCAAGGTCTTCAAGTACCTCAGGGACCAGGGAGGTCTCGAAGTGATGAACCAGAAGAACATCGACAAGGCAAAGGTTATGTACGACTTCCTGGATCAGAGCAAAATGTTCCGCGGCACAGTAGAGAAGGAATACAGATCACTCATGAACATCCCGTTCGTGACGGAATCTGCTGAACTTGATGCCGAAGTTGTCGCTGCAACGAAGAAGGCAGGCTACGACAACCTCAAGGGACACAAGTCCGTCGGCGGTCTCAGAGCCTCCATCTACAATGCAATGCCGAAGGAGGGCGTCGTAGCTCTCGTCGACTTCCTCAAGAAGTTTGAAGCTGAGTACAAGAAATAATATACGGAAAAAGGATCAGGATTATCCGGGGAGACGGGAAACCGCCTCCCTCTTCTTTTGCCCGTAGAACAGAGTCAAAATAAAATGCTCCCTTTCGAGGAGCAAAGCGGCCGACGAGAATCGAACTCGCATCTTCAGCTTGGAAGGCTGAGGTAATAGCCATTATACCACAACCGCATAACAGTGAGGATAATAGCGGGAAGAGGGGAGAAATGTCAACACGGGATGAGAAAAAGATGTCGTAATTACCTTGCATTGATCAAGGAAACAGGCCTCAGAGGAGCAGGCAGTCTCCGCTCTGGAGATGAAATCGGGAAGATTGACGGTATTTCCACACCATGATTATGACATCAGCTAAAGGTAAAAAATAAGGAAATTATTTCTTGACGGAGTTTCTGGGGGGAGACTGTCCTAAAATTCTAGGAGGCCGTAGAAGCCTCTAAGTCGGGTAAT
>CAVFZO010000020.1:0-28329 GCA_963626925.1 Clostridium sp. AM49-4BH
AATGAGTTTTACCCTCTTCAAGTGCATCCGCCGGGATCATTATGCAATAGCCGTATGAATATGAGGTAGGCCATGAAGAATCCCAGAGGAATCTGTCCGAATACCGAGACAAGCGTAATCCACATGTTGTTCTTTAGGGCAAGCCAGAAATACTTGTCCGTGAACATCTTCGCATAGTACTGGAAACCGATTATGCTGATGTGTCTGCGCTTGGGGCCGAAGAGAGCCCCGCCCTTGTAGTTGGTAATACTGAGGAAAAGCGCGAATACCGTCGGGAATGCCATTACGAATACGTAGATGAGAAATCCCGGAAGTATGAACGACCAGTAGGCCGCCTTCTCCTCCCTGTGGCTCAGTGTCCTTACATTCTGAACACTCTTCATACGTTCATCTCTCCCTTCTGCTTCTGCGAGAACGCCATGACCTCTTCCCAGCTCCACTTGCCGCTGTTGTCGGCCTCGAGATCTGGAACAGAGTAGAGGTCATGAAGATACATGAGAGCGGCACCCTTTGCAGATACGCCTTCATCCTCTGCATTGAATACGAGTTCACAGTCTGTTCTCTTTAAAATACCCATGAATGCCGGAATCTTCTCCTCGAGCGTCCGTCTCACCCACTTCTCGTCGGAGAAGGGATTGCCGTGCAGAATCACCTTTTTGAAATCCATGACGGCAAGGACAGGAACAAGAGAATGGAATGTGTCGACCATCCAGAGCGTGAGCGCATCCTTATCCACGAGCGTCTTCTTCAAAAGATCCAGGCTCAGTCCGGACTGCTCGTCGTCACCGTTCTTCCACGAAAGCGATCTGAATTCGCCTGCAGAGTTGTGTGAACCGTGGTAGACAACCCCGTCGATGATGAGCCCCATACCGATACCTATTCCGGCCACATAGTCATCATTTTCTGCCTCCTCATGGAAGTCTGCGGTGACAGAAAGTGCATTGGACGAGAAGGAGGAACCGAGGTTGGTCTTGAGATCGAGCCATGCGGCACAGTTGGCGTCGTTGTCGACGTAGATCGGATAGTTGTATTTACTCTTAAGGTAGTTCTTGAATGCGAAGTTGTCGATTCTGAATGGATACGAGTGAATTATTATTCCCTCTTCGGAGTCAATCTGCCCAGGTACAGAGAAGGAAAGAGCCAGAACAGGAATATTGATCTTTTTGTGGGCGAGAAAGGCCTCGTCAATTACAGAACAAAGAAAGCTTTCAAAGGAGATATCTCTTTTAGGCCCTCTCGTCTCCCACAAAACAGATCCGTCTACCCCCATTATCACGGTCCTGTAGTGTGACGGCTGAAGATCAAAGCCGAATACACATCCGAAACCGCGGTTGATTGTCAGCTCTATGGGCTTTCTTCCCCCGAGGGAGCAGGAGTCCTTATGCTCGCCTTCGTTTACAAGCCCCGCCGACAGGAGAGATGAGATGATATTGCTGACGGTAGACTTGTTCAGTTTCAGAATGCGGGAGATGTCAACACGCGTAATACCGTTCTGTCTCCAGATAAGCTGGGCTATCATCGAAGTATTGGCGTTTCGCTGAAACAGGTTGTTGTTTGCCGGCATTCAATCCCTTCCCTTAGTTAGTTCTGTCACTGAACAAACTTACCGTAACACCCCTTTTCCCATCTGTCAAACTTTATTTTAATCTTTTTAGCAAACTTCCATCAGAAAGCTCCGTACAAACGGGGTGCCCGAAGGCCGTAACATACACAACACAAGTATTAGCAACGGGAAATAACAACCATTTTTCAACGGGAAACAACAACCAATCACACAGAGAGATGCCCAGATCACTACAAACTTGTAATTGCTGCAGAAATCCTCCCCACTATAAAATCCAATCATTCGTATAAAAAAGTAACGGAAAGTTCCCGCACAACGTAGTACACTGTGGAAGGAGAAGAAAATGAAAAGAGTTCTATTCGTTGCAGCTGAATGCGTGCCGTTCGTCAAAACAGGAGGACTGGCAGATGTCGTCGGAAGCCTTCCGAAGACATTCGATAAAGATAAGTATGACGTGAGAGTCATTATCCCCCAATATGAGATGATTGACGAGAAATACAAGAAAGACATGAAGAGCGTCGTCTATTTCCAGATGGATAACCGCATTTATGTCGGCATAAACACACTCGTTCTCGACGGCATCACATACTACTTTGTCGACAACAGGGAGTATTTCTCGGGAAGCAGGCCGTACTATGATCTATTTGCTGATCTCGAGCGTTATGCATACTTTTCGAAGGCCGTGCTCTCCGCCCTCCCGCTCATCGGATTCAGACCCGACATCATCCACTGCCACGACTGGCATGCATCCCTTGTCCCGGTCTACCTCAACACCATCTTCCAGGGTGATGAGTTCTTCCGCGGGATCAGGACAATAATCACAATCCACAATCTCTGCTTCCAGGGCTGCTGGAACGTGGGACACCTCAGATGGGTCACTGCACTTCCCGACGAGCTCTTCCAGCCGGGTCTGTTTGTATCACCCTATCAGGATACGTCCTGCCCGAAGGACGAATGGAATGCCACGATGCTCCGCGGCGGCCTTGCCTTCTCGGACTGGATTACGACAGTCAGCGAGTCCTATGCAAAAGAAATTCAGACGCCCCAGTTCGGCGACGGGCTGGATGACATTCTGAAGTGGAGACAGGACAGACTTCTCGGAATCGTCAACGGTATCGACTACAATGTATGGAATCCGGAGACCGACAAGGCTCTCGTCAACAACTACAATGTGAAGTCCTTCATAAAGAAGAGGGAGGCCAACAAATTGGCCCTTCAGAAGGAACTGGGCCTCAGGGAAGACAAGGACGCATTCATGCTTGCGGTGGTGTCACGCCTCACAAGCCAGAAGGGAATGACGCTCATAGACTCCATCATGGACAGAATGTGCGGAAAGCACATAAATCTTGTTGTCCTCGGCACAGGAGACAGTTACTACGAGAACATGTTCCGCTACTATGAATCAAAATATCCTGACAAGGTGAGAGCGAAGATCGAATTCTCCGATGCCCTCTCGAGACGGATATACAGCGCATCAGATGCATTCCTCGTTCCGTCGGCGTTCGAACCCTGCGGCCTGACACAGCTCATATCTCTCAAATACGGAGCAGTACCGATCGTCCACGAAACGGGAGGACTCAGGGACACCGTCGTCCCCCTCGATGAATTCGAGAACACAGGCACAGGCCTTTCGTTCTACGACTTCACACCCGAGGTTCTCCTGAACAGAATCAACTATGCTTATTACATATATACGGAGAAGAAGGAGATCTGGCGTGACATGCAGAAGAGAGGAATGAAGTCCGACTGGTCGTGGGCCGCATCCTCGAAGCGCTACGCTGAACTCTACGACTCACTCTGAGAAAGACGGGCACCTCCGGGTGCCTCCTTTTACAAGGTAGGTCTTACCGACTCTGCGCCGGCTGTAGAGAGCAACGAACTCAGACTTCGGTGACTCGTAATACTCACTGAGTATCTCCTGCTCCTGAATTCTTCCGATCATCTTTTCGTCATTCATGTCATATTTTTAAGGTTCAGACTACAGCCAATCAAGATTATTCCTCCGTAAGTGGTCAAAAAAGAGGAGTTACGGAGGAAAAATCTTACAAAGTCGCACAGAAATGCCTATATTTATCTGTTTTTGTCTTGTTTCCAGATTCCGTTGCCTTCCACCATCAAAAGGCTGACCTCTTCTATATAATCCCGGTTTTTATCTGTAGAGATCCGGCCGCCTGTCCGAATAGACGGGAATGTCTTTTCTCGCCGCCAGGAGTGTTTTTTCATCAAGAGAGGCGACAATGACAGTCTCCCCGTCATCAGCTGCAGCAAGTTTCCCGCCCGTTGGACCGTAGATTGTGGAATAGCCGGCACCTTCGAGAAGGGGTGTCTTTCCGTGAGCAGATGAAAGAACGAGGAAAACCTCGTTCTCGATTGCACGGCAGCGTGCAAGAGTAAGGAGCGCAGTGCGTCTCTCCTGCGGCCAGAATACGGATGTGAAGATAACCTGAGCTCCTTTGAGTGAAAGATTACGGGCGAGCTCAGGAAACCTCAGATCGTAACAGAGCAGGATGCCGCATCTTACGCCGTCAAGGAAGAAGAGTCCCTCACTCTCCCCCTTCTCATATTGCCTGTCCTCCCCGAGGGGAGAGAAGAGATGTGTCTTGTCGTACTCGGTCTCCAGGTGGCCGGTACGGTTGAAGACATAGCATGTATTGTAGAACTTCCCTCTCTTCTTCGTGGTGACCGATCCCCCGACGATGTTGACGCCGTATCTCAGGGCAAGGGACGAAAGGAAGGCCTTCGTCTCCATTCCGTCCTCGTCGGCTGCTTCTTCCAGATTTCCGGGGAAGTAGCCGTAATCCCACATTTCGGGAAGAAGAACGGTATCGGCACCGGATGATGCCGCCTCCGAGACAAGGAGGGCCGCCCTGTTGAAATTCTCACCCTTACGAGCATATGTCACTTCCATCTGCACAGCTGCCGTCTTCATTTTTTCACCGCCTGAATTTTCTTTCCTCTATCTATATACAATCAGACCGTTTATTGCAATAAAAATCAGCTGTTTCTTATTCTTCGGACATTCCTGTTCATCAGATGCCGCCCTATATGACGGTAGACGAATGCCTTGAGAGGCGACATCTCCTGATGGTGTTCCTTCAAGAGCTCATCTGGAGAATCATAGACTCCCCAGTCCCTGTTTATGCCTTCGCTCTGAATATATGTATTATTGAGGTTGAAGTCGATCACAGGATGTCTGAAATCCCTGACAGCGACGCCGTAGCCGCAGAAGGGGCCGTCGCATGAGGAGAACTTCCTCTGGAGCTTTTCAAGGTAGCTCCTGTCAAGAATGAAGGCCTCAAGCTCGTACCAGACCCCGTCAAGGAGCACCTCGACCCAGCTGTGGAACACTTCGGGAGGAGCAAGGAGATACACAAGTCCCGTCATCGCGCCCTTCTGGAGACGCTTGTCTATCGTGAAGCCGTGGATTCTTGAGGGGATCCCCGAGGCCCTCAGGAGCGCCATGAAGAGCGTCCCCTTTGTGTTGCACTGGCCGTAGCCGTCACAGAGCACCTTCGAGGCAGGAATTGAATCATCCGTGTTGTAGCCGAAGAGAATCTCGTCCCTGACAAAGAGGTAGATGCTTCTCACCCTTTCGACTTCTGGCATATTTAACCATCCCCTTTCTCTCAGAAGACTTTCGAGAGAGGGAGATGAGAAGTCGAGCATGGCAGTTTCTTCAAGATACCGGTCGTTCATTTCGTCCCCACAAGAAGCGTCGAGCCCCGGAGCATGAGGAATCCAGCCTCACGCCGTGTCATGAAGAGGCCTTTCGTTGTATCGATGAGTTCGACCCTCTCGTAGCCCATGTCATAGAGCTTCTTCACGAATGCAGTCATATCACCATAACGCCGGGGAGACATGATGTCGTGGATTGCGAATGTCCCTCCCTTCCTGAGAACGCGCAGTGTCTCGAGAAGGAGTGCCTGTTTGTTCTTCCCCGTTATGTTGTGGTAGACGTAGTTGCTTGTGACGGCAGCGAATGACTCGTCGGGAAAACAGAGATGTACGGCATCTCCCTTCTGGAAAGTAACATTCTTCACCCCCTCGGCCTCTGCATTCTTCATGCAGAGTGAAAGATTATAAGAGGCGTACTCCTTCCCCCATCTGTCGATACCGGTGACGGACGCTCGGGAATTTCTCTTTGCGACTGCGATTGCAAGCGCCCCGCTTCCGCATCCCACGTCTAGTGCCTTTCCTCCCTCCGGAAGCTTTATATAAGAGGCCGTTCCCTCGATTATGGCGCTGCTGAGTCTTCTCTTTCCGTCATACGAGAATGCCCTGTATGCACAGATGCACCAGACGGCACTCTTCAGACTGGCAATCAGTGCGACAACGGAGAAGACCGAAAGCACTATGCGGAGTGTCCCTTCCGTGAAGAAAAGAAAGACGACGAGAAGGGAAACTGCTGCAAAAGGCAGAAGAGGAAGCGTGTAAAGCATTACTTTCGGAATCCAGTTCTTGTAATCGGGTTTCATGGTTTTTCTCCTTATTTATTCCACTCGAGGAACGGAAGCTGAGGCATCCTGTTCTCCTTCATTATGAAGAGGAGCATCTCTGCAAAGCCTTCGGGGTCCCTTATCTGATACTCCATATGGTTATATCCTCTGAATACGGGATAGTTTCCTCCGGGGTAGGAAGCCTTCACGTTATCACGATACTTGAAGTGATCCTCCTCGGATCCGAACTCGAAGAAGCAGTTCTCCTCCCTGACACTCTTGAAGTGCGGGAATGGATTTTCAGTAAGTGAATCCTTCATCTGACGCCTGATATTCAGATATGTGAGGTTCTCCCCGGCCTTTATGAAGAAGGGCTTTATTGACTCGTCATCACACCAGAGTATTCTCTTCAGCGTCCCTCCCTTCGACCAGTAGAGGCTCTTAATTGCAAAGTACAGGAACGGAACCATGATTCTTCTCGTCCACTTTCCGATCTGTGCGAACTGCCCTCCGTCGAAGAATGCGTGCTCTACTTCCATCGTACTCTGACTGAGGAAGGCAAGTGCAAGATCGGCACCTATCGAGGATGATACGACAAGCTCCAGCTTATCTATGCCCTCCCTGTAGAGAAACGAGACAACCTGTCTCACCTCGTCCTCCTTCGACACATACTTCTGTCCCTTGGAGTAGACCGTCGAGGTTGGAAGGATAACGAAGTAATCGTCTTTGAGATACTCCGCAACGGGAAGGGAACTCTCTCCCGTCACTCCCATTGCATGAAAGAAAAGCACGGCAGGATTATTTCTGTCACCAAGCGTTCTGAAAATCATGATTTCTCCTCATAAAGGGAAAGAAGAGGCCGCAGTCCCGGGATTCCATTTAAGTTAGTTTATTCTAACTTTATTATTTTGAAAAGACTCCTCTCTCAGATTGTCGTGCTTTGGAGAATGCCGTTCTCTTCTGTACGTCCACGAAATGACATGCGTACGTGGAGGAAATAAGGCATATTGCGACTGAATTGCAATGTCGTACAGATTTATCGTAATTTGTTGCTTTTTTCGGAAAATATGGGGATAACCCCATAATACCTCATTACAAAAAACGGGGATTATGCCGAAAACACCCTCTATAAATTTTGCTAAAATCTTTTTTCGATGCTATATTACAGATATGACGATATTCAAAAGAAAGATATACGAGAGTCTGGTTGAATGGAAAAACTCATCGAAAGGCAGATACGCTCTCATGGTTGAAGGGGCGCGAAGAGTCGGAAAATCAACTATCGTGAAAGAGTTTGCCGGAAAAGAATACAGAAGCTGTATCTTCATAGACTTTTCAAACTGTCCTCCCGGAATAAAGGAACTCTTCTCTTCCATCAGCGACCTCGACTATTTTTTCTTCCGTCTCCAGTTTCTGACAGGAACGAGGCTCTTTGCCCGGGAGTCCCTCATCGTCTTCGATGAAGTGCAGCTCTTTCCTCCGGCCAGGCAGGCAGTAAAGGCACTTGTCAGGGACGGCAGATATGATTACCTGGAGACGGGATCTCTTATATCAATAAGGAAGAATGTCAAAGATATTCTCATCCCGAGCGAAGAAAAAAAGATAAAGATGTGTCCCATGGATCTGGAGGAATTCCTCCAGGCAATAGGAAAGGAGAACGTCTATGACATCCTGAGAAACTTCTACTCTCTCGGAAAGCCACTGGGACAGGCTTCTCTGAGAGAAGCAATGGGGCTCTTCAGACTCTATATGATCATCGGAGGGATGCCCCAGGCTGTAAGTACATATCTGGAGCAAAACAACCTCGAAGATGTTGATGACGTAAAGCGCTCGATAATCGACCTCTATGAGGATGATTTCTACAAAATAGACCCGACGGGAACCCTTTCCAGCCTGTTCGATGCAATCCCCGGTGAATTGAGTACTGCATCCACCAGATTCAACGTTTCACATGCATCTGTGTCCCTGCATCCGTCGGAGAGTACTGTACTCACAAACATCGCCGAACTCACAGCATCAAGAGCTGTACTTGCGTCTTATCATACGAATGACCCGAATGCGGGATTCCCGATGACAAAGGATCTGAGAAAGTTCAAGCTCTATCTTGCAGATACCGGACTCTTCATAACCCTCGCTTTCAGGGACAAGGTATTCACCGAGAACCTTCTCTACAGAGGCCTCATGTCGGATAAGCTTCCTGTGAACCTCGGTTATGTCTACGAAAACATTACTGCCCAGATGCTTGAAGCAAAAGGTGACGGCCTTTTCTATCATACGTTCTACAGCAGGGGAAGCAACCACAACTACGAAATAGACTTTCTTATCTCAAGAGGAAACAAGCTGTGCCCTATTGAAGTCAAATCGTCTTCATATACGACCCACGCTTCTCTCGACATGTTCACTGAGAAATACCACTCGAGAATCAGGACAAGATATCTTGTCGCTCCGAAGGATTACAGGAAGGACGGGGAGACTGTATGCATTCCTCCATTCTTCGTACCTTTTATCTGAGTTTTTGTTGACATATTTTCCCCCAATGTTTAATTTCTCAGTAGATGAGGGAGCTGGTTGTGGAGAGCAGAATCTGGAATATTATCATCGATTCCTTCTGGAAGATACTGAAGCCGGGACTCTTGAATACCATTCCCCTTACCCTTCTCTCGTTCTTCTTCGCCCTCATAATAGCGACAGTCGTCGCTCTTATACAGATAGCGAAGATTCCCGTCCTCAAATCCATATGCCGTTTCTACATCTGGGTTATAAGAGGAACCCCGCTCCTGGTGCAGCTCTTCGTCCTTTTCTACGGACTGCCCTCCCTCGGGATTCTCATCGACCCATTTCCCGCGGCTGTCATCGTATTCTCCATCAACGAAGGAGCGTACTCAGCAGAGACTATCAGAGCCGCAATACTGGCCGTCCCTTCCGGGCAGCTTGAAGCGGGGGAATGTGTGGGGATGAGCTGGCTCCAGACCATGAGGAGAATCATTCTCCCGCAGGCCGGGAGGATTGCATTCCCGACGCTCTTCAATTCGCTTATCAGCATGATAAAGGATACATCCCTTGCCGCAAACATAACGGTGACGGAGATGTTCATGGCAACCCAGCGCATAGTTGCACGCACCTATGAGCCCCTTGTGCTCTACCTCGAGGTGGGCTTTATCTACCTCATGATGTGCACGATACTGACGAAGGTACAGGCATGGGGCGAGAAAAGATTCAGGATGAGGGGCTGGTGATGATTCTGAGCATCAGAGATCTGAAAAAGAAATTCGGGGACAACGAGGTGCTGAAGGGTATCTCGCTCTCAGTCGACAAAGGCGACGTCATCGCCGTACTCGGCCCCTCGGGAGGCGGTAAGACAACGCTTCTGAGATGTCTCAACTTCCTCGAAAAGGCCGACAGCGGCACCTTCTGCTTCAACGGCAGGGAATATGACCTCGAGAAGATTACGAAGAAGGAGATCCGTGATATAAGGATGCACACAGGCTTCGTCTTCCAGAGCTACAACCTCTTTGCAAACAAGACGGCACTCGAGAATGTGATGGAGGGGCTTGTCACCGCACGGAAGATGAAGAAGGATGAGGCGAAGGCAGCTGGAGAGAAATACCTCAATCGCGTCGGGCTTTTAGAGAGAGCCTCCTACTACCCCTCCCAGCTCTCGGGAGGACAGCAGCAGAGGGTTGCGATTGCCCGTGCTCTTGCACTCGATCCTGTCCTGATTTACTTCGACGAGCCGACATCGGCACTCGACCCCGAACTCACGGGAGAAGTGCTCTCCGTAATGAAGAGCCTTGCCGAGGAAGGGATGACGATGATAGTCGTAACGCACGAGATGAGCTTTGCGCGCTCGGTCGCCACCCGCACCGTCTTCATGGAGAACGGCGTGATAGTCGAGGAGGGAGAGACGAAGGCCTTCTTCTCCTCCCCGAAAGAGCAGAGAACAAAGGAGTTCATTTCAAGGATGGAACTCCAGAAAATAGAATAAGGAGAAAGAAAATGAAGAAATTCATCACAATTTCACTCATTGCGATTCTGCTTGCCAATTCAATAGCTGCAGGCGGAAGTAAGGAAGCATCTTCCACAGAGGGAGACCTTCTTCAGCGTATACTGTCAAAGGGCGAGATAACAATTGCCATGGAAGGCACATGGGCGCCCTGGACTTATCATGACGAGAGCGACAGGCTCGTCGGATTCGACACTGAAATCGGAGAGGCAATCGCCTCCGAGCTCGGAGTGAAGGCTGTCTTCATAGAGGGCGAGTGGGACGGACTTCTCGCAGGCCTCGACGCCGGACGCTACGACATCATGATCAACGGTGTGGACATAACAGCCGAGAGGGAACAGAAGTACGACTTCTCCACGCCCTACGCCTACAACAGAACGGCGGTGATCACCAAATCTGACAATACGTCGATTACCAGGATGGAAGACCTGAAGGGTAAGAAGACTGCAAATACAATTTCCAGTACATACGCGGAGGTTGCGGAGAAATACGGAGCGACAGTCTCCGGAGTCGACGACCTCATCCAGACGTTCGAACTTCTCAAAGCGGGAAGAATCGACGCAACGCTCAATGCAGAGGTTACTTACTACAGCTACATGGAAGAGCATCCCGATGCTCCGTTCAAGATTGCGGCTATCGATTATGACACGACCTCTGTCGCCATCCCGATGAGAAAGGGCGATGATTCGGCATCCCTCAGAGAGGCCGTCAACAAGGCCCTCGAAAAGCTGAGAGAGGAAGGTGTCCTCAAGGCACTCTCCGAAAAGTACTTCGGCGGTGACATAACAGAAAACACCAATTGATTTGTGGAGGGCTCCGGCCCTCCTTTCTATTTTCAAAAATATACAAAAGTTCTAATATCGCGCTCGGAGATATATAATGAATAGAGATTTAACGGTCGGAAATCCCGGTAAGGTTCTCATAAGTTTCTGCCTTCCCCTCTTCGGTTCCATAGTATTCCAGCAGCTTTACAATATCGCGGACAGCTTCGTAGCAGGCAAGTTCATTTCGGAGGACGCTCTCGCAGCCGTCGGCAACAGCTATGAGATAACCCTCATCTTCATAGCCTTCGCATTCGGATGCAACATCGGATGCTCGGTCATAACATCCCGCCTTTTCGGAGCCAGGGACTACACGAAAGTCAAGAGTGCAGTCTATACATCGCTCATATCGACAACGGTGACATGCCTCATTCTCATGGTCATCGGACTGGTGTCGATGGACGGACTGCTCTCCCTCATCAACACCCCGGAAAACATCTATGCCGATTCTGCACTCTACCTCGATATCTACATCTGGGGACTGCCATTCCTCTTTTTATACAATGTCTCGACCGGAATCTTCTCGGCCTTCGGTGACAGCAGGACCCCCTTCATCTTCCTTGCCATCTCCTCGACGTCGAACATCTTCATGGACATCCTCTTCGTGACGGCATTCAAGATGGGAGTTGCGGGTGTCGCATGGGCAACATTCATCTGCCAGGGCGTAAGCGCAGTGCTTGCACTGGTTTTCGTTCTCAGGAGACTGACGACCATAAAGTCCGATAAAAAGCCGGAACTCTTCAACCCCACACTCTTCAAGTCGTTCATCGCCATCGCCATACCCTCGACTCTCCAGCAGAGCTTTGTCTCCGTCGGTAACATCGTTCTACAGGGAATCATAAACAGCTTCGGTTCCTATGTAATTGCAGGATACTCTGCAGCCATCAAACTCAACAACCTCGTAATCACATCGTTCACTACAATCGGCAACGGTGTGTCGAACTTCACTGCGCAGAACCTCGGAGCCGGAAAGCCCGGGAGAGTTGCAAAGGGATGGAAGAGCGGCATAAAGATGGTATGGGTGATCTCCATTCCTTTCATCCTGCTCTACATGCTTATTCCCGAGGCGCTCCTCAGACTCTTCGTCGACAATCCCTCACCCACGACTCTCGAGACAGGACGCCAGCTCCTGAGAATCGTCTGCATCTTCTATCTTGTCGTATCTGTAAAGATAATATCCGACAGCATCCTCAAGGGAGCGGGAAACATGAAGTGCTTCATGATTTCGACATTCTCCGATCTCATCCTGAGAGTGGGACTGGCATACATACTTTCACGCACCGCACTCCGCGTCACGGGAATATGGCTCAGCTGGCCTATCGGATGGTCTGTCGGGACTGCAATCTCCCTCTACTTCTACAGAAAAGACTCGAAGAACTTCCTGACAGAGGAAGAGATAGAGGAAGAGGTCGAAGCAGACCTCACATAAAAAAAGAAGACAACAGAGAATGGTATGCGCCTGTCAGACTGTAAGCTCTACAGGCGCATTGTCATTGAAGTAGTTGTTCACTTCTCCGGGACGGAAGATGCCCTTGTTCGTGACAATTCCCGTGATAAGCTCGGGCGGTGTCATATCGAAGGCAGGATAGTAGCCCCTGACGCCTTCCACGGCCGTCCTGACTCCCATTGCATACAAGGTCTCGTCGGGGTTTCTCATCTCTATCGTGACGCTGTCGTGCGTAGGATGGCCCTTATCGGGAGCTCCCGTTACGTAGACGGGAACGTCGAAGTAGGAGGCACAGATTGCTATCTGGCTTGTTCCGACCTTGTTGAAGACATAGCCGTCACACGATATGGCGTCGGCAGCACATGTGAAGATGTCGATCTTCTCGTTTGCCATCACGTATGCGGGCATGTTGTCCGTAATGAGGGTGACGTCAAATCCCATCTCATGGCATACGGTGCTTGTGAATCTTGCACCCTGGAAGAATGGTCTCGTCTCCGGGCAGAAGAGCTTTATGGGGTTGTTCCTCCGCTTCGCCTCCCTGAGCATAAGACCCAGAACAGTCTCGGCATAGCACTGTGTCATAATCTTTCCGCCCGATGGGAACTTGTCGACAAGGTAGTGTGCAATTTTATCGACACGCGCATAGCGTGCATCGTTCATTTCGACGACATAGTCCCTCACAGCCTCGTCGGCACGCCTTCCCTCCTCGAGCGCCCTCAATGCGACGGGGATACACCTATTTGTAAGGTCTTCCATCCTCTTTCTCGTCGTGGGACGCGATGAAGAGATGGTGAGAGAGGCCCATTCGAGGAATGATTTCGTCTCCCCGAGAGATTTTCCCTTCACAAGATATGCAGCGAGTGCCATCCCCATCGGAGCGAGGGTGTACGGTCCTGTGGACTGGGTCACCATACTGCGGATGGCTGCGGCGACGTCCTCGACGCTGCGGCATACAACCCATTCGATTTTCGAGGGATATACTCTTCTGTCGAGCACTCTCACCTCCCCTTCGTCGTACCATGCAACGTTCTCGTAGCGGAGCATGAATGCCAGACCATTATCCTGTCTTTCCATATATAACCTCACTTGTCTTTCTTTTATCTTGTATATTTATCCCACCTGTATGTTCCCTTCCTGAGAGGGCGGTAAACCGTAAAGTACATCGTCAGATAACATGCCGATGCCCCGACGAGCTGGCTCACGGCCTCGGCCCAGAAGACGCCGTCGACGCCGAGGGAGAGTCGCGGCAGGATCAGAATGAGCGGGAAAACGAGGAATACCTTTCTCAGGAGGGAGAAGAAGACGGCGTGACGGGGATGATTGAGACCGACGAACGTAGTCTGCCCCGAACTCTGGAAGCTCATCATGAAGAAGACAGAGAAGAATATCCTCATTACAGGCTCTGTTATCTCGAGGAGGGCGGAATCGGGAGTGTAGATGCTGATGAGAAGAGCCGGTGCCGTCATGACGAATGCCCATGCAAGAATGCCGTAGCAGAGGGCCATCACCGTCATTATGCGTATCGTCCGGCATACTCTATCCGCCTTACCCGCACCGTAGTTGTAGCCCATCACGGGCTGGGCGGAGCTCGTCACTGCAGATATCGGCAGAGAGACCATCTCCCGCGTCGAGTTTATGATGCTCATCGCCCCGATATAGAGAGTCGAGAGAGAGCCCCCGAAGGACCGCAGCGTCATGTTCGACGCGGCCTGTGTAATCGAGTTCGTCATCTTGAACATGAAGCCCGAGATACCCAGTTTGAATATCCTCGTGACGATGTCCTTCTCGAGCCTCAGTTTTCTTATCTTGATATAGGACCTGCGGCTCCGGAGAAACCAAACGACCCACGCCGACGAGACAGCCTGCGAGAAGACAGTTGCTATGGCGGCCCCGCTGACTCCCATATTGAAAACATAGATGAATAACGGGTCCAGTATCGTATTGATTACGGCGCCGATGACGACACTCATCATCCCGAACCCGCCGTAGCCCTGCATCGTTATGAAGGAGTTGAAACCGACGCTGATGAGGACGAACACCGACCCCAGGACGTAGATGCCGAAGTAGTCCGACGCATAGCCTATCGTCGTCTCCTCGGCTCCCATCATATAGAGAACGGGAGTACGGAAAACGAAGAGAAAAAACGTCAGCACTCCCCCGATTATGAGAGAGAGCGTGAAGGCAGTCTCCATTATCCTCTCAGCCTTTTCGTCGTCGCCCTTTCCTCTTTCGATGGCGGCTATCGGGGCTGCCCCCGTCGAGAGGAGGGATGCGAATGCAGATATGAAGCTTATGAGAGGAAAGACGACCCCCACGCCGCTGAGCGCAAGTGTCCCCGTACCCTTCATATGGCCGATGAACATGCGGTCGACGACGCTGTAGAGGACGTTCACGAGGTCTGCAAAGAGCGTCGGAACGGCAAGCGCGAGAATATGCCTCGTGAGGCTTCCCTCTCCGTAGTTCCCCTTCTCTGTCTTCGTCATATTCTCTCCGGAGAGAGGTTTGTGTATGTGCAGAAGCGGATGGGATAGCCGTTGTCCGTTATCTCATCGCCCCTCTCTGTTTCCTTCCAGTTTTCCTTCTCGTCGAGGTTCTCGAAGAAGACCTCCGCACCGCCGTCGGCATCGACCTTCGTAAGAAGCACCTTCGAGCAGTACGGAAGAAGCGTCCTGTACATCATCGCACCTCCGATGACGAATACATCCTCTGAAGGATACTTTCTGATTTCATCGAAGAGCTCGTCAAGTGTTTCCACCATGGTAAAGCCGTCCCTCTCTGCCCTCTTTCTCTCCCCTCCGGGCCAGAGGACGATGTTCGTCCTCTTCTTCAGGGGTTTTCCGCCCGGGAAGGAGAGAAGCGTATTCGAGCCCATGACGACGACCTTTCCGAGCGTCGTAGTGCGGAAGAATGCCATATCACGCGGGAGACGGAACATCAGATCGTTCTTCTTTCCGATTCCCCAGTTTCTATCACAGTGTAGAATAGCCTGCATTGTTCCTCCTCAGATGGCGACGGGGATATCGTACTTCTTCGGGTTGTACTTATAGCCCGTAAGGCGGAAGTCGGAGAGTGTGAAGGCATAGAAATCCTTCACATCAGGGTTGAGTGAGAAGGAAGGGGCGTCATACTGCTCGCTCCCGATTATCTCCTTCACAATCGGAATATGTCTGTCGTAGATATGGGCGTCCGCAATGACATGCACGAGTTCCCCCGCCTCGAGGCCGCTCACCTGCGCCATCATGTGCATGAGTGCGGCGTATTGCACGACGTTCCAGTTGTTCGCAGTCAGCATGTCCTGGCTGCGCTGGTTGAGTATTCCGTTGAGAGTGCGGCCGGAGACATTGAACGTCATCGAGTACGCACAGGGATAGAGACCCATCTCAGAGAGGTCATGATGGTTGTAGATGTTGGTCATGATTCTTCTCGACTGGGGATTGTTCTTAAGGTCATAGAGCACTCTGTCGACCTGGTCGAAGAGTCCCTCCTTGTAGCGGTGCTTCACCCCCAGCTGATAGCCGTAGGCCTTTCCGATGGAGCCGTTCCCGTCGGCCCAGCTGTCCCATACGTGGGAGCCCAGGTCACGGACGTTGTTCGACTTCTTCTGCCATATCCAGAGAAGCTCGTCGACAGCCGACTTGAGGTACGTACGCCGTACCGTGATGATCGGGAACTCCTCTCTGAGGTCATAGCGGTTGACTATGCCGAACTTCTTCACGGTGTGCGCCGGAGTACCGTCACTCCAGTGAGGTCTTACATCCATCCCCTCGTCCGAGACTCCGTTCTCGAGAATGTCCTTTATGTTGCTGATGAAAATCCTGTCTGCCCTGCTCATATTACTTCCTGCTCAGTTTATTCTTAATGAATTCAAACCAGTTCCGGAGAAAATGCTTTCCTCCCGTCTCCTTGACATCCTTCACAGCCTCCTCCTCGGTGGCATATGCATTCGTTCTCTTCAATTCATCCCAGCGCCTCACAAGCCACATGTAGAGATCGGCTTCCGTCTGTCCGGGAAAACGGGAGAGAAGATGTTCCTTATCAAGTGCGTCGACAACCGGTCTGTATACATTGTTATACCAGCTGACAGCACCTTCTTCAAACGTCATGGTATGGTCCTCATGCTGATTTGCATAGTATTTGTGAACGAGGATGTGGTTAACCATCTCGGGGTACGAACCGGGGGAAGTGAAGACGATCTCGTCCATCGGAAGATATGCGGGATTGTACTGCTCGATGAAACGCTGTCTTTCACATTCCACGACGGCTTTCTTGAGCTCGTTCATCGTCATGCCCTCATGAAGCGGCACCTTCGACGAGAGCTCCACAACCTCGGCGTCGATGAATTCCTGTCCCTTCGCCTTCGCGACCGACACACGGTGGTTCCCGTCACGTACGAAGTACCACTGCCCGAGTTTGTAGACGCTGATGGGCGGAAGAGGAATATCGTCAAGGCGTGCCGCGTCGATGTTCTCCCATTTGCGTTCGATGCTGTTGTTCTTCGGAAGGAACGCAGCCGAGAAGTCATGGTAGCGGTTCTCGCTTCCGATGATGTTCTTCACCTCTATTGTCTGCATCCCCTTATATGACTGACTTTCCGGCTTTATGAGCTTCGTCACCTCGTAGAACGAGAGAAGATCGGGATTCTGCCACTTGAATGTCGAGAATACACGCTGGAGCCTGGCTCTGCGCTTAGCCTTCAGAAAGTCGTCGACGACTGTAAGATTATCGGCCACTGTTTTTCCCTCCAAGAGTTTCGTCTTCCAGAAGATATGAGGAATAGACGTTGATTATTGTAGTATTTCCGCGCTGTCTCACCCTCTGGGCATTCCTGTCGTCCAGGTGCACATGTCCATGAAGGACATACCTGGGATGGAAACGGTCGATGAAGCCCAGAAAAGTCCTGAATCCCCTGTGACAGAGGTCCGGACCGTCTCCCAGTCCGAACGGCGGTGCATGTGTTATGAGAATATCGAGATAGCGCCCGTAACGGCGTTTGTTGTATAAAAGCTGTGGAACAAGACGGAGGATGCGTCTCATCATCTGCCTCTCGGTGTACTGGCTGTCGCCTCCGTTGTAGAGCATGCTTCCGCCGAGCCCCGCAACAAGAAGTCCCGAGTGCGGATCGCGGTAGCACCTGCCGTCAATCATGAAGCCGTAGAACTTCGTGTTGTAGCTGTCCTCCACACCCGCACCGAAGCGGTGGTCTTTCAGAACGGCCTTCCTGTAGTCCTTGAGGTTGTGGTTTCCGTAGACGTAGAGAACGTCGCTGTGGAGCATCGTCGAGACATAGTCGTATGATTCGAGGGGCATGTCACCTGCACTCACGATAAGGTCGACGTCCCTGTATATCTCCCCGACGGAGGAGGAGAAGGCAAGAGAGCGTGTCGTATCTGAAATGCAAAGTATCCTCATCTCCACGATTATATTGTTTTTGTCCTCCGTGCAACAGATATTATTTGACAGCGGGCTCGAGAAAGGTGAAAATTTACCTGAATTTACCCCTGGAGGAAAGAAAATGAGAAAACTTTCAGTCTTGCTGCTTATCGTAATGTCTGCTCTGATGCTCACCGGCTGTGCATTTCTGATGACGGGAGGAGCGGCATCCTACACAGAGGCGGAGAAGAACACCGCCTACGCATTCACAACTGCCAAGAACGGCGCCGAAGCCGTAGAAGATTTCGTGAAGACGGTTGCTTCTGCAGGATCCTCTCCATCTGCCACAATCGACAATTCCGGATGGTTCACCACCCACTCCAAGGAGAAGAAGGCCCTCCAGGACAAGATAACGTCGATGATTCTTTCGAGAGGCGACACGATTATCTCCTTCACATCGGGTAAGGGCTTCTACTCATATATAGGAGGAATGGCCGAGATCAACTTCACATGCACATTCAAGTACCAGACGGCGGGAAGTTCGACACTCCTCGACGGCTCGTTCTCGATCAGCGGCACAGCCATGAGAGACGGCTCTTCGTTTGTTTCCTACGATGTTGTGGTAAACGGCGTCTCCTATGAGGACATCAGCTACGGCTACACGGGCTCTTCGTTCAACAGAGCCGAAGTCGGAGGCAGGACTGTCAACGTCTATCTTCTCAACGAAATCGCAAGACCCTGACAGTCTTATCAATCAAAGCGGCCGTCCGGAAGGGCGGCCATTTCTTTTTCGTCAGGCAGAGATAAAGAGAACCAACAGAAAAAACCAGGAAAACAATACTGTTATAAAACACACACAATTACTTATGTTTTTTGAACATAAGTGTCCTAATTGTACAACTTAACGGAAAATGTCAGAAACGCCTGTTGTATAGTCTTGATATAACTTTACATGAAGTCTATCATTCTCCCGTTATCCCGGAAACGGGTGGTAAAGAATAACTATCATGAGAAAAACCATATACCGGCATCTTACATGCCTTATTGCATTCATCCTTCTTGTTTCGTGCTCGGCTGCACCTCCGACAGACCCCACGACGGGCTTCGAGCCCCACTCCGCTCCGAAGAAGCCGTCTTCGGTTAGGGCCACCAACGGCTACAGCGACACAATCGAAATAACCTGGGATGAGGTCGACGGAGCCACAGGCTACCAGATCTGGGCGGTGCCCGCATCCCAGTACGGAGCGAGGGCGGAGACTACGAACAGAAGTGAAAGCTACTCCACCCTGATACAGCGCGGTTTCAGACTCATCGATGTCGTGACATCGGAGACAAGCTACAGACTAAAGGGAGAAAGCACGAACTCATCGTATGTCTTCTCCGTTGTAGCCATGAAGGTCGAGAGGGGGACCTCCTCGACATCGGCCCTCTACTCGGAGCCCAGCGACTATGTAGAAGGCGGAACCGTGGGGGAGATCATCCTTTCGGCGACTGCATCATCAGAGAGTCTCACGCTCTCATGGAACATATCGAACCTGTATTCCGTACTCGACAACTCGAAGAACCCCGGGGCCCTCTATCCGCATAGGATTTCTGTGCTGAAGAAACTCTCGTCGTCATCGGAGTGGGAGGAAGTGGAACTTCCCCTCACAGAGGATGAAGAGCATACATATTCCATCCCCTCGTCGTCACTCAATATCGACACTCTCTACGACTTCAGGATCAGGATGAAGGTCTACTCGGGCGACAGCCTCATCAACACCGTCGAAAGTGATATCTACACGATAACGACAGACGATGCATTCACACCGGGAAGGGTCGAAAACATAACTTCCACATCGGGAAAGAAGAAGGGAGAGGTCACCCTCTCATGGACAGTGCCGGAACTACCGGAGAAGGAGGGGATAGAGTCGGCATTCAGAGTCGAAAGGACGACGGACGGAAGCGTGTGGACGTCACTCACATCCGGCGTGATGGAGAGTGGCGGCGTCTATTCGATTACGGACAACACACTCGAGGACAACACCCTCTATACATACAGAATCGTCAACGGCTACAGAATAGGAGAGAGAGAAGCCGTCTACCAGTCGGAGAAGGAGGCCCAGACAGTCTCTTCAGTCTACTCCATGTGGCTTCCCGAGAATATCGCATTCACGTTCAGTGAGAACGACGACCATCTGGGAGGCACGCTGAAGGTAAGTTATGACTACAAAGCCCCGTCAGCGAACGGAGAGGCAGGATTCTACATCGGCGGAAAAACATGGACGGAGAACGACTTCACACATACCACGGATCTGGAAGAGAAGGAAGGAAGCACCTACACAGTCTCTCTAACTGCGGC
The DNA here is from genome assembly GCA_963626925.1 of Clostridium sp. AM49-4BH. GTDB lineage: Bacteria > Spirochaetota > Spirochaetia > Sphaerochaetales > Sphaerochaetaceae > Ornithospirochaeta. The sequence continues at coordinate 19,983 of CAVFZO010000020.1, forward strand.
AACCCCGCTCTCATACTACTCCTTCTACTTCAGATTCACCTTTAACGGAGAGGAGATTCTCCGCATCTCGAACCCGGATGACGTCACAGTCGGCCTTACAAGTTCGCACAGCGGCCTCATAACAGATATCAAGGCAACGGACGACAGGGTCAACGAAATAAAGCTCAGCTGGACGGAGAATTCTTCAACACTGTCATCTCTCGGCATAACCGGGGACCCGGTATACAGCATCTTTGAAGGGGATAAAGAACTTTCCTGTGATGAAATCGCGAAAGAAGGAGACACACGGTATGTGATCATTCCCGCCGAGAGCGGAGTGAACCATTCATACAGAGTGAAGATCTCAGCCGGCGGTTATTTCGGCGTCCTCGAGGCGTCAGGAAGCGCCCTCGCCGCTCCCGAAGGGCTTGATGCAGGTGACAGCACCTCCGCAGAGGAAATCAGGATAACATGGACACCGAGCGCAAAGGAGAACGTCGTCTATACTCTCGAATACTCATCAGATGAAGAGACATGGGTCTCCCTAGCCTCTACAACACCGGGAGAGGCATCTCTTCCTGCAACGAAAGACGGAACAGACGGAAAGGAATACTACTTCAGACTGAAGGCCGTCAACACCGAACAGGAAGGCACACCTTCTCTCTACAGCAATATAGAGACAGGCTCCGTTTTCGGTGCTTACGGCATTTCTCCTGTCGTTGAAAACAACGGCCTCGATCCCGACTGTATTACAATAAAGTGGAATGCAGTGAAGGGTGCACAGTATTACATCGTCAGCCGTAACAGCACCGAAATAGCACAGAAGATACGTAACAGCACGGAGTACAGCGACAGTGCCGACACAATAGCGGCGCTCAAAACATCCTCCACTCCGCTGAGCGAGGAATACACATACACCGTCACACCCTACCTCGACGACAGCACCCCCGCAGTCATAACTGATCTAACGAATGCGACAGCCCGTGGAAAGCTCTTTGCACCCCCGAAGAACGTCCGTGCATCGAAGGGCGAAGAGGCTGACAGAATCACAGTCACATGGGACAGTGCCGACAATGCCGACAGATACAAAATCGAGAAATACTCGGTAACCATGAAGAACGGCGTCTCCTCCTACCCTTCCCTCATGGGCACATCATACGCAACAGGCACATCATACACAGAAGAAAACGCCTCTCTCGCTTCTTCATACTTCGTCCAGTACGTCATATCATCAGTAAGGGACGAAGGTGGTGAGGAAATAGTATCGAGAAAACAGACAGGATCCGAAAAGGTCACAAACTCCCTCGGCTTCGAGGAGGAGAGCAACATAGGCTACGGCCTCATGTCGGCAAAAAGCCTGACAGTATCTTCGAAGGTGAACGAAAGCACAGGCTTCTATGAGCCTTATACCGTTGTTACATGGTCATACGTCCCCGGTGCAACATCCTACACCCTTAAATCTTCAGTAGGCTCCGTAGATATTCCTGTAAGCGAAATCACGTACGACAGCACAGGCACAACGGACAACGGAAAGAGTGCAAACGAAAGCGGCTATCTCAGCTTCGACGGCATAAACGGCGTCTACACATACAATGACAACAGCGGCCTTCTGACTACGACTGTGATAAACAAATACTCCATCACAGCTTACAACGGCACTGCAGCCAACGGAGCAAAGGAGAACGCAACGGCCGTCTACCGTCAGCCGACAGCAGAAGACTGGGTGAGTATCCTCATGAACATTCTCTCCCCTGCATTCAAGGCTGCAGATAACAGTTTCGGAGGTGACTGGTGGATGCAGTATCCTTTACATACAATAACGAAAACCTTTGAATATAATACATCATTCAACTTCCATTTACTTACAAACGCGTCTTTGTCTTATCCTCGGAGTGACAATTATCTGGAGATAAGCAGCTACACAGACAACAACGCCGGTGTGAAAATCGAAACGACAAAGAATATACAGTTCGATGTGAAAGATGAAGGCGTCGCGGCTTATTCGAGCACCGATCCGCTGAAGCTCATCGGCTATGACGGAAACGGAGAGATAAGCATTACACCGCTTAATTCGAAGATCAGATCTGCAGCTGTTGCTTTCAGGAACATTTATGTAAAGAGCGTCGATGCGGGCGGAAGCTACACCGTCACGATATCGGGAAGCGGCAGTAAGACAATCAGCGATGACGCAAAGTTCACAAGGGTACTCTAGGAGGACAGAGATGAAGAGAATGATTACAGCATTACTAGTTACTTCTTTGATCCTCCTCTCCGTATCATGCAGATGGGACATATGGTCGAGCTCTGTCATAGACTACGGAAAGGGAACTGGAACCATAACGACAAAGCTGAATTTCACGGGAGAAGCGCCGAAGTACGCAAGTGCGACGAAGGCCCTCTATTCAGACAGAATCGTAGTGACGTGGAACAAGGTCAACGGTGCCGACTTCTACGAAATATACAGAAAGATGGATGATTCAACATCCACTTGGAAAAAGGTGACGGAGAACACAGTCGACACCACAATATATGAAGACACCTCTGTCAAGGCCGGAGTCACATACATGTACAAGGTGCGTGCAAGAAGCTTCTCCTCCCTCTCCATACTCGGTAACTATTCGGAGACCGTCTACGGCACCGTCCTCACACCTCCCCTCTCCTTCGATGCTTCCCAGGGCGACGACCTCAAGGCGATAAAGCTGACATGGACCAAGGTCGATAACGTCAAAGGCTACAAGATATACTGGAGCACAACAGGCTACGGCGGAACATGGAGCCAGGTGATTCCCGCAGACCTCCAGGTCTACGACTACACGTACTCAAGCAACGTGACTGAGGCGACATATGTCCCTGCAAAGGCAAACAGAGGCGCTTACATCTACTTCTACATCGTCTCTATCTCGGAAACGGGAGTAGAGAGCAGCGAAAGCATCCAGCGTACGGGATACACACGTGTCGAAGGTGCACCGTCTGCCGCGAAGAACTTCACAGCTTCAAGAGGTACAAGTAAGGATTCAATCACCCTCACATGGGATGCAATGTATCCGGGTAGCGACGTAACGAAATCCTACGACTGGGATATCTACCGCAGTGCTGAAGGCGAAAGCGAAGTTCGCATCTACTCTTACGCTTCCGGAAATATAAAAGGCAGAGACGGCGGTGACCCTCAGCCGTCCATCGTCGAAGGCAGTATGACGATTACGGACACGACGGCTCTCAAGGAAGGTGTTGAATACACATACAAGATCATCGCAATCGGAGAAGTCACCGAGGATGACGGAACGAAGATCACAGCCAACGGAACACCGGCAACTGCATCGGGCTTCCTGCTCTCGCCTCCTATGTCAATCACGACAAAGGAACTGACAGACACGGGATTCAGGTTCGTCTTCACTAACGCACTCGGCGCTGACGAGAACCCCGCCTGGTCATATACCGTATACGGAAGGAAGGACAGCAGCGACGAATGGCAGCAAATCGAAGGCTATGAGAGCATCCCCGTCACTGCAGATGGAGAATACACGATAGAAACGACATACGACGTGGATGCAGAATCGGGAAGCGGAAGCTACGAATACTTTTCGGTCAGGACCAACGCCGGATACAATTCAAGCCGTAGCTATGCCGACGCAGTCGACAGAAGCGGCTTCTACGTTCCGCGTCCGACGACCCCCGACGGCTTCAATGCAACTGACAACGCAGTCTACTCCGGGGACAGTGCCGAGAGCGGCCTCTACCCCGTCTCAATCACTCTCTCGAGTGACACGACGGCCGTCTCCTACGACGTCAGAGTATGGAAGACGGAAGTGAGCGACACATCCGCTACATACGATGAAGAATATAAAAACGTTACGGCACAGAAGCTCGACAACAACACCAATATACTCAAGATCGACTCCAGGACCCCGATCGGCACGAAGTATTACTATGCAGTAAAGGGAAAGGACAGGCTCGGACGCGAGGGCGAATGGAGCAGTATCAACTCCGGCTACAGCGCAATCACGGGTTCCCTTCTTGTCAAGTACATGCAGATATACTGTCTCAAACCGTGGGAATACATCGACACGAAGTACCTTACTTCCGATTACCCCTATCCGGACAGGAACATCAACCAGAAATGGAAGGACAGTGCTATCTACGGCAAGATCAAGCAGGCGGGAACGGGAAGCCTCACCGACGGCATCACGGAAAGCTCATACTTCAACGGAGGTACGATAAAGTATTCGGCAGTCGTCCAGGGTCTCGGAGGAAGAGTCTCCTTCGCATACAACAAGTTCGGCGAAGTCGAATGGATGAGCAACACGGGAAGCTATACGATGAATGTCTCGGCATCCGGAAGCGGTGACGCAACGGGCGGTTTTACTATCAGGGGATGGTACCCTGCGACAATCGGCATGACGAACATCAGCGTCTCGAACCAGAAATTCGTCGGCACATATACAGTCACACAGTCGAACGGACTCGGAAGCGAAGAAGTAAGTCCGGATCAGGAGTAGAAAGATGAGAAGAACAGCATTCATACTTACAGTACTTTCAATAATCCTTCTCGTCTCCTCCTGCGCCCCCGGTGTCCCCAACCCGATAGTCGGCACCTACTCGATGAAGGCAGAGAACGGTGCGACTCATTCAGCTTCAGTAGCCCTCAAGAAGGATGGAACTTTCGTTTTTATTCAGACAATTAAGAATACAGATAAAACACTGAAAATTGAAGGCAGATACGAATATGTCCTGAGGGCATTCAACTTCACCGCAGCAGACGGCGCCATCTACTTCAGCGTAGGGGAAGGTTCAATTCCCGCCGGAATAGACAACCCGTTCCTCACCGAGGGAACAAACTCCTTCCTGTACGGCTGGAAGTGCGACAAGAACAACGGCCCGGAGTCACTCACCCTTACGACGGACCCGAATAACAGCGCCGAAATCTACGTCTTCGACTACGCAGGCTCAGAGACTGCACTCGACGGCTATGAGTCGTCATATTGAGGAAGGCAAACGATGAAAAAGACACTACTTATAATACTCATACTTCTTCTTGCAGCCACCATCTCCGCTTCCGATATAACAATCGACGACGCCTTTATCGAGTCGCTCTCGCGAGCCCTTGCAGACAAAGGATATGAGATAAAGAAGACCGGAGAAGAGAAAAGCTGGTGGCAGAACGAGGTCGAGACGGCCTCTTTCCTCTACGACGTCTACTTCAGGGCAACGATGCTCAGGGAAAACACATTCGCCCTCGGAGGCGGCGTCAACATAGGACTCGAGACTGAGACGTTCCAGTTCGCACTCTACGGAATCGGGGATTACTTCATGGCACCCGTCGGCGGGCAGGGAGGAGCGGCCTCTCTCGAATACATGGCCGAGACCGGCGTGATGTTCAGCTGGAAGTTCGTCGAAGCCTGGATAAGCCGAACATACATCGCAATGGATGCGGGCTATTTCATGCAGTTTGCGAAGATTCCCCAGGATCCGGCGAAGATCTTCCTCGCCAACAACGGCATCATGATAAGACCCAAGGTCTACACACTTCTCCAGATCAGCAAACACTACAACATGAGCATAGGATTCTACTATCAGATTCCGCTCTACCCTGCATACAACGACTACAAGGCCTTCGGAGCATTCCTCGCTATCCTGTAAGGCCCCATATGAGAACCCCCGCCGTCCCCGATATCAGAATCTGGATTATCGGGGATATTCTTTTCCCCGTAATCCCCTTATACAGAAAGTGGGTTGCAAGAAGCAGACAAAGGACGATGAGAGAGCGCCAGTCGAATGACGATCCTTTGAAAAAGACCGACTTTGCCATCGAGAGTGCCGTCGACAGTATGAGTGCAATCACGGCAGGTCTGACGCCCGAAAGGAATGCGTTCACACTCCTGTACTTCAATATATTCTTCAGTACGGCTGCAATGATGAGGATTATAATGAATGACGGAAGGATGACGCCGAGGGTTGCGACAACAGCGCCGGCAAAGAGCGCCTGTGACGAGCCGATGAAGGTCGCCATATTGACGGCGACGGGCCCCGGAGTAGACTCCGCAACAGCTATGAATGAGAGTAGCTGCTCCTCTTCAAGCCACCCTTCTCCGACCACAATCTCCCTTATGAGAGATATCATGCCGTAGCCGCCGCCGAAGGAGACCGTCCCGATAAGAAGAAACGAGAGAAAGAGATTGAGAAGTATCACTCACCCTCCTTTCCCTTATGGTTCCCGACTGACGAAACCACAAGGTAGAGCATTCCCGAAAGGAGAATGAAGAATACAGACGAGAAAGATATCGAGAGGACGGAAAAGAGGACGGAAAGGACGAGAACGGAAACGAAGATCACAATGGAGAGAGGATCCTTCCCGCTCTCCTCAAGCATTCTCAGTCCCGCAGTGAATATGAGGTAGACGACACATACCTCTATACCTTTGAAAGCCCAGCCGACCCACTCGAGGGCGAGAAACTTCTCAAAGAATAGTGATATCACCCAGATTATGACGAATGACGGCAGAGCGACGGCGAATGTAGAGATTGCAGATCCTGCAACTCCCGCCTCTCTGTAGCCGATGTATGTCGCACTGTTTACTGCGACAGGCCCCGGAGTAGACTCCGCAACGGCAACCATATCGAGAAACTCGTCCTTATCGATCCACTTCTTTCTGTCGACAAACTCGCTCTCCAGGAGTGACAACATCGCATAGCCGCCGCCGAAGGTAAAAGCCCCTATCTTCAGAAAGGAGATAAAGAGGGAGAGAAGTATGTGTTTATCTGTGCTGTTCCTCATCAAATGCAAACTCAGCAGCCCTTTCATCTGCTCCGCGATTATTTAGGATAGCTAAGAAATCAGCAGCCTTCAAGACACCCCTGGACCCGGCGTCAAAGGATGGACACCTATGAAGCATTTTGTCCTGTGCCATGCGGCAGGAAATAAGAACCGTCGTTCTTCACCCGGTATCGACACTCTATCCTCAAAGAGCAGAAGCTGACTTTTTCCGTATCTTTTCCGCGTAATAAAGTGGTGGAGAAAAAAGGGATTGTAATGTAATATCATGATATGAAGAAGATAATACCTGTCAGTAATCCCATATTTGAGGATCTGAGACAAGACGACGACTGCATTTATGTCGATAAAACAGAGTATGTATACAGACTCGTCAGCGACAGGATAAACCGTTATTACTTCATTTCCCGCCCGCGCCGCTACGGCAAAAGCCTCATGTGCTCGACTCTTCATGCCCTCTTCGAGGGAAAGCGTGAGCTCTTCCGGGGACTCTATATAGACAGCACGGATTATTCTTTTGAAAAATATCCTGTACTTCATTTCAACTTCGCAGGCATCAATACAACAACATATGAAAGCTTTCTTGAAGGTTTTCAGAAAAGGATAATCGGCGAAGCAGACAATAACGGAGTCAGCATCGAAAACGACGAGCCGTCGGAGATGCTTTTCTCTTTTCTGCAGAAATCCGGCAGGGAGGTTGTCATCATCGTCGATGAATACGATTCCCCTATAATCGATTCATATATGGATAAGGAGAAGTGTGACAGGATTCGTGACACTCTGAGCATGTTCTACACTGTCATAAAGAACAGCGTCGACAAGGTACGCTTCTTTTTCATTACGGGTATTACCAAGTTCTCGAACATGTCCATCTTCTCGAAGATGAACAATCTCACGGACCTTACCTTCGACAAGAACTATGCAGCAGCCTTCGGTTACACGCAGGAGGAACTGGAAAACTACTTCTCCGAGTATATAGATGCGTACATGGCAAGAGAAGACAGGGAATATGAGACGAGAGGAGAGTTTCTGGATGCAGTCAGAGACTACTATGACGGCTACCGCTTCTCCTACAGGAATGAAGTAAGGGTATATAACCCGGTCTCTGTCGGAAAGTTCTTCCAGAACGACTCGGAGTTCGACCCCTACTGGGAGAACACGGGAGCAAGCACGCTGGCAGTCAGTCTTGCGAGAGACTACAATCTCGAAAGAATAATGACGGATGATGTTGAACTGGGGCTTTCTGCGATAAACACCTTCGATTACGGCCATCTCAGGGAAAAGACTCTCAAGGACAGTCAGGTACTGGCTCTTATTTACTTCACGGGATACCTGACCATAAAGGAAGGTGACAGCTACAGCCTCATTCTGACATTTCCGAATACCGAAGTCAGAAAGACATTCACCCAGAATCTTGTACAGCGCTTCACCGGAATCGATACATCAATTTTCGCCTCCAGGGCTGTCCAGGCCGTCAGAAGCGGTGACGTTTCGGAAATAGCACGTGTCATGAATGCCTACATGAAGGAATACCAGTACGACACCCTCGACAAGGCCGAGAAAGGCTATCAGGAGATGTTCTACTCATTCTTCCTCATGA
>CAVFZO010000021.1:0-28115 GCA_963626925.1 Clostridium sp. AM49-4BH
TGCAGATTTCAGGACATCGTTTGAAAGGATGGTTCTTTAGAGGAATTGAGCTTGTCCTGCAGGTTCTGGTGTCCTCTGGAATGTTTCTGAATTGCTGATTCTTTTTTTCCACACCGGCCACGGGAGGGGTTAAACTGTGCTCATGATCAACTACACGGCAATCGATAAGGGAGAGAAGGCGAAGGCATGCCTCGAGGAGGCGCTCGAGGCTTTGAACTCGGCGTCGAACTGGGGGCTTTTAGACATCTTCGGGGGCGGGATGTTCACGACGTTTGTCAAACACAGCAGAATCGACAGGGCGAAAGATTATATCTATCAGAGCCGGGAGTACATGTGGGAGTTCAAAAGGGAACTTGGCGGAATGGAGAACATCAATATCGACATAGGGTCGTTCCTGACATTCGCCGACTTCTTCTGGGACGGACTCTTTGCCGACATTCTCGTGCAGTCGAAAATCAACGACGCAAAGCGCCGCATCTCGTCCGCCATCAGCGACCTCGAGAGGATGCTCTCACGCCTGAGGCTCGTCTAGAGAATATAATCGGAGCGCGATGAGACCTCACATGCTCTGAAGTATTCATCCTCGAGGGGAATCCATTTCGATATGAACATATCAAGCTTCTCCGGTGAGCGGAGGGAGAGACGCCTTATCTGCTCGTCTCTGTCAACTGAAAGAAGAAACGATGCATCCCAGTAGCGGGGGAATGCGGGATGGAGGGCGTAGCTGCCCTCTACTATCACAAGTCCGTTTTCCGGAATGGAAACCATGCCGTCATATGAGAGCGTCCGGCATGAGAAACGGCGGTACGAAAAGCTCTTTCCTGCCGTTAGCGGTGCTATAACCTCATCGATGAATCTCTCGTAGTGTATATTCCCGCCCTTTTCGCTGAAGCGTTCGGGAGTCCTGAGAAAGGGAGGGAGGAAGAAATCATCCATCGCTATACGGGAGAACGGTATCTCACGTGAGAGGTCGTCGACAAGGGTGGTCTTACCCGAGGCGCAGGGGCCGTCGACTGCAATGACGCACCTTCCCCCGTCATTTCTTATACGAGACAGAACAAAATCAACTCTTTCCCTGCGGCCGCTTATCATATGAAAACTCCGACAGAAATCATATCAGATAACGAGTTTAAGAAAAAGCATGTGTTTTTCTATGGAAAAAACGTCTTTTCAGAAATACACTATGTGTAATTATGAAAAAAGAGACTGGACTACCAAAACTTGTCATGCACAAGTTCATCACTATTTTCTATCTTCCGATAACAATCGCTTTCTACTTCTATGTCGCTGTCGGCAATATCTACGATATAGGGAGACTGACATTCACGACGATGGAAGGTTACATCAACGCATTCATCCTGATGTTCCCCTTCGTCACAGTGGTTCTCTTCACCGTCTCCCTTGTAGGGCTGTTGGGGCTGACGCACTTCGGACGCAGGGCAATCCTCTTCTCAACGACGTTCCGTATCCTGATGATGCTCATAATCATTTTCGGTGAGCTGACATACGGCAGGACGGGAATGGCCGCACTCTATACCGCCAGCTGTGTAATCAACATCCTCGTCTATGCGTACTACCGCAGGCGCGAGCTCTACTTCGTGGTGGACGGCCAGAGTCTGAGCGAGGCTTATGTCATGCAGAGAAGAAGCACGATGCCCTCTCCTGTAAAGAGAACTGCTCCTGCACCTGTAGAGAAGAGTGCCGGAACTGAAGAAAAACCTCAGGAAGACGAGAAAGAGAGCGAACCCTCGGAGGAAAAGGACGAAAAAATCGATGACTCTTCTGAAAAAGAAGATAATGAAGAGAAAGAAGATGAGGAGTGCGTCATCGCAGTAAGCGACGCCGTGACGGAATATTCTTCGACGGACGTCCTCAAGAAGTGCAGGTTCATCTACACCCCCGATAAAAGCAGAAGCGTGAACCTCACTTCGGCCGTACTCGATATTCTCAAGGGAAAAACCGTTGCAGAGCTCACAGTCGAGAACACATCGGATAAGGAATACACAGAGTCCGACTGGGTCTTCATGAAGGATATACACTACACATCGAAGACTCCGATCGGGAAGGGAGAGACGACAGTCAGAATCGAGATCAGCCAGCCTGTGGACAGAATGTCGATAGCCCTTGAAGAAGTGAGATAAGGCGTATTCCATATATGGAGCGGGACACAGAGTGTGTCCCCTTCTTTTTTCAGAGCACGCTCTGGGGATCGACGTCTATCTCAAGGTGTACGGAGTACGGGATCTTATACTCCGATGTAAGTTTTCTCGTGAACGCCAGAAGCTCCCCGATTCTCGTACACCTCAATAGCACATGATAGCGCCACTGATTCGCCATCTTCTCTATGAGGCAGGGGGATGCGGAGAATATCTCGATATCCTCAAAACCGTTTGAGAGGGAGACGGCAAGCTTTTCAAGCTTATCCGCACTCTCCTTCGCCTTCTCCTCGCTGCGGCTTCTGAGTGTGAGGTTGACAAGCCTCGAGTACGGAGGAAAGCCCGTCTCACGCCTCTCCGAGAGCTCCGCGTCATAGAACTCCTCCACCTTGTTGAGCGCCACTTTCGATATCGCGGGAGCGCTGCTCTGCCTTGTCTGTATGATCACAAGGCCGTCATCCCTGTATCTCCCGGCTCTTCCCGCCACCTGGTACAGAAGGTCGAATGTCCTCTCTCCCGCCCGGAAGTCGGGAAGGGCGAGGGAGCTGTCGGCGTTGAGTACCCCCACAAGCGAGACAAGGGGAAAGTTAAGGCCCTTTGCTATCATCTGTGTTCCGAGGAGGATATCTATCCTGCCCTCCCTGAAATCCTCAAGGACAGCCTGTACCTTCGTCTTGTCGCCGTTTACGGAATCCGTGTCGAGCCTCTCTATCCTCTTCGAGGGAAAGAGCTGTCTCACCTCCTCCTCTGCCATCTCGGTGCCGAAACCCGACGGCATGAGGTCCCGGCTCCTGCACTTGGGGCATGTCTTCAGAAGGGGCGTGGAATAGCCGCAGGTGTGACAGACGAGCCTCCGTCCCGTCTTGTGGTATGTAAGGGAGACTGAGCAGTTGGGACACTCGATGACGTGTCCGCACGAGGAGCAGACATAGCCGTATGAGAAGCCTCTTCTGTTGAGAAAGAGGATGACGCCTTTTCTGTTGTCGAGGGCCTTTCTTATCTCGCTCTCGAGGACGGGGCTTATAAATCTCGTCTCACCCGTCATGTTGACGACGTTTACTCTGGGGAACTTACCCTCCCCTATACGGCTTCGCATGACGACGGCCGTCAGCTTCTGCTCCCTCATGAGCCTCCATGCCTCGAGGGATGGGGTTGCAGATCCCATTATGAGCTCGGCCCCGCACTTCTGTGCCCTGTACTGTGCAACCTGACGCGCATGATATCTCGGCGCCGATCCGGATTTGTACGCACCCTCATGCTCTTCGTCGATTATGATAAGACCCAGGTTGCTGAAAGGCGCAAAGACTGAGCTCCTTGCTCCTATTACTATGTCTACCTCTCCGTTCTCTATTCTCAGCCATTCCTTGAGCCTCTGCGACGGCGTCAGGGCGGAGTGCAGGACGGCGACACGGCCGCCAAAACGGGAGTAGACCTCGCCGCTTAATTGATGGGTCAGCGTTATCTCGGGAACGAGGTATAAAACCTGCTTTCCCTCCGCAATTATATCCTCGGCGCGCCTGAGGTAAACCTCGCTCTTACCAGAGCCTGTTATCCCGAATATGTAGTAGATACCCTTCTTTCCGTTTCTGAGCTTTTCAAGTGCTGCCGTCTGCTCATCTGTAAGGTGCTCGACTCTCGAGAATGTAGATATCGTATTGAAGGGTGAATACTCGCTCTCCCGTCTGCCCGAGGGAATCATCGATGAGAGGTTCACCCCCACAGGGGAGAGATACATCTCGTTCATCCACTCTGCCGTTTCAAGGAGGTCACGGGTGAATACCGCCGTCTTGTCGACAACGCGCCTGACGGGCTTTATCTCGTAATCGACACTTTCGATCGAGTCCGTCTCCTTCACGACGAAGCCTGTCTTCTCGCCCCTGCCGAAGGGTACGACGACACGTCTTCCGAAGACGCACTCATCTTCAAGCTTTTCCGGTACGGAATATGTGAAGCTCATGTTGAACGGAACCGGGAGTATTACTTCAACCCACTTCACACCGTCTCTCCCCCGGTTCTGACCTGATCTCTTATAAACTGGAGGTCTTCCCAGATCTTCGCTCTGAGCGCTCTGTCCTTCACAAGATCTGACGGGCTGTATGTACAGAAGGCCGGAATGCCGTTTATATGGTATTTGTGGAGACGAAGAGAGTCGAGGGTAAGGGAGCGGCGGAGCATATATCCTGCCGTATCTTCACCGAGTAAGACGATGGCGCGCGGCCCTGTTCTCTTCATCTCATCTCTGAGGTAATCCTTACATATATCTGCCGTATCCTTACTGAATTTCTGCACGGGGCACTTTATGAGAGCCGAGAGAGCCACACTCTTCATATCGTAGCCGATGGCAGAGATCCACTTCGTAAAGTAGGAATAGGACTCGGAGGAGAGAAGAGTATCTCCTTCGGGATAAGGAAGGACGAAGAGAAACGATGGACTGGGCTTGAGAAGCGGCTCGGCGTAAAGCCGCCGCAGGAAGCATGCGTCGCACTTATGGCACGACGAGATGTCGTCAGAGGGAGCGTCAGTAACCGCTTTCGTGACGGTATAGGCATATCTTCCATGCTCCTCCATGAGAGCATCCCCCTCGATGGCTGAAACAGCTTCATCTGCCAGCGATAAAAAACATTCTTTAGTGAGATTCCCGTCCATTATCCTCTTCCTCGAACCAGCTGTACTCGTTCTCGTCATAGCTTATGGCTGCCAGATACAGTCCCCCTGCGGGGTATGTTTTAAGAGCCATCGACCTCTCGCGGCTTTCAAGTCTCTCCCTGAATTTCTCCGGGCTTTCGAGAGAGAGTGCACACTCGACCATCGTCCCGACCATGCTTCTCACCTGATGGTAGAGAAAGGCGTTGCCGACGACCCTGTATTTCAGGTATTCCATTCCCCAGCTGTCCCTCTCCTCACTCCACTCGGAGACGTAGATGTCTCTTACCTTCGAGGGGCATATATCACGCGCTGAGCAGAAGGTTGTATAGTCGTGTGTTCCACTGAGAATCTCCGCGTAGGCGTTAAGAAGAGCAATGTCGGGCATTCTCTTCACGCCTGCCACACGGCCGCAGTCGAAGGGAAGCATATTCTTCCACGGCTTTATGAAGTACCAGTACTCCCTCGCCATTGCCGTAAAGCGTGCATGAAAGACGCCCTCACTCTCTTCGGAAGAGAGAATCCTCACCGACGAAGGAAGGCGGGAGTTGAGAATGACGGCCCACTTCTCGGCCTCGATAGCCGACGAAGTGTCGAAGTGCGCAACCTGCCCCAGGGCATGAACGCCCGCGTCTGTACGTCCGGAGCCGAAGACAGCGGTTTCCTCCCCCAGAACTGCGCTGACTTCCTTCGAGAGCACCTCCTGCACGGAGAGTGCATCGTCCTGCTCCTGCCAGCCGTGAAAGAGAGCGCCGTCGTAGCTTACGGTAAGCTTTATCCTCTTCTTGCCGGAGGGCATTTCTACAGATGGTCTCTTCCAGTCTTTCCTACTCATTCTCTATTACAACAAATGCCACGGAGTAATCCCCGTCGTGGGAGAGCGAGAGCTTCGTCCCCGCAGCAGGTATGCCGTTGAGGGTGATATACGGGGCACCCTTTTCGTCTTCCCTTATCTCGATATCACAGGGGGAGAGAGCGCCGAAGCCTGTCCCCAGTGCTTTGACGTAGGCTTCCTTTGCAGCGAAGCGGGACGAGAGATACTCCCCCCTTTTCGCCCTCTTCTCCGCTTCGCTCCTTTCATAGGGGGTGAAGATCTTCTTCTCCACTCCCTCCTTCATCTCCTCATAACGGGAAATCAGAGCGATGTCGGTTCCGATACCTTTTATCACTGTGCGTTCTTCTCCTCGAAGAGAATTCTCACCGTCATCGGGGAGGAGGATATGCTGAGGCCGCTTGATGAGAAGATATCCCTGTCATACTCGAGGTAGACGGAGCGGCGCGCTATTCCCGGCGCTGCTACATCCGAAAAGTCGACGGATGCCGTTATGAGCGAGGGATCCACAAGATATATGACGCTGTCGTCGCCGGTGATCACGACATCGATGGAATCGGGCACTAAAGATACTGCCTCGTAGGGGCTGTCCTCGTCGAATGTCACTGTAATCGGAATCGTGACGGTTCTGTCCGTTGAGTTGAGGAACCTGATCGAAATGACTAGAGCCAGGGCACAGATGAAGGAGATTATCTTGACGATCCAGTTGCCGAAAACGGCGGAGGCGAACTTATTCTGTGACTGCACTGCCTTCATCCTCCTTTGTCTCTATCTTTATATCCTGCGGAACGACATCCCTGCCGCTGAGGAGCATTAAAAGCATCTCCTTCACGACTGCGGTGTCGAGATTGTAGTAGATGTTGGCATTGTATGCCAGTGATATGGCACCAGTCTCCTCGCTGACGATGAGGATGACGGCATCGGACTCTTCACTCAGTCCCAGGGCCGCACGGTGCCTCGTGCCGAAGGTGTCCTTGATCGAGGTCTGCTTCGAAAGCGGAAGATAGCATGCCGCGTATGTGCACTTTCCTCCCTGGATTACGCAGGCTCCGTCATGGAGGGGGGTATCGTGATCGAAGATCGTCAGTATGAGGTTTGCCGAGAGGTCCGCGTTTATCTTAGTTCCCGACTCGTAGATATTCTTCAGATCCGTATGCCTCGGAAATATAATCAGTGCACCGCGCTTCTTCTGCACGAGCGTCGTACATGCCGTGAGGACACTGTCGAGCTGGCTGGCCGATGTCTGCGACGAACGGAATAAAGAGCGCCTCGAGGTTCCGGTGAAGGCCCTCCTGAGTTCGGGTGTGTAGAATACGACGAGTGCCATCACAAGCGGGACAAAGAGCGTCTTCATAACTGTAAGTATGACTTTCAGCTCCAGTATGTATGCGCATCCGCAGAGTATGACGACTGTCGCGAGGATTGTAGCGAGCTCCCTCGCCCTCGTCTCCGACACCGCCATGTAGAATTTGTAGATGACGTATGTCAGTATAATCGTTTCAAGAATAAGTCTCAGGTAATCGGGGACCGAAAGACTGTTAAACAGATCAAGCATCAATCATTCCTCTTCAGCCTGCACCCAGTCGAGTGTACGGCTGACTGCCTTCTTCCAGAATCGTACCTTTTTTTGCCTCTCCTTGTCATCCATTGTGGGCGTCCATCTTGTCTGTTCCTTCCAGTATGAGCGGAGCGAGTCTATACTCTCCCACACACCCGCAGTCAGACCTGCCGCATAAGCGGCACCGAGCGCCGTCGTCTCGGCGATGACGGGGCGGATGACGGGCTTTGAGAGAATATCACTCTGGAACGCCATCAGGGGCCAGGAGTTCGTCATGCCGCCGTCGACCTTGAGGGAGGAAATTTCAACACCACTGTCCTTCTCCATTGCCGAGAAGATATCGTACGCCTGGAATGCCGTAGCCTCCAGCACCGCACGACATATATGCTCACGTGAGGCATAACCCGTGAGGCCTGCGATCACGCCCCTGGCGTCGCTCCGCCAATAGGGAGCAAAGAGCCCCGCGAATGCCGGTACGATGTAGACGCCTCCGCAGTCCTGCACGGACTGTGCAAGTTCGTCGAGCTCCTTCGCCGACGAGACCATCTTGAGGTTGTCCCTCACCCACTGCACAAGAGATCCGGCAACTGCAACGGAGCCCTCGAGTGCATACACGGGCTTCTGACCCTCTATACGGTAGCCCACCGTCGTTAAAAGTCCGCTCTGGGAGTAGCATATCTCCTCGCCGATGTTTGCAAGCATGAAGCATCCCGTGCCGTATGTGCATTTGCTGCTTCCCCTGTCAAAGCATGCCTGGCCGAAGAGTGCCGCCATCTGGTCACCCAGTATTCCACATACGGGAATGGAGGCCTTGAACGGCCCGTCGGGATCTGTATAGCCGTAGATAACGCCCGAAGAGGATACTATCTCGGGAAGACACTCCTTCTTTACACCTATGAGGGAGAGCATCTCGTCATCCCACTTGAGGGATGCGATGTTCATGAGCATGTAGCGCGAGGCATTGGTGACGTCTGTCACGAGTGCCTTTCCTCCTGTGAGGCGGTATGTCATGTAGGTGTCGATCGTACCGAACACAAGGCGCCCCGTCTCGGCATTCCTCTTCACAGCCGGAACGTTGTCGAGAAGCCACTTTATCTTGCTGGCCGAAAAGTAGGGCGAATATAAAAGTCCCGTCTTCTGACGGATGTATTCCTCGCTCACCGTCTTTCTTAAAACGTTGTCGATGAACTCGGCGCCTCTGAGGTCCTGCCACACAATGGCGTTGTGGTAGCTCTTTCCCGTCTCACGGTCGAAGGCGATGACAGTCTCCCTCTGATTCGTGATTCCGACGGCGGAGAGGTCCTCGCCCTGAAGTCCCGCCTTCTCGAGGGCGGATGAGATTACAGAGCATGTATTCTTCCATATCTCCTCCGGGTTGTGTTCAACCCAGCCCGGCCTGGGATAGATCTGTCTGTGCTCGAGCTGACTGGTCGAGACGATGTTGTTTCTGTCGTCGAAGATGATGAACCTTGTACTTGTTGTTCCCTGGTCGAGAGCTCCTATATACTTCATGGCTTCCTCCTCTGATGATTGTACAACGGTTTTTCCGTCATTTGTTGTTAAAAGGCAATTTTATGATCCTGAATTTCTCACGGCTTGCGCGTGCACTCCTTGATGAGGTTATGACAGTGACGGCACTGTCCTCCTCCATCAGAGATAGAATCCTCTTTCTCGCCCTTTCGAGGTCGTCCGTACTGACGGCGAAGAGCGCATCCCTGAGACGGAGCCTCAGATCATCTGTTATTCCGTAGAGGTAGCGCCTCAGATCCACGATTCCCCTGCTCTGGGGACCGGTGGGTCTGAGGTCCTTCGATAGCGCCCTGAGGAGGGTGTCTTCCTTTTTCTCGTCTGTGACAGTCTCGACTGCGACGGCAAAGCGGTAGTCGTCGATGGAGGAGTCGAGTCTCGGATCACGGTATGTGCAGAAGAGACATACCTCCTCGTTTATATCGAGGGAGGCGGAAGTCCCGTAGGCCCCGCCCTTCTCCCTCTCGAGCGCCCAGAGAGAGGAGCGCGAGAGAAGGGACAGAAACACCCTCATCGCCGCCGTGTCGTCATCCTCCGCCGGAGGAGCTTTGAAAACAAGGGAAGTATAGTTCACGCTCGTCGAGAGCGTATAGGCAAGCATTCTCGAGCATGCCCTTACTCTTTTTGAAGAGGCTCCGGCCTCCTCTCCTTCCGGCAGGCGTGATATGAAAGAGGACGTGAGGGAGAGTGCACTCTCCATATCCTTTTCCCCTGCGACGATGTGCCACACAAGCCTCTTCTTTACAAAGAGCTTCTTTCTAGCGGCCTCGATCTTCGCCGCAAGCTCGTCGGTGGGGGACGAAAGCATCTCGTTCACCCTGAACCAGAATGATATTCCCTGCGTCTTCTCGGCTGAGTAGAGAGAGGGAGAGAAGAAGCGTGAAGCAGAAGAAAGGGCGAAGAGGTGTCCGTCCCTCTGGACTGCCCATTCATAGTCGCTCTGGATGTCCCTCAAGACAGCCCTCAGTCTCTCGGGAGAGGAGAAGTCACCCTCCGTAAGGAGCTTTTCCACAAGAGAGAGTGTCTCGCCGTAGTACCGTGAAAGGCTCTTGAAGCGTATGATGAGAGAATCTCTCTCCTTTCCTTCTGTCGTTGTTCCCGTCTCAAGGAGTGCAGAGAATCCTCCCGAGGAAAAACGCATCCGTGTCAGGAACTCAGAGTATGAGAGCTCTCCGACATTCGTCATCGTCAACAGGCGGGTAAGGAGGGAGCAGTATTCAAGATCCTCGATTGAGAAATCGCTGCAGTCGAATGCCGCGTCCGCGTAGACAATGCCGTTTGTTTCCATCGCCGATACGAGAATGCCGTCTCTCTCCTCTCTCGGAATTGTCGTCATCGACCTCGGGATGTCGGAAAGGGTGAGGCGGGGAAGCGTCGCCTTCTCTTCGGGTGTATCTTCACTCTCCTCGTACTCAAGAAATCTCTTTTCCATCCCGGCTGTATAGCGGGGGGCATAGAGTTTCCTCTTCTCTTCGATTATTGCCTCCGTCTCCACGGCCCTCTTCTCATCCATGACTACAAGGGAGAGGAGACGGTGCGGGTTCTCGAGTATATTGCTTTCGATCCATTCTTCAAGATAGCGCGGATTCTTCCCGATCTCCCTTCTGATTGATGCTATCTCCTTCCCCGGAGAGAGCATCGTGCCGGGATTGCGGCCGTAAGCCCAGCCCTTGTCTATTCGGGAGAAGAATATTCTCGAGCCGTTGGGGGTTCCTTCCTTTATCTCCTGGAGTCTGAACTCTATCGACCTCAGCGACCCTTCGACAAGAAGGGGGTCGATGCCCTTATCTACAATATTTCTGAGGCTTTCGAGAATGACCTCTCCGGCCTTTTCAGTGTCCTTCTCATCAACGCCTGTGAATCCTGTTGCGAAGACAAGCGACGAATAGGAATCGTTCATCCCCCCTTCGTCGGCTATGTCACGTCCCACTCCGGAGTCGATGAGCGCCTTGTAAAGCGGGCATCCCGGGTTACCGAGAAGAACATCGACAACGATGGAGAGCGTCGTGTTGAGAAGCGGGTCCGATGATGGACCGAGAAGCCAGCTCATCATGACGGACGAGCCTTTCTCGCCCTCCTCGGCGTCGCTCCGGGCCTTCACGAACCCGGGCTCTGTCCATCTCTTCTCCTCTTCCGGCCTTGGTGCCCTCACACCAGCCTCACGGTTTTGAAGATATTCCCTTTCAAGGAACTCAAGTTTCTCCTCCACATCAAGATTTCCATAGAGGAAGAGCGTCATATTCGCCGGCGTGTAATACTTTCTGTAGGTTTCGACAAACTTTTCATAAGTGAGGTCGGGAATCGAGCGCGGATCTCCCCCCGATTCGAACCTGAACGGAGATGAGGGGGAGAAAAGATACCTGTTGAGGGTGTTGAAGACAACGCTCGAGTGGCTCGAGAAATCGCCCTTCATCTCCGAAAAGACTACGCCCTCGAAGCCGCGGCTGCCGAGCCTTATTCCCTCCTGCATGAACGACTCGCGCCTCAGAAGGGGATCGAATACGGCGTCTGTGTATACGGAGAAGATGTTGTCGAAGTCTTTTTTGAGAGGACTTGCCGCAGGGTAGTATGTCCTGTCGGGCCCCGTCATCGCATTGAGGAAGGTGTTGACGCTGTTACGGTCCATATCCATGAAGGGATCACGTACAGGATAGCGTCTGCTTCCCGTGAGCACGGTGTGCTCGAGGATATGAAAGACGCCGGTGTCATCCTCAGGAGGAGTATATACGTTATAGGAGAAGAAGCATTCACTGTCATCAGTCGAGAAGAAAAATACCTCAAAGCCTGTTCTGTCGTGTCTGAAAAGGTAACCCGTGCCGTTGTAATCGGGACACGGCGTAACATCTGTTAGCGTGAAGGAGGAATACTTCTCCCCTTCTCTGAGTTCTTTGTCCATTCCATGATTATAGAGATTAGCCGGTGGAGTGTAAAACACTCGGCTTTCACAATGCGGGGAAAAGTATTATCCTCTGTCCATGTTATATATAGGTCCGCATGTTTCAATATCTGAATCGATTGCCCTCTCTGTCGAACGTGCCCACAGTCTCGGAGCAACGGGCTTTGCACTCTTCTCGAAGAACCAGAGGATGTGGAAGAGCCCGGAATTGAAGGAAAGCGAAATACTTGCCTTCCGGGACAACATGACAAAATACGGCTACACGATAAAGGGTGTGCTCCCACACGCCGGCTACCTCATAAATCCCGCGTCTCCCGACGAGGAGCTCAAAGAAAAGTCGAGGGCCCTCTTCCTCCTCGAGATGAGGAGGCTGGAGAGCCTCGGGCTCGATGTGATCAACATACATCCCGGCGCCTACAAAGAAGGCGAAAGGAAGGACGGCATAAAGCGGAGCGCAGAGATGATCGACAGCGTTCTCAAGGCATGTCCGGGAATGCGGGTCGCAATCGAGAACACGGCGGGAGCGGGGACAATCATCGGCTCGAGCTTCGAGGAGCTTGACGAAATACTCTCCCTGATCAGTGAGAAGGACAGAACGGGATTCACCCTCGACACAGCTCACCTCTACGGCGCAGGATACGACGTGAAGGAGGATGCCGGCGGAGTTCTCGACTCGTTCTTCCGGCGCTTCGGAAGCGGAAAGCTTTTCGGCATGCACCTCAATGATTCGAAGGTCCCGCTGGGCTCGAAGAAGGACAGACACGACAATCTCGGAAAGGGCCTGATCGGAATCGAACCCTTCCATGAAATAGTCAGACGGAAGGAGGTGAGGGATATCCCTCTCATACTTGAAACACCTGACGAGACGCTCTGGCAAAGCGAAATAGAGGATCTTTTACATGTTCAATGACAGTGCACACAATCTTGTGCTGGGACACCGCGGCGCGCCCCTTATGGAGATAGAGAACACTGTAGCCTCGTTCAGGCGCGCACTAGAGGACGGTGCGGACGGCGTCGAACTCGACATAAGAGCGACGAAGGACCATGTGCTCGTGATATCTCACGACAACTCTCTCAGGCGCGTTTACGGCGTCGATATCAGAATCGAGGATTCGACTTACAGCGAGATTAAGGCCTCAGCTCCCGCAGTCGCAACACTCGGGGAGGTATTCGACGCTCTCGGTCCCGTCTACTACGACATCGAGATAAAGGCCGACCAGGCCGTCGATTTCAACAGGGAGGTATGTACTCTCCTTATGGAGGAACTCGAAAGGAGAAAGGAATTCCAGCCGGGAATAATGGTTTCCTCATTCAACCCGCTTGCCATGCGTCTCTTCAGCAGGATAAGTGAACGCCGCTTCGAGATGGCTGTCATCTATGACGGTCCTCCGACATCCCTGCCGTTCTTCATGAGGAACGGAGAAGGAAGATTCTTCTTCCCGGGCACATTTCTCAAGCCGAAATGGGACATAGCGGCAGCTCAGAAGAACAGAAAGAAGAAATGGGAGATGGTCCCCTGGACAGTCGACACAGAGGAAGCCCTCGATGAGGTTCTTCCTCTCAACCCGCCGTTCATCATCACGAACGACAGCAGAGGGATCGTCAGAATTCTCCGAGAACGAAAGATACGGTAAGTCTTATCTGATTCGTCAGCGCCGCATCCTCATCGGGCTCTTCGCCGTCGACGGCAGTCGAATACTGCATAGTCTTGTACTCCTCGCTCGTCCCGCTTCTGTTGTCTATCCTGATTATCTTTCCCTCGGTCTTTATATACCATGTACCTAGGGTATACACCCTCTCCACGACTCCTATGCGGATCATGTAGATGACAGAGGTCGAGGAATACCTCTCGAGGAGGAAGAGAAGCGCCTCTTCCTCCTCCTCGCCCTCGGCTTCGACAACAGTAACGTTCTCAAGCCCCAGAGCATCAGCCATCTCGGCCACTGTTTCTGCCGCAGGCGCAATATCTACACGGCTTCCGTCATAGAGCGAGAGGGCAAGTGCGATGACAGCCTCCCCCGGGCCGTACACCTCGTCCTCGCTGTATTGAGCAGTGAAAACAGTCTCCGAGAGGAGGCTCCTGAAAGACTCGAGCAGAGTGCCGTCAGTCTTTTCGTCTATGCGCTTTATAGTATCCTCATCGACATCTATCACAATGCTCATCTCACCTTTCTTCAGTGAATAGGCATTCGTTTTGTTGACTTTTACAATGCCGTTCTCATCAGAGAGAGCAGAATACGGAAGATAGATAATCTCTCCGGAGGCATTGAGGGAAGGATAGATGACCTTCACTTCTGCATACTCGACTGAGGGGTACATTATTCCCTTGCTGCGGTAGATTCTGAAGCCCGTCTCCCAGTCCGTCTTCCTGCTGCGCCCTATATATTCGAACTTTATCTGTGAAACATATTTCTCGAGTCTCTCAACAAGAACCTCCGTACTGCAGCTCTCATCGGTGATCTCACCCTCGAGAGAGAGTTCCACGGCTTCGAGGAGGGAGTTTATAGCATCCACGTCCCTGTTCTCCCTGTAGTACGAAAGAGACTGGGATACCTTGTCCTTCACCTTCTGCTCCCTCCCGGCGAGTACGGCGTAATCTGATGCCGAAACCTCCTGGAGGCGTATTGTGTCAGTTGTACTGAGCATGTAGGAGTAGAAGATGCCGTCACGGGATGTATGATACTTCGTCGTCACAACTGTGTCGAAGGCGCTTATCCTGTCAGTGAGGGAGAGCTCCTCATAGTATTTCACGCTGTAATCGACTCCGGCCTTCTCACTGAGAGAGGAAAGTATACTCAGGTATGCCTCCTTATCGGCCTGGGATTCACTCTCCCCTTCACCCTTTCCGACTATGACTGTCGAGAGAATGGAGAGCGGGGGATTATCGACCCAGGAGGGCCTCGCCTGGTCACGCTCAAGAGTCGAGCACGATACAAGAAGAAGCACAATTGAAAGAAGGAGAAGAATCTTTTTCACAGCTTTCCTCCGCATCCGAGAAGAATATAGTTCGTACCGGAGTAATTCACAACTCCGAGAGAGAGGGAGAAAACTCTGCTGAAAGCCCACTTCAGTGCAACGAGGGCCTCACTCGAGAGAGCCGGGCTGCTTCCGAATCTCCATCCAAGTGCCGCCTGTCCCTCTACGCTGAGATTTCTCACTATCGGGATATCCGGCCAGACAGACGCAAGGGAGAACGACGAACTGAATCCTCCCGATACAACGCAGCCGAAGGAGCCGTCATAGATCACCGCAGCCTCGATAAACGGCACCAGCGGATATGTAAAGGTCGAATAATAGAGTGAGAGAGATGTTCCGTAAGAGGTGAATTTCGTATTCGAGAATGCACGCATGGAGAGAGAGAAACCGTTGATCCTCTCCAGTCTCATTCCGGGAAGCGGAGATGAGAGCCAGTACGGCCTCAGTGTTACGGCCTCTTCATAGACGCCGCCAGCAGTGAAGAGCGCCTCCGTCTTTCCGCTCTTCCCCAGAAGTGCGTAGTTCTGCCCTCTCTTCGCATTTTCGAGAGAAATCGATGAGAAGGACTCCTTATAGATATAGTCCAGTCTCGCGCCTTCCTCCATGAGGCTCTCCTCATAGTAGAAGAGCGCCGTGATTTCACTCTCGATATCGCCTTCGGGCGCTTTGAGGATGATGCTCTTCTCCGAGAAAGAGAGCGTGATGGAAACCACGCCTTCATCAATCTCGTATTTATCGACAGAGACCTCTGTTTCACTCCGGTCCCCGACTGCCGCAACTATTGCAGCTTCGAGCTGTGATCTGACGTCTTCAGGAACATCTTCAGAAAAGACGACAGATGAAAACAACGGCAGTATAGAGATAAAAACAACAAGGAGAGAGAGTATCTTCTTCACTTCAGGCTATTTTTCACTCCAGTATTCAGCAATGCCTACACAGAGATTGGCACTGCGGTTCATTGCATCCACACTGACCCATTCCTTTCTCGAATGGAGGTTGTGGCCGCCTGTGAAGAGGTTGGGTGCCGCAACGCCGGTCTCGGCAAGTCTTGCGCCGTCGGTACCTCCCCTGATGAGGGTATCCTCCAGTGTCAGTCCCAGCTTCTCTGCCGCCTTGTAGACAGCCTCCGTCGATGAGGAGTCGTTCCTGTTGACCTCGGCCATATTGCGGTAGCTCACCTTTGTATTTACTTCGACTGAGCCGCCGTAGAGTGCAGTCACGGCCTTTGCGATATTCTCCGTGTTCTCGATCTTCTTCTCGAACTTATCCCTGTCGAAGTCTCTGATATAGACCTGGAGTTCAGCCTCCTCACCCGCCCCGTTGAAGACAAGCGGGCAGTAGTATCCGTATCGGCCGTCCGTCGCTTCGGGGCTTTCGGCCTGCGGGAGAGCCGAGACTATCTGAGCGCCTACTGTAACAGCGTTGACAAGCTTTCCTCTTGCGTCTCCGAGATGAATCGAGACACCGTGTATCTTTATACTGACTGTCGCGGCATTGAAGCACTCCGTTTCGAGTTCGCCCTCCCTTCCCCCGTCGACTGTGTAGCAGCATGTGCTTCTGAGCTTTTCGTAGGGGAAGCTGTCCATACCGCACCCCGTCTCTTCGTCGGGTGTGAAATATACCTCGATATCGGGTCTCTTCAGATCGGGATTGGAGACAAAATAGCCCAGCATCTCCATTATGATTGCAACGCCCGCCTTGTCGTCGGAGCCCAGGAGTGTCGTTCCGTCGCTTGTTATTATCTCGCCGCCTCTGTAGAGAAGAAGGTCCTTATCCTCCTCCGGGTCCAGTACCGTACCCCCGTCGAGAACGATCTTCTCTCCGTCGTAGTTCTTCCAGACCTTTGCCATGACACCGTTACCCGGGCAGTCGTCGGCTGTGTCGACATGTGCCATGAAGCCTATCGTCTTCGTGCCGCTGTTGCCTTTGAGTCTTCCCATGACAACCTTCTCGTCTCCGTAGTAGGTCTCGAGTCCCATTTCCTCGAGTTCCTTCTTGAGGGCAAGGAGGAGAACCTCCTGACCGGGAGTCGAGGGTCTGACGCTTTCAGCCTTTGTCGCATCCGACATCGTGTCGTATGTCGTATACCTTATGAATCTGTCTCTCAGAGAATCGTTGAATACAATCATCTTTTTCCTTTCTTTCCCACCGAAGTCGGAAGAGGGATTATCCCCATCCCGCCGCCAACGGACTAATTTACTCTTAACCCGTCAGACGTTCACTGGTAACTCATTATATCCAATTGGCGGCGGAAATGAGAATAAACAATCAGGTTTTCCAGTTGTAATTCTTGAGAATCTTCTTCGTGCTGTCAGTTATCTGATAGATGGCGAAGACCGCAAGAATCAGAGCTGCGACGACAGGTGTCGTTCCTGCCGCAGTCTGGGTCGTTATGACCCCCTGGGCCAGCGCCCATGCGGCGACAGGCTCGCTTGTGACATTGTCCAGCCAGTCCTTGAATGCATTCTCGTCATGCTGCAGGTCCTTGTCCGACCATTCGATGATCGTAATTATGGTGCTGGCAACTATTCCCGCCGCAACAGATACCGCGGTTGCCGCGGAGACCTTTCCCCAGAAGAGGACCTTGGGTATGATAGCATAGACGATGGCTGCGGTCAGAAGCACGACGGACTTCACAGTAAGTGACCTGAGGTCTTTGTAGAACTCCTCCTTGTCACCGGGGTTGAGAGCACGGGCAATTCTCTCTCCCTCTTTTCCGAAGTGCTCCTCGATCTCAGCAGCCTTCGTCCTCAGAGAAGCCATATCCTCATCGGACAGGAACTCTGAAGCAGCCGAAAGGATCTCCTCAGTGTCGGTTGCATTGTTCGCGGCATAGAGGAAATCGAGATATTTCTCTCCGTCCTCCTCTTCCGAGAGAGCACGTGTGATCTCCTCCCCTGTCAGAGTACCGTAGGAGGCAATCTCCTCCTCCGAGTATTCTCCGTTTTCGACGAGCACAGTTCTTACCTCCTCGTAATACTCGTCGATCATCCTTGCACTCTCACTCATAAGGACACTTTTCTTGACACCGGTCCTTGCTGTGAGTGCAGGTGAGCATGATGAAAAGAGCATCAAGATTATGGACGCCCAGCCGACAACGCTCGTTGTAAGTGTTGTTTTCCTCATTTTACACCTCCAGATGTAATTCCTATATGAAGACTGATCCTTCCCCCGTCGAACTGGGGAATGACCTTCATTCTCTCCTCCTTCACGTCCTCTCCGCTCAGAGACGAACGGAATGTGTACTTCGGCCTTATGTAGAAGTGCCCGAATACGAAGTTCCAGCCCACACTTCCCTCTGCGGCGAAGTAAAGCCCCTCGTCGGGTGCGTAAAGCCCCCAGAGGTATCCGACCTTGAGAAGGGATGCTTCGGCAAAGAATCCGATTTCCTCCCAGGGATGAACGGAGACCAGCACTCCCGATTCGAAGAGCGAGATGTCATAATCCTTGCTTTTTCCATACCGGAATGGGATTGTTATCTTGAATGATTCAAGCTCGAAGCCGACCTCTCCGTCGACTCTGATTCCATCGCGGAAAAAGGAGTCGGAGGACCTGAGGTCGACACCTGCTTCAAAGGAGAAAGCAGGGAGAAAAACCGCTGCAAAAAATGTTAAAAAAATAGTCACGAACTTCTTCATGACTACATTGTTTCAGATTAAAAATGTAAAAAGTGGCCAGAAAAGTGACACTTTTGGCCTTTTTTCACCATCCGAGGGCCGCTCTCAGCTCCTCCTCGTGCTTTTTGAGCGACCTCGACGCCACCTTGATCTTATCGTCCGAATTGTTCAGTTTGAAGACGATTCCGTCGTGTTTGTCATCAACTTTTTCAAGTGAATATGACTCGATCTGGGAGGTGAAAGCCGACCATACGGGTTTGACACCTCCAAGGTATCTCAATCTTTTATAGAAGACGATTTCGCTTCCGGTTATGACAAGAGCCCCGGAGATGAGTTCGGTCTCGTTACTGCTCACGAGAGAGGCTCTCGAATAGAAGAATTCTTCGCCGCCGCGGCTGTGGGAGACCATACCCTTTGTAACAAGCGCCGTACATACATACCAGACGGCTGTGAAAACTATGAGAAGAGGCAGCATCCAGAGGTGTACGACACCTTTGAAAGCCACGAAGTATGAGAAAATGCCGACAAGGATGACGAGCACCAGCAGCAGAGGATCGAATTTTTTCATGTTTACTCCCCCCTTAATCATAGCAAAAATAAACTTTTTTTCAATTTTTGAAAGAAAAGTCTGACAAAATCCCGAAATTTTCTGTCTTAAAGAGTAAAGAACAAAATTTTTCGGAGGAAACCATGAAGAAAACTTTGACAGTACTCGTTATTCTCCTCTCCCTGATCACACTTCTTTCAGTGGCGTGCAAGGCGGAGGCGGAGAGCGCATCGCTCAGAATCGAGATGAAGAATTCAAGGAGAACAGTAAAGCCCGATGCCGAAGATATGGAGATCTACGGCTACAAGGTCATTACAATCTCTCCCGACGGGAAGGAGAGCGACCCCTACTATACCTATTATTCATATATAAACCTCGACGGACTCTCTGTCGGAAAGTGGAAGATAAAGGTATACGGATTCAATAGTGCAAGAAAGGACCTTGCATACGGAGAAGGCGAGATATCTCTGATTGCCGGCAAGAACAGCATCGCAATCTCCCTAGACGAGCTTGTCGGGAACGGGGACTTGAAGCTCACGCTGAAGTGGGACGAGAATGTGATTAAGGATGTCAAAAGCATACATACTGTGTTTAAATCACAGTCCGGCAATGAGATAATCCTCACACCGTCCACTCCCGCAGACGGTGAGTGCACAATCTACCACACAAACCTTCCCGCAGGTTCATACACACTCCAGGCAGAACTCATCGACAGTACAGGAGGAAAGGTACAGGGGCTGGCGACAGCAATCAGGATCACGAACGAGACAGTAACGGAGGAAACGCTGGAATTCGTTTCCTCGACGGATGAGACAGCCGAAAGCGAGATCACGATATCGGACAAGACCTCGACTCCCGTCGAAGTCTCGATAACAGGGCTGGAATCACTCATAGAGGCGAACAAGGTCTTCACTGTTGCCATTTCGGTTCCCCAGGATTCGACGATAAAGGAGAAGGACCTCAACACCATCTGGTACCTCGACGGAGTCGAAGCGGGAAGAGGCAACAGCTGCACGTTCAAAAACGGGGTCGTGGAAGGAAGCCACAGAATCGACGTTGTGACAAGCACGGGGGAAGCAGGCTCCCTGGGCTCCCAGAGCTTCTCGTTCCGTGCCGCGGCATCGACAAAGGAGGGGGACCTCTATCAGAAGATAACGCTCTCATCCTCATCAAACAGCGAACTCGTTCTCGGAGGAGATACTGTGATGCACTTCCTGCCGAACAACTATCTTCTTATAGCAAGCAACAAGAGCGACCTCATACAGCTTGTGAAGATGACGTCCTCATCCTACGCTGTCGCCGCATCCTACAGCTACAATGAGGTCGGTATCGGGGAGTACGACGTATCGGACTTCGCGACGACAGGAAGCCCGAATGAGAGCTACTACTCGGTCATCGTCCTCTGCAACAGCAACTCGAGCTGCAAGGCCGTGAACCTCATGGTATCGACAACTCAGATCACGTTCAACGACGAGGAGACCTCGTTCGACTCCTCAGGCGGCGTCAACAGGGCATGCCGTTTCGTGAAGATTGTCGAAGGTGACAACGTATTCATCGCACAGATCGAGAACGTCGGGAAAACTAGGATGGGATATGTCGCATTCAACTTCCGTCCCAACAGCGGTAACATGATCAATCGGGACGGGAGGTACATAACGGCGCCGACTCTTGAATTCGGCTACTCCGGCTTCAAGGACATGGCGACGCTGCCTTCCACAGGACGCTTCATCTCGATTTCAGGTCAGAGGGGAAAGGTCGGAGAGGCTCACTACAATGACACCTACGATAAGGCGGGATTCTCTGAATACTTCATGTGGGTGAGCTGGAGCGACTATGTCGAATACTACAATGCCAAGAAGACGAAGGACGAGTTCAGGGACGGCATAAGCTGCGGCTTTTTAGAGAGTACGGGAACCTATGCCTTCATTCTCTCTTCGGAGAAGATCATCTACTACAAGAAGGCCGCATCTTCCGCCAACGGTTACGAGCAGTACAGAGAGGATGCACTCGAGGAGGGAAGCATCGCCACGATCGAGATGTGCCGCGACACGAAGTACGGCTACATGATCGACAACGAAGAGAAAAAACTCGTGACTCTCACGCCGATGGTGAACGCAGATGGCGTCTATGTTCTCGAGAAGGGCTCGTCGATAACTCTCGACAGCAGCATTTACAACTCCATCGAGATATCGAGTGACGGAAAATGGCTTGCAGTCTTCAACTCGACAGACTGCTCGCAGATTCTCATCGTCAAGGCGTCAAGGTAGAGTAAAAGAGGCCGGATGTCCGGCCTTTGTACTCACCATTAACAAAGTGTTTATTTCCATGCTGCAGAAAGACATCTACGCACTCCTGTATACCTGACTGTATGATCTGCGGCATGGATTAATCAGCCCGGCTGACTAATACCCTGATTATCCTTTCTGCTGCCTTTCCATCCCTCTCATATATGAGAAAAGATACTGCTGCGACAGAGCTTCATATGGATGGAAGTAGCTCTTGTCCTTTCCCGGGTAGTACTCATCGAGGCACTTTCTCATCCATGTATCTATGGGGAAACCCTCGCGTCTTGAGTAGCCGAATATGAGGATGCAGGAGGCAACCTTGACTCCTATCCCCTTCACACTCATCAGCCTTTCCATTGCGGAGTCGAAATCAAGCGTCTTCACCTCTTCAAAGATATCGCGCTTTTCGACGGCGCTGAGGATGAATGGCGCCCTGAAGCCGACCCCGAGAGCTCTGAGGTTCTCCTCCGTAACTCCATCGAAATCCTCGGGACGCGGGAATGTGTACCACCCCTTCTCAACCTCATGGCCGTACTTCTCGCTGAGTCTGTTATAGAGTCCGGTAATTCTCCTGATATTGTTGTTCTGGGATAGTATGAATGAAACGGCAGTCGTCCACTCATCCTGCTTGAGGATCCTCAGAAGTCCCACACTCTCAGTAGCTTTTCTGAGAATATCGTCCTTCGCCGCGATCTCCTCCCTCGCCTTCACATAGTCATAGTCAAGGTCGAAATAACTGCGGAGAAACGGATCGGATTCAGCATCGCTTAAATCTCTTATTCTGCAGACCCTGTCGTTGAGGACTGCGGCATATGTGCCGCCCTTCTCCTCACGCCATGAGAAGGTCTGGCCGCCGAAAAGTATCTCTTTGAGGTTCTCTTTCATCTCTCAATTGTAGCGCAGGCGGAGGGTGATGGCAAAGTGGTCGGAAAATCCGTTTCCCGTACTCTTCTCATACTTCAGGGGAGTTCCCCCACTTGTCTTCGAGAGTGCTCCCGAGACGATTGAAAAGCTCTCATATTCAAGTCCCCTTCCGTCGAAGAAGGAAGAGGAAAGAAGGGCGTTGTCATAGTTGTACCATACGCCATCATAGTAGTATGAACCTCCCGCGACTGCTCCCCCGTAATCGAGGTAGGGAGAAAAGAGCGTGCCACCCCAGGCCCGGGCTCCGTCCCCGGTAAGGGGAAGGGCAAAGGACGAGGAGAGCTTACTGTCCCCCATCTCACCGCCTGAGATGCAGTCTGTATTGAAATCACCGATTACGATGACACACTCCCCGTCCCTCCTTTCCACAAGGCTGCGGATGAGCTCGAGTTCCTCGATGCGGGAGGAGGAGTCATTGAGCTGGCTCTTGAGATGAACGCCGAAGATGGTGACCATCTCACCACCGACTATGAACTTCAGTTCCAGGACGGCACGTGAGGACTCTGTTGAATGGAAGGCATACGAAGACGGTTTCGTCTTCGATATGAAGCCGACAGAGAGCTCCCCGTCGCTTTTCTGCGCAAGTCCGTAGTACCTGAAGCCCAGCCCCTTGAGCCCCGCTTCCAGAAGTTCCGAGAGCACATCCACGCTCTCGATCTCCTCGAGAATGATGACATCACTGTCCTTCATATTGGCTGCGATATAATAAACGGTGGACTGCACCCTCTTCTGATACTTTTCGCGGCTGTACCCGCTTGAAGAGAGGAACTCCGAATATTCGCTTCCGGAGCTGACACCGTCGAAGAAACAGTAGGTATTCCAGCTTGTAACTGTGAAACCCTCCTCAACAGTGTGAGGCGAGCATGAAACAAGAAGCAGTGAAAAAAGGAAAAATAATACTTTCATACTATAGAAGCATTATTTTTCCCGTTTTTGTCAAAGAAATCTGACTTTTCTTCTCAGATTTCCGCTTTTGTCCTGATAATCTTTCCTACAATACCGTACTCGACGGCTTCCTCAGCCGAAAGCCAGTGGTCGCGTTCGGTGTCGGCACTGACCTCTTCGATGCTCTTTCCGGTTGCTCCTGCGATAACGCCGTCAAGCTTCTTTCTGAGCTCTTCAAGCTTTCCCGCATAGATATCGAGATCGATAGCCGTTCCCTTCAGCTCCGAAAGGGGCTGATGGATGAGGTATGTAGAATTCTCGAATGCGAAACGCCTCGACTTGTCGACGGAGAGATAGATGAGCGCCGCAGCCGATGCGACAAGTCCCATTCCCACAACACGGACAGGAGAGGAGACGAAGCGGATTGTGTCGTAGATTGCAAAGCCGGAATCGACATCTCCGCCGGGTGAGTTTATATATACGGTTATAGGATCACTGCTTTCGCTGTCCAGAACAAGCATGCGCACGGCAAAGTCGTTTGCCGTATCCTTGTTGATTTCGCCGCTGATCATGACAGAGCGTGTCTTCATGAGCTTATCGAGCAGAGTCGGTTCTGTTATCTGTTTCTTTTCGTCCATACAGAGATAATAACCAAATTCGGAGCGTTTGGGAAATGCGTGTAGCATTTTTCTTTCATCTCATCAATAATAACGGTATGAAGAGCGCAACAGTATCTGTAATAGGAAGGCCGAGCAGCGGAAAGTCCACCCTCGTCAACACAATCTGCGAGATGAAGGTATCCATAACAAGTCCCACCCCCCAGACAACGAGAAACAAGATCAGAGGCATCTACACAGATCAGCGCGGGCAGCTCGTCTTCACCGACACACCCGGCTACCACCTCTCCGACAAAACCATCAATAAAAGGATGCAGGATGTGACAGTCTCCGCCCTCAAGGACAGCGACCTCATTCTCTATGTCATCGACGGAAAGAGAACGGCAGGAGAAGAGGAAAAGGCTATTTCGAAAATGATCAAGGCATCCCGTGTGAAGACACTCGCCGTAATAAACAAGAAGGACATCCTCACGGATGAAAACATCAGCGGTGCTGAATTCTTTCTGAAGGAGAACCTCCCCAATGTCGAAAGCTTCGTCGCATCCGCACTCGACGACGACGGCATCGACGATATTCTCATCGCCCTCTTCCGTCTCGCCCCCGAGGGGGAGCTCATGTACGACGAGACCCAGTACACGGACCAGGACCTCGAGTTCAGAATTAGCGAGATCATCAGGGAGAAGACGATATCGAACCTTACTGACGAACTGCCTCATGTCATCTATGTCGAGGTATCTGACCTGGAGTACAACGCAGAGACGAAGGAAGTCTGGATAAGGGCATTCATATGCGTCGAACGTGACGGCCAGAAGGGCTTCATAGTCGGACGCGGAGGAAGCAACATCAAACGTATCGGCACGGAAGCAAGACGTGAAATCAGAGAGATCTTCCCGTCCTCCACCGTCCGTCTGGACCTTCAGGTCAAAACAGCAGAGAAATGGAGACAGAACTCCATCATCCTGGACAAGGTTTTCAGGAATTGAAAGGACAGTAAAGCGCCACGGATTCACAAATCATTGTCCTCTCTCCGGGAACCGTTGTTCCGTAGTTCCTCAATCAAAACATGAAGGACCGCCCCGGCTTTCCTTTGAACACCGGGACTGCCGCCCGCATTATAAAAACACCAACCAACCGGCATGCAATCGTTTTGTTCAAAAGAAATGTTAAAAATAAGCGGTTTATAAGCTAACATATAATCAGCGGAGTAAGAAATGAAGATAAATCTGCAGGAAAATCATGTTACGAGTTCAAGACAAGCTGGCACGACGATTACCTCAAATGGATCTGTGCTTTTGCAAACACCGAAGGCGGAACACTCTATATCGGGATAGACGACAGAGGCGAAATCTGCGGTGCCGCGGACGCGCACAAGCTTTCGGAAGATATTCCCGGAATAATCAGAAGCACAATGGGAATCATCTGCCCTGTCTCCCTTCTCATCACAGATGATGGAAAAGACTACATAAGGATAGATGTCGACAGCTATAGTTATCCCGTCAGTTTCAGAGGAAAGTATTACAAGAGGTCAGGATCCACGCTGCAGGAAGTAAGCGGCATAGAACTTGACAGAATGCTTCTAACAGAACAGAGAAGAACATGGGATTCAATCCCTGTTACCGGTGTTACAGTCGACGATCTCAGTAGCGATGCCTTCAATATCTTCCGGCAGAATGCAAGAGATTCGGGCCGTATTGACTCCAAAGCTCTCGACATCCCGAACAGTACACTTCTTAACAACCTACACCTGATTGAAGGGAACTGCCTCAACAGAGCTGCAGTACTTGCATTTCATCCCGATCCGGAAAAGTGGATAATCGGTGCCTTCATCAAGATTGCATACTTCCGTACTGACGCTGATATCGTCTATCAGGACGAAGTTCACGGCCCTCTCCTGACGCAGGTCGACAAGGCAATCGAGATTGTTTACACCAAATATCTGAAAGCTCTCATACACTACAAAGGAATCTACAGGAAGGAGACCTTTTTCTTCCCGCGTGAATCTTTCAGGGAGCTTCTCCTCAACGCCTTGATCCACCGTGATTATTTCTCTACTCAGCCGGTCACCATCAGAATCACGGACGACCAGATCAGAATCTGGAATCCCGGTCAGCTGCCGAAGGAAATTACACCCGAGAACATCCTCACCGAACATCTCTCCATTCAGTGCAATCCCCTTCTTGCCAACGTTTTCTTCAAGTGCGGTATGATTGAAGCCTGGGGCCGCGGGTATCAGAAGATTCTCCACTTCTGCGAACTCGACAAGGCGAATGCCCCTGTAATTGACCTCTCTCTCGGAGGAGTATGTGCACGCTGCTATGCTTCCGACTTCTACAAAAAGCTGGAGAAAGGAATAAATCCCGAAGAAGAGCAAGAGGAAGTTGCAAAGCCCAAAACATCCCAGACAAGGCCTGAAAAAACAGACAAGACGACACAGATGATTATTGATTTGATTAAGGAAAATCCCTTAATCACATATGATGAGATTGCACAGAAAATCGGAAAAGCAAAAGTTACTGTTAAAAGATATGTTCAGAAGCTCCAGAATGACGGTATTGTCAGCCGTGAAGGCGGAAAGAAACATGGACAATGGATTATCCTTGAAGAGGATTTTCAGAACTAATACGAGGAGAAATATCCATAATATGAGCCTTTAGAGCCTGAAAATGAGCCTTTAGAGCCTGAAAATGAGCCTTTGAAGCCCGGAAATGAGCCTTTGAAGCCTGGAAATGAGCCTTTAAAAGCCTGGAAATGAGCCTTTAAAAATGGCATGAAAATTGCCCTACACCGTTCAGCATAGGGCATCCTGTCTATATTGCCGCATCAATATCTTCTGAGAATCGGAAGTATCGTCTCCGTGCCGCAGGCCTTGACGAAACCTGCAAGCTTGGGGCCCTTCTCCTTGCCGATGAGTATCGTGTAGATGACTCTGAAGAAGTCGGCATTCTCAAGACCGTTGTCGGCAGCAGCCTGATAGATATAGTTGGAGAAATCCTTCTCCGAAAGTTCATCAAGGTACTTCTCGACATAGCCGGCGAAGTCTCTGACAGCCTTTCTTTCATTCTCCGTCGCTTCATAGAGAGGATCGCCTTCTGTCTGCAGAGCGAACTTGAACTCATCGGGAGCATAGTCTCTCAGCCAGTTCTTTGCACACTCGATTCTGACTCTCAGCCTCTCCTTCTGGCTCTCCGTTGCATCACTGAGACGGGAGAGAACCTTTTCGGTATCACCGGAGTAAATCTGAACGTAGTTGCAGAGGTGGCGGAACGGAATCTGATAACCGGGCTCCGTCGGAATCTCCCTGTCGTTTACCTGGCTCAGTTCGTAGATTCTCTTTTCCTTCTCCTTCCTCTGTTCCTTGACAGGAAGAAGACCGAAGTATATGCGTTCGCAGTTGTCGTAGTCTTCGTAGATCTTGAGAACATCAAGGTCGAAAGATATGGCGAATTCACTCTGCGGCTTTGTTCCGACGAAGAGATATCTGACAATCTCGGGAGGATATATGGCGAGGACGTCGTAGAGATCTGCAACTTCACCGCCTGACGAGGATATCTTTCCTCCCATGCCCTTGAGTCTGACAAAGTCATATCTCATCGAAACGGGAGCCGTGCCTCCGAATATCTTGACGACATTCTTTGCCGTGTCGTATGAACCGCCTTCAGTAAGGTGGTCCTTTCCGCCCGGCTCGAAATCAACTCCTTCCTTGACCCACCTCATCGGCCAGTCGACACGCCATGGGAGCTTCGTATTGGGAGTTGTTCTTATATCGATAGTCTCCGTCTTGTCGAGTTCGTCGTCATGATATGTAATTCCGTACTCTCCGTCCCATCCGATGACTGTCGTGTTATCTCTGTCGGTGAATGAAGAGAATACGGAAACCGGCCACCAGGACTCGCCAAGAGGCTCCGTCCTGTACTCGTTAAGTGCCGCTCTGATTTCATCACGGTGTTCGAGTGCAGTCCTTATATCTTCAGCATACTTGTTCGTCCTGTAGTTCTGCGCCTGATAGAGATACTCGGGAAAGACTCCGACAGCCGGAAGAATCTTCTCGACGTCGACCTCGTTGCCGCGTGCATAGTTCTCGGCACGGTGCTTCGTGTCGGGAACGAGGGTGATCGGCTTACGCAGGTATGTTGCCAGGAGCTCGGGCTCCGGCATGTTCTTGGGAACCTTCCTGAACACATCATAGTCATCCCAGGAATAGATGAATCTCACATTCTTTCCTCTCTCGCGGAGGCATCTCACCACAAGCTCGACAGTGATGATTTCCCTGAAGTTGCCTATATGGACAGTACCTGACGGCGTGATGCCGCTGGCACATGTATATGAGGGCTTGTCGCCCTTCTCTCTGATGATCTTATCAGCCATGATATCCGCCCAGTGGGTGGACTGAATGTTGTTTTCGCTCATGCTCTGATTATGTCAGAGAGTACCTCTTTATTCAACATTCGGAAGAAGGATGACGGAGCGCCTGTCGACAGTATGAAAAGAGATGTTATAAGCCCGAAAACAGTCTCTGCGAAACTTAGAGTTCTATCGAAAAGTCAAGAATATCAGACATTTGAAGACAGAATTGTCTGACTTTAAACCAGTTTTTCATTTCTTTCAACAATCAAGCGAAACATAGCGATAGTGAACCGCACAGAAGCAAAGTC